>NZ_JBTXLW010000018.1:0-78588 GCF_054871795.1 Enterococcus sp. LJL51 | reverse complement strand
AAAAGACACGCTGAGTATACGCATACAGAATAATTTTTAATAGCATCTTCGGGTGGTAGGCCGGTCGGCCTAATTGTTCTTCTAATTTATTAAAGAGTGTTTGCGGCATGGCTTCGACTAAGGCATTAACCGCAAAAGCGACATCCGTTTCAGGAATAAACTGTTCCAACTCTAATGGTAAAATCGTTTGATTAATGGTATAATCTTTAAACATAAAAGCACGCTCCTTTTGATTGGGTTTGGTCACTTTAATCATACAAGGCTGTGTGCTTTTTGTGTACCCTAAAATTAAAAAAGTAGGACAATAATCAGATTTTCTTCTGACTATTGTCCCATCCTCTCTTTTGCTTCTCCATTTGGATGTAGCCAAGCTCATTTTCAGGATGAGCTGGATTTTTTAGCTGAAAGCCAAGGCGCTCATAAAAGCCTCTAGCAGTTCGAGAGGCTGCGACCTCTATTCTAGTTGCTCTACTATAGAATGGGTCGTTTTCGATGGTTTGGAATAATGCCGTGCCGATTCCCTTTCCGTGATAATCTGGTGAAACGAAAAAGCTTAGCAGTATACTTTCAGTTAACGAATTGTAGTAGGGGCTGATACCGGCAGCTCCAATAATCGTATCCCCTACTTCAGCAACATAGGTATTTGTAGTTTTTGTCTGTTCCAGAAGTTTTAGCGGAGTATAGTGCTTCGCCAAATCAAGCATTTGATTTTCAGGATAATCTTGACTGTTAATCTCTAAAAAGTTTTTTTTCATTAGTACTGAAACGGCAGCAGCATCACTCTCTTCGAATGGGCGGATAGTAAAGGCTAAAGCTGCCGCTGACAAATACCGTTCTTTTTGTTTGCGTGTTAGCTTTTTGAAGCGATATTCTGCCTTAGTTGCTTCTGTTCGGGAAGAAAATGCTTCCAAGTGAATCATTTTGACAGGTCGTCTTGAAGGAACACGAGTATATTTTGCTCCAGTTCCTGAATTGTGTTCAGCAACTCTACGTTTAGGTTCAGTTGTATAGCCGCCGTAGAAGCTGCCGTCACGGCAATGAAGAACATAAAAATAATGCTTATCTGCCATAGAGCAAGGCCGCCATTTCTGGGTGATAGTCTCCGGCTTTATCCTGGATATAAAATGGAGGAAGGACTCGAAATCCATCTTTTTTCCCCCGTAGAATTCCTTCAACCAAAAGGATATTAGCTTCTTTTTCTGGTTTTGGATAGACAAACTGTATTCTTTTTGGAGCAATATTGAAGGACTGCATGAAATCAAGGATATCAAGAAAACGGTCAGGTCTATGAACCATAGCCAGCCGTCCATTTGTTTTCAGGAGCTTTGCAGAAACCGCAATTACTTCTTCAAGAGAGGTATGGATTTCATGACGGGCAGCTGCTAAATAAGGGTTTGGATTTGTTTTTCTGTCCGGCTGCTCTTTAAAATATGGAGGATTGCAGAGGATAAGGTCAACAGAATCTGGTTTAATAATGGAAGGAGCCTCTTTTAAATCCAATTGAACCATTTCCATTTGATTTTCTAGTTTATTTAATTGAATACTCCGCTCGCCCATGTCTGCCAATCGGGGCTGCAGCTCAATTTGTTTTATTTGAGCGGCGGTTTTTCGGCTGGCGAAAAGCCCGACAGCACCGTTTCCTGCACACAAGTCAACGATAAGTCCTTTCTTTGGTAGGGAAGGGAAATTTGCCAGCAGTACAGCATCCATTGAGAAGGAAAAAACCTCTTTGCTCTGAATGATTTGGATATCATCAGCATATAATTGATCGATACGTTCGCCTTCCAGAAGCATATACTATTCCTCCTTTTTCTTTTTCTAGTCAAAGCATATCTATCATACAAGGTGTTTCTTTGTTTCGCAAGCTGAAAAACGTTTTTTTGAAAACAGATAAAGATTATTTTCAGGAAATTATATCTATGGTATTATGAGGGGAGACTGAAAGCTGGATAAGACAGTTTATCAGCCGAGGTCATCGTGTCACCGAACACAGGAAGAAGGAGAATGAGCGATGTTTTTTACATTTATGCGGGGAGTTGTCCGCGTTGTTCTGTTCATACTTAACGGACGAACACATCTTGTTGGAAAAGACAGATTACCAGAAAATCAAAACTACATTTTAGTAGCGCCTCATAGAACTTGGTGGGAGCCGCTTCATTTAGCAGTAGCAGGATCACCGAAAAAATTTAGCTTTATGGCAAAAAAAGAATTGTTTAAAAACCCAATTTTAAGTTTTATTTTGAAGCATGCAAATGCATTTCCGGTGGATAGAGAGAAACCAGGTCCAAGTGCTATTAAAACACCGATTAAAACGTTAAAGGATACGGAGCTAAGTCTGATTATGTTTCCGAGTGGAACGAGACATTCTTCGGAGCTTAAAGGCGGAGTGGCATTGATTGCTAAACTGGCAAAGGTTCCTATCGTACCTTCTGTTTATCAAGGACCGCTGAAATTTAAAGATTTGTTAAAACGTAAGAGAGTTACTGTTGCTTTCGGCGACCCGATTGATATCAGTGACATTAAGAAAATGGATAAAGATGGGATTGCCGAAGTTGAGCGGCGAATGAATGAAGCCTTTGCTGCCTTAGATCAGGAAGTGGATCCAAGCTTCAAATATGAAGCACAGTAGTAAGAACGTTTGTGTTAGCGGGTGGTTCATGCTGGAAGAGCAGCGGGCTCTCGGGCAGTTTTCAGACGAATTTTAAGTAAGGATGACTGCCAATTATCCAAATTGCAGATGGTGGGATGTGACTCAATGAGTTATGTCCCATTCATTTTTTTATTGAGCGGACAACATGCAGAAAGCTGGGAAATTCATCCTGAAAACTGGGAAGAAAAGCGTATTTTGATATGTAGAATTTTCATGTTAGAATAAGAAGCTATAGAAGAGAATGATGCTCAGTTATAATTTTTATGAGGGAGAAAAGCAGCTATGCACAAAATAATATGCCCACATTGCAGTACGACCTTTACAATTGATGAAGCGAGTTACGCGGATATTTTGAATCAGGTACGGACAAAAGAATTTAATGAAGAAGTTCATGAGAAGCTGGAACAAGCCAAGCTCCAGCAGAAGAGTGAAGTGGCACTTGCGGAGGAAAAAGCTAAGAGCTCCTTTGATCGGCTGTTGTCTGAAAAAGAAAAAGAGATTGCCGAACTGCAGGCTAAGATTAGTGCAGGCGGTCAGGAGCGGCAAATAGCTATTGCTTCAATAGAAAGCAGCATGAAAGAAAAAATTGCTGAACAGGATAAAAAAATAGCAGAGCTGGAAGCAAAGGCTCAGGCTGCTGAAAATGAAAAGAAGCTGGAAATCACACAAGTGGTTTCAGCAAAAGATAAAGAGCTAATGGAGCTCAGCTCGAAAGTTATTCTTCAGGAAAAAGAGAATGAGCTGGAGAAGAATTCTATCAAAGAAAAATATGAAATGGAATTAAAGCAGAAGGAAGAAACTATCGCTTTTTATAAAGATTTTAAAGCCAAACAGTCTACAAAAATGGTTGGGGAAAGCTTGGAGCAACATTGTGAAATTGAATTTAACCGGTTGAGAATGACCGCTTTTCCGAATGCTGAATTCGGTAAAGATAACGATGCCAAAACAGGTAGCAAAGGCGACTACATTTATCGGGAGTTTGACGAACAGGGAACTGAGATTATTTCAATCATGTTTGAAATGAAAAACGAAGGCGATGAAACAGCAACGAAGAAGAAAAATGAACACTTCTTTAAGGAGCTTAATAAGGACCGTCAGGAAAAGAAATGTGAATATGCTATTTTGGTTACAATGCTGGAAGCAGACAATGAGCTGTACAATAATGGCATTGTCGATGTTTCATATGCGTATGAAAAAATGTACGTTATTCGTCCTCAGTTTTTTATTCCGATTATTACCTTACTGCGCAATGCAGCAATGAACTCCCTGAAATACAAGCAGGAAGTAGCTTTGATGCGGGAACAAAATATTGATATCACAAATTTTGAAGAGGATTTAGATACCTTCAAATCAGCCTTTGCAAGAAATTATGAGTTAGCCAGCCGGAAATTCCAGACAGCGGTTGATGAAATTGATAAAACAATAAACCACCTACAGAAGACCAAAGAGGCGCTGCTGTCATCAGAGAATAATCTGCGGCTTGCTAATAATAAGGCTGAGGATTTGACGGTTAAAAAACTAGTACGAAAGAATCCAACAATGAAAGCAAAATTTGATGCATTAGATTAGTGCATCAAATTTTCAGTTCGGAGTTAGCTGCTGTTTTAACTGTAGAGGCAGTTGAAAAGAATGATTGAGTTAGTAAAAAAAAGAATATTCCAGTGATCTTTGAGCGATTAGTCGCTAATCTTTAGGAGTTTGTGAATGTCAGCTTATTTTCAAAAGAACGGCTTCTGAGAGTATTTGATATATGCTCGGATTTGGAAGGCACAGCAAAACGGATAATGCCGTTTTGCTGTGTTTTCTTTTTTGACTTGAAATAGAAAAAATGTTTGCTGATTAATAAATAATTACGAGGTGAAGCTGAGGATTTTGATTCATGAGATGAAGATAAGATAGCCGGTGATTAGAACGAGGCAGACAACCTGCTCATATGCTGTTCTATATCCTTCTTTCTGTGGTAAAATAGAGAGATGTAGATTAGACATGATGGGGTGAGAACATGAAGTGGAGCATACCGGATCGAATCATCAGTCGGGGACGGGAATATTTAAATGAAGGCAGAGTACTCTCGGTTGTTCCAGATTGGGAAAAGCAGATATGGTACGGTGAAGTGCTCGGCAGTGAGCTTTATTTAGTCGAGCTGGATGGCGGACCAAAAGAACAGGACCGTTGTGAATGCCCTTATTGGATGGAGCAAGGCTACTGTAAGCATACAGTAGCTGTTGAGCTTTACTTGAGAGCAAAGGGTGTTCCTAGAATGATGAAAAATCAGCAGCCGCTTATAGGTGTGGAGAAAAAAGCATCAAATGCAGAAATGTTTACAAAAGGATTTGCTAAGCTGCAGCCGTTGCTGGAAGAGAAAACAGGAAAATCGCTAGTCATTGATTATCTCATTGAAGGCATTGAAACAAATAATTATTATCCCGAGCTGGCACTTTTAGGCCTTGCCTTACGTATTGGTATAAATGACGGGAAAAGACGAACCTATGTGGTAAAGAATATTGGCGATTTTTTTCAAAAATTTCAAAAAGAGGAAAGCTTTGGTATCAACAAACAGCATAGCTTTTCGCTGATTCATGAAGCCTTTTCTTCGGAAGATCTCCTGATTTTAAGTCGGTTGGCAGATATTTATCAAACGAGTCAGCTTATGGGAGCTAAGGGTGTTCAGGTTAAGGGGAAAATCGATAAGCGCTATTTGATTCTGCCTGTAGAGCAAGCTCAGGAATTAGTTAGTCAAATGAGTCAGTCTGGCTCGCTTCAGCTGAATACCGGAATTCAAAAATTGCGTAAAGTCAGCTTTTCCAAAGAAAAATTCCCGTTGCGGTTCACAGTTGAAAAGGCTGACAGCGGCCGTTTTATTTTGAAAATCAAACAGCTTTTTAACCCATTTCTGAGTCATTACCATTGGGGAATTTTAGGAGAAACCATCTATTTGTTTACAAGAGAGCAGGAAGAAATCTATAGTATGCTGCTTCAGCTGCTAAAACGGATGGAAAAGGCGGAAATCATCTATGAACGCCAACAGCTTTCTGATTTATTTAGCTCTGTAACCCCTCTTTTAAAAAAAATCGGACATCTTGCTATTGAAGCTGCTGTTGACAAGGAGCTGCTGATTGAACCGCTGAAATTGAAGTTTGTTTTTAGAAAGCTAAAAGATAAAGTCAATGCGCAGGTTGAGTTTCATTATGGTGAGACAATTTTTACAGAGGAAAACGCTGATCAAAACGAGCTGGAGGGGAAAGAGGTCATTCGAGACATCCGCGGAGAACAGACTGCTGTTGAGCTTTTTGAAAAGTTTTCCTATAAAAAAGCTGCTGCAGGATTTGAGAAAAAATTGCCTGCTGGAGAACGTTTATATTACTTTTTCAAAGTAGAAATTCCGGCGTTTCGTCGTCTTGGTGAAGTGCTGATGGGGAAAAAGCTTCGAGAGATGTACCTAGACGCTCAAAGTCATCAGCCTCTTATTGAAGTAGCTGAGTCGGATTCATGGCTGGATGTACGTTTTGATATTGCTGGAGTGGATGAGAACGAAATTGATGCGGCTTTAGCCAGTCTATTGAGAAATGATTCATTTTATACACTGGAATCTGGGGAAATTTTGTCCTTTGATTCTGAAGAATTCCATCAAACGAGTGAAGTTCTTGCAAGGCTTCGCGAGACGATGAAAAATGTGCAGGGAACGGTTCGAATGCCGAAAAGCCAAGGAATGATTTTGGAACGTATGTTGGAAGGGAACAGCCGGGCTGTTTTTTCAGAGTCGTTCCAACAGCTGGTGGCTGATTTGATTCATCCGGAAGCCTTTGATGTATCCCTTCCTGAAAAACTGCAGGCGAAGCTGAGAGCCTATCAGGTTGAAGGATTCAAGTGGCTGAAGATGCTGAGTCATTATGGGTTTGGTGGTATTTTAGCTGACGAAATGGGTCTTGGCAAGACAGTTCAGATGATTACCTATCTTTTATCTGAGAAGGAAGAACAGCGTTTGAAGCATCCGGCATTGATTGTGGCACCTGCCAGTTTAATTTATAACTGGTCTGCAGAGCTTAAGAAGTTTGCCCCCAGCCTGAAGGAAGTGGTAGTTACTGGACAAAAAGAAGGACGTCAAGCAATTTTAGCTACTGCAGACCAGCAGGATATTCTTATAACGTCTTATAACAGCTTTCGACAGGATGTCGAGCTGTATGAAAATGCCGCTTTTGATTATTTGATTCTTGACGAAGCTCAAATGGTTAAAAACAGTGGGACAAAGACTGCACAAGCGTTGAGAAAGCTGATGATTCCACAGCGTTTTGCGTTGAGCGGGACCCCAATCGAAAATTCTCTGGACGAGCTTTGGTCCGTCTTTCAGATTATTCTTCCGGGATTATTGCCGAAAAAACTGTCTTTTCGTGAAATGAAGCCGGAGGAAGTTGCCAGAATTGTACGTCCCTTTATTCTAAGAAGAGATAAGAAAAACGTTCTGGCGGATCTTCCAGAGAAAATCGAGAACAATTTATATAGCACACTGACAGAGGAACAAAAAGCTGTTTACATTGCTTACCTTAGAAAGATGCAGGATGATGTCAGTCAAATGGATCAGGATGCGTTTAAAAAGAATCGAATCAGTATTTTAGCCGGTTTGACCAGACTGCGGCAAATTTGCTGTGATCCGCGTCTGTTTCTAGATGATTATCAAGGAAGTTCTGGAAAACTGGAACAAGTGAAAGTCTTCTTGGAGACAGCAAAAGAAAATAATCGGAAAGTTCTGCTGTTTTCACAGTTTACTAGTATGCTGACTATTTTGGAACGGGAGCTGCATGAGATGGGATTGGAAACCTTCTATTTGAGAGGAAGCACCAATCCAAAGGACCGGTTAGATATGGTGAATGCCTTTAATGCAGGTGAAAGAGATGTTTTTCTAATTTCATTAAAAGCTGGCGGAACAGGACTGAATCTTGTCGGCGGCGATACGGTTATCTTATATGATCTTTGGTGGAACCCGGCAGTTGAAGAACAGGCAGCAGGAAGAGCCCATCGGATGGGGCAGAAAAAAGTCGTTGAAGTCTATCGAATGATTGCCGAGGGAACGATTGAAGAGAAAATGGATCAGCTTCAACAGGAGAAACGAGAGCTGTTTCAGAAGGTTATCCAAGGAAACGAGCAGCAGCTTAGCAAATTGACTGAAGAAGATATTCGGGCAATTCTGAGTATGGGAGACGAATAGCTTCAGCATGTTTGATAAAGCTTTCAGAAAAAAGCTGGATGAAAAAAAGTCACTGGCCAAGTGGACTATGTCCCTTAGTCTAAAAACAAACCGGAATATACTGAGGCTAGCCAACAGTATATTCCGGTTTGTTTTTTGAAGGTTGCAGCAGTCTTGCCTGCCCTTCTTTAAAAATCTGCTATATTCAGAGCTGCATAGCAGGATGTTTTTAGACGAATGATTGAACTGTATCAAATAAATCTTCAAAGGTGCGTACCTCTTTTAAAAATGAAATACCGGTATTTTTGGGCACAGTTCTCAGCCGATGATTGAACCATAAAGACTGCCAGCCGCCGTTATGTGCACCAACCACATCATTTTCAAAGCTATCGCCGATGTAAAGTGTTGTCTCAGGCTCCATGCGAAATTGTTTGGCTGCCAGTTGGAAAATTTCTTTGTCAGGCTTCTGATAGCCAGTGCTTTGAGAAATAATAATATTATCAGAAGGCACCCAGTTTTCTAATTGAAGCTGCTTTACTTTTTTATACTGATGATCTGTAGGTCCATTAGTAATGATACCAAGAGGAATTTGTTTTTCACTTAGGTAATCAAACACTTTCTTCACTTCAGGATGCATGCAGATATTGTCCAACTCATCTTCATAAGCTTCTTGGAAACGGCTGCTTACAGCTTCAGTTGTTGAGGGATAACCTAGGTCCTTCATCGATTCATCCAATCGGAAAAAACGCATATAGGCCAAGGTCCATTCTCCGGTGATACTCTTTTCAAAAGTGACATCGCTATGATGGCGAAAGCGAATGTACAGCTCGTGCATCTTCTCACATGGAAAAGCCGGGAAGATTTTTTTTATAGCAGCTCTAAATGGCTGCTGCTGATCGTATACGGTGTCATCCACATCAAAAACAATTGTGTTAATCAAAAAAAGACAGCTCCTTATGATAATTTTCAGAAAAAATTCAACAGCTTCATTGTAGCTGATTTAGTCAGTGTTGAATAGGCAATTTCCGTAATTTAATTCAGTAAATATTACTGATTTTATCTTTTAAATATTCAACTTCTTTTGCATATAGAATTTTCTTTTCGTATAATAGGAGAAGTGCGTCGAAGAAGGAGGGGAAACATGTTAAAACGATTTTTTAGCTATTATAGACCATATAAAGGGTTATTTATTTTGGATTTTAGTTGTGCTGTACTAGCGGGGCTGTTGGAGCTGGCTTTTCCAGTTGTCGTCAATCAAGTGATTGATAAACTGATGCCTCAGGGGAATTTTCGTCTAATTGCTTTGGCGTGTTTTGGTTTGTTTGCTTTTTATATATTGAATACTATCCTGCAGTTTATAGTGGTTTATTTCGGTCATAAGCTTGGTGTGAATATCGAAACAGATATGCGCCGGGAATTATATCAACATTTACAGACACAGCCGTTTGAGTATTATGACAATCAGAAAACAGGAAAACTAATGAGTCGTCTAACAACAGATTTATTTGAAATTTCTGAAGTCGCCCATCATGGTCCTGAGGATGTTTTCATTACTATAATGACACTGCTGGGATCATTTCTGCTGATGTTGGGCTATCATGTGAAGCTGGCTCTGGCAACCTTTGCCCTACTACCGTTTATCGCTGTAGCATTAATCATTTTTAATAAAAAGATGACAAACATCAATACGAAAATCTACGATAATCTTGGCGATTTCAACGCCGGAGTAGAGGCATCTGTTAGTGGAATTCGTGTTACTCAGTCATTTGCAAATGAGCCGTTTGAACGGGTCCGTTTTGAAGGCCTCAATCAGGCGTATAGAAAATCTAAGATTATGTTCTACAAGCTGATGGGAATCAGCTCGGCATATAACTATTTAATGATTCGTCTCATTAACTTGTTTACATTGATTTTCGGTGGTTATTATACAATCAATGGCGAGCTTTCAGAAGGTGCATTCGTTGCCTTCATCTTGTTAGCTAATGTGTTTGTCCGCCCAATTGAAAAGGTTAATAACATGATTGAAAGCTATCCAAAAGGAATTGCAGGGTTCAAACGTTTTACTGAAGAAATAGACAAAACGCCAACTATTCAGGATCGCCCTAATGCTGAAGCTGTTTCTCATCTAGATGGAGATATTCGTTATGAGGATGTATCATTTTCCTATGCAGATTCAACTAAGGTATTAAATCATATAAATCTTCATATCAAAAAGGGTGAGACGGTCGCCTTTGTAGGACAAAGCGGTTCGGGAAAAACAACCTTGTGTAATCTATTGCCGCGTTTTTATGAAGTAAGTGATGGCAGAATTACCATTGATGACAAAGATATTCGGGATATGACATTAGCTTCACTAAGAGGTCAAATAGGAATTGTTCAGCAGGATGTTTTTCTCTTTCCGGGAACAATTCGAGAAAATATTGCTTATGGTAATTTAGATGCAGATGAAGAACTGATTCAACAGGCGGTGAAACTTGCCCATTTGGAGAAAGTAATTGATTTATTGCCGGAAGGCTTAGATACAATTATTGGCGAGCGTGGCGTCAAACTATCTGGAGGACAGAAGCAGCGGGTGGCAATTGCCAGAATGTTTTTGAAGAATCCGCCTATTTTGATTCTTGATGAAGCAACCTCGGCCCTTGATACGGAAACTGAACAAGTTATTCAGGAATCACTGAACTCCCTTGCTTCAGGTCGTACGACATTAATCATTGCTCATAGACTAGCAACTATCAAACATGCAACTCGTATTATTGTTGTGAGTGAAAATGGTATTTTGGAAGAGGGCACTCATGAACAGCTGCTTGAAAAAGGCGGTCATTATCGCCGGCTGCATGATGCTCAATTCAGGCAGTAAGCATAATAAAGCACATTTCTGTGGAAACTAAGTAGAGAGGTTCTCATAGGCGCGCTGATAATAGGACGCATAACATAATTTATAAGCTATAGCTTGTCTTTAGTGGAGCTGTTTCCAGCGGTTTGGTGTCGGAAACCACTTCAGCAGAGAATAAATAAAAGGACTATAACACCGTAAAAAGATGTTATAGTCCTTTTGTATATATTATTTTCTACGAGGCTTTCTTCCTAAGCCGATACCGTTTTTCATACGCTGCAAAGTTTTATTTGCAACAAGGCGTGCTTGTTCAGCACCTCGATCAAGAATGTCATCCAGCTCATCAGAAGCGAGCAGTTCTTCATAGCGGATTTGAATTGGTTCGAGTAAATCAACAACAGCCTCTGCCAAGTCGGATTTAAATTCACCGTAGCCTTTGCCGGCGTATGCTTCTACCAGCTCAGGAATTGAACGGTCACTGACCGCAGAGAAAATGTTCAGTAGATTTGAAACACCAGGTTTATTTTCCACATCATATTCAATAATTCCTGTTGAATCAGTAACAGCAGATTTAATTTTTTTGCGGATAACGTCAGGCTTATCCAGCATAGAAATATATCCTTTTGGATTTGAATCAGATTTACTCATTTTACTTGTAGGAGTCTGCAGGCTCATGATTCGACTTCCCTGTTCAGCAATTTTTACTTCCGGCATTGTCAGAATTTCTTGATTTGGCTGGGCATAGCGTTTATTAAAGCGTTCCACAAAATCACGTGTCAATTCCAAATGCTGTTTCTGATCATCTCCCACTGGAACCAAGTCTGCATTATAAAGGACAATATCGCCAACCATCAATGGAGGATAGGTTAATAGTCCTGCACTAACACCAGTTCGGCCGTTCTTCTGGGACTTATCTTTAAACTGCGTCATACGCTCCAGCTCACCGATAGTTGTGTTGCACTGGATAATCCAAGCTGCTTCAGCATGTGCAGAAACTTCTGACTGAATAAAAATTGTTGCTTTCTCTGGATCAAGTCCAACTGCAAGATAGAGAGCAGCTAGGCTTCTTGTTTGTTGTCTCAGCTTTTGAGGTTCCTGCTGTACTGTAATGGCGTGTTCATCTACAATACAATAGTAGCCTTTATAGTTATTCTGTAAGCTGATAAACTGTTTCATGGCGCCAATGTAGTTACCGATAGTCGGCGTACCGCTTGGCTGGATACCTGAAAAAATTGTCTTCATAATTACCACCTTATTTTTAATAATACTTCTAAAATAGTATACAATTAATAACTGCAAAAGAACAGAATTTATTAATGAAAAAAAGAAATCTGTTTTTTTAACGTTCATTTGTTAGGGAGTAGTACAGTTTTTTAAACTGTTGTAGTTTTCAGATAATTTAGAAAAAAACTAAATTAGTTATAATGTTATTACTAAAAGAAATTATTTATTTGTTATTAGTTAGTTAAATGACAATGAAATTACAAAAAATGTGATTTTTATTTAAAATACCCTAGTATTTCTATTAGAAGTTCGGTATACTGTAAGTGGATGGGAAAACAGATGATATTCCTGTTCTAAATAAAATAACTAACTCATAAAGAGGAGTGATGCGCAATGTTGACACTGTATACTTCCCCAAGTTGTACGTCATGTCGAAAAGCTCGTGCGTGGTTACAAGAACATGAAATTTCTTTCAAAGAAAGAAATATCTTCTCTGAACCGTTGAATATTTCTGAATTGAAAGCAATTCTTAGAATGACAGAGGATGGTACTGAAGAAATCATCTCAACTCGTTCGAAAGTATTCCAAAAACTGAATATGGATTTAGATGAACTTCCATTGCAGGATTTATTGGAATTGGTTAAAGAAAATCCAGGCTTACTGCGTCGACCAATCATGATTGATGATAAGAGATTACAGGTTGGTTTTAATGAAGACGAAATTAGACGTTTTTTACCTAGAGATGTTCGTCAGCTTGAACTACGTCAAGCTCAGTTGATGGCTGGATTATAAGCTTTCAATCACGGATTTTCAAAAGATGAAATCCGGAGAAATCTCACATAATTAATGAATAAAATTAGCATAGCAGAACAAGATACACTTTCTTGAAGGTATTCAGTTCTTGCCGAGTTTTTAAAGAGCTCCTTCACATTTATTCAGGTAAATGCTGGAAGGCTCTTTTTTTGGTTGCAATTACTCAAGCTAGAGTGTACTATTCTATAGTATAAATATAGAAAAGGTTCTTTATTATGAAAACTATAATATGGATTGCTAATTTTCAAATAAATGAACTTTTCTCTTTACTTTTGAAGTGATTGCTATACAATTAATCTATAAGAAGTAGTTTCCTGACTTGAGCAAAAAGCGAGGTGGAACCAGATGGAAATGGAACATATTAACGAAAATACGATTCGTGTATTGATTGGCAATGAAGACCTGGCTGATAGAGGGATTACCTTTCTCGACTTGTTGGGGAATCATAAAGAGGTAGAGAACTTCTTTTACAGCATTTTAGAAGAAGTGGATATTGAGGATGAGTTCCAGGGCAGTGAGGCTGTTACTTTCCAAGTCTTGCCTAAAAGCGACGGCTTAGAGTTGTTCATCAGTAAAAATGCTTCTGTAGAGGATGTACCGAACATTGGCAGCTTCAACGACTTAAGTTCTGAAGAAGCGAGCGAAATGATTAGAAAGCAGCTGGAAGCAAGCTACACTGATGAAACCAAGGATTTGGTTGATGACAGTATTCGCAGTTTTGTTCTTGAGCTGAGCAGCTTTGATGGAATGATTCAATTGGCAAATGAAGTATATGTTAAATCTATGCTGGCTAACCTGTACAAATATAAGGATAAATATTTTTTACAAGTAATGTTCTTTTTAGATGAAATTTCTATTAATGAAATCGAAAATGAATGGTCAAGACTCCTTGAATTCGGACAAGCCTCCACAGTAACACCAGAGGTTCTTAACGAATATGGAGATTGTATCATGGAACGAAATGCAATTGAGCTAACAAGATACTACTTTCACTAAAATATGATAGACATCGAAACAGAATTCAATTCTAATCGATGTCTTTTTTTTATAATCAAATAGTGTTGGTTATTAATCTCAATGTTTTTTAGATACTTTGACTTAAAGTAGAATACCTTTGATTATCGAAAGAAGCTAGTCTTCTTTTTTTTGCTTATTCGGCAGTTTTTCCAACTCTGTTAGATCAATCAATTTATCCGCTAGATCTTCTATACTGGGAACGGCATTTTCTCCGTTGACTAGGTCATCTATATCAATACTTGAAGCTTTGTTAAAATTATATAAATAGATGCTTTTACCTAAATTGAGATTTGGGTCAAAAACATTTTTTTCCCTCTCGCTTTGAATCCAGATTTTACTTTCTTTATTCCAGCTGTATAGATGATGTTCACCAATAATATCTACCATAATGTTATTGTCATCGTAACGTCTAACCTCACCAGATATATTAACCAGGTTAACTAAAAAACGATTTGTTTTAAAATAGATAGTGTATTCAACATCTTCAGGTAGAGTGACTGTTTCACCTGTTCTTTCTATAACTACTTCTTTTTCTGGGAGTATTTCTTTCTCAATTTTTGTTATTTCAATATCATCATAGTCTAATAAGACAATATCAATCCACCAGATAAGCCCTAAAAAAGTAATGATTCCAATAATGAGAACAATAGGCAAAATAATTAAAAATTTAAACCACTTTTTCTTCTTTGTATCGAATTTTAATTCCTTCACCATCTCATGATCTTCACGCAGCAGCTCATCTAATGAAAGTTCAAAAAGTTCGCTTAACTTTACTACTTGCTCTAAATCAGGATAGCTTCTTCCATTTTCCCATTTTGATATTAATTGTCTTGTGACAAAAAACTTTTGAGCCAAATCCTCCTGAGTAAGATTTTTTTCTGTCCGTTTTTCTTTTATGATTTTTCCAATATCCATTGCCTACCCCCTAACACGGCTCTTTTCCATTTTAGCGGAAAATCGAAAAATGAAAAGGACTTTAGGTGAAATCAATGATGCAACAAAGCGTAACATGCTGATATAGCAATGGTTTCATTCGTTGCAGTAATTAGTTATCGATGTTCTATTTTGTTTCTCGCTTAGTTCTTTATTCCTAAATAAAGTAAATATATAACTCTTGTTAAAGGGATATTTTTACTCATAGCTACAGATGCAGAGAGTAGAAGAATCTGACTATAAATCATTTTTGGGAGTTATATATGCTATAAAAGAGGGGAATAATATGGAAAAGAAAATGAGCTCCGAGCAAAGATATCCTTTGCTGGATATTGGGCAGTTTGCTGCTTCACTTTTAGTAATTTTAGTTCACTGCGGAAGGTTGGCAGAAAATGATGGTCTTCATTTTATTTTAAAATCTCTTCTAGGGCGATTGGCAGTTCCGCTATTTTTGGTTTCTACCGGTTATTTTTACCGCCGTAAGCTGCTTTCTTCAGCCGCTTATTTTAAAATATATTTTAAGAAACAAATCAAAGTATATTTATTCTGGAGTTTATTCTATGTGCCTTATGGTCTTTGGTTTTTACATACACAGGGGCTTCCGCCGGCCGTTTATCCAGCCGCCTTGGCTGTAGGCTTATTATATACTGGCTTATGTTATCAGCTTTGGTATTTTCCAGCTCTGTTCAGCGCTCTTTATCTGGTAAAGAAATCATTACTAAAGCTTGGCTATCTTAAAACCTTCTTTCTATCCTTTGTTTTGTTTGCATTAGGTGCGGTTGAAACCTATTCCGGCTATTTGAGCGGAACGTTTATTGAAAAGCCGTTTCGCTTATATCAGTCTGTTTTTGCAACCACTCGAAACGGTTTGTTTTATGCGTTTATCTTTGTTTTACTAGGCTTTTTTCTGGCTGACTATCAACAGTCTCCACTGCTTCAAAAAAGAGTAGGTGCAAAATTGGGTTTTAGCGGTATTCTCTTACTTGTTGAAGGCTGGCTGATTTTTAATAATCAGGGAGCAGACAAGAACTTTTTATTTAGTCTGATTCCTGCGGCTTTCTTTCTTGTAGCTGTACTGATTCAGTCTGATAGATGGCAGACAAGAGATTTTAGTAATTTGCGAATACTTGGTCAGTATTTGTTTTTCCTACATCCGTTGTTTTTGGAAGTAATTAAGGAGCTGTTTTCTTTGACAGGAATTCGAGAATTTCAAGGAATACCTTTATTTATACTCACTCTGTTTCTAAGTCTGGCAGTGTCGCAGGTAATCGTTAAGCTTAAGAATAACAATCAAGGTTCTAAAGTTCAAATGCAGAAGAAGCAACTGACCGCTATCAGAGAAGACAATCATGGTTAGCGATAAAAGTTGAATTGGGTAGAACATTATTTTTGTTTAGGATTCTAACGAATGATGGAATCGTTCAAAAAGTGCGTAGCTTTAATAGAGGTGATGACCATGCTTACAGCAAAAAACAAGCAGGGTGATTTAGTTCAGTTGGTTCATTGTTCAGATGAGGAAATGGAGATGCACCGGGAACAGCAATTTTTTTGCCCCGTCTGCGGCCAAGAGGTTCAGCTAAAAGCGGGACATATTAGAATTCCTCATTTTGCCCACCGTTCACTTTGCTCATTTGCCGGCTCTGTGGATAATGAATCAGAGGAGCATTTAGCTTTGAAAGAAATGTTTATTGATTGGTGTGAGTCTTATAAAATCTCCTATCAGGTAGAAGCTTATCTACCTGATTTAAAACAGCGTCCAGATTTACTCATTGGAAATATAGCTATAGAAGTTCAATGCAGTTCACTAGGTCTGGGAAAAATAATGAAGAGAACAAGAACCTATTTAGCTAACGGCTATATCCCATTATGGATTTGCGGTGAACATTTCTGGCATAAACAAGAAATGGGCGAGAATATAAAGGCATTTACTTTATTCAGTAAAACACTGGGTTTCTACTTTTGGGCAGCAGACTGGCGTCAAAAGACCTTAATGCTCTATTATCATTTAGAAGAAAATCTGAAGGGACAGGTATACTATGGGAGGAAGGTTTGGCCGTTCTGTAGTATCCCATTGAATCAGTTGTTTCATAATCAGCATGAATTAAAGCTGCATCACACGAGAAGCTACGATTTAAAAACAGAGCTTTTAAACAGTTACCGCTACTTAGCTAAGAAGCTGCTAATAAAGGATAAGAAAGTTCTAAGCTTTCAGGAATGCTGCTATAAAAATCACCAACATCTATTGCAGCTTCATCCCTGGTTCTATTATGAGGTCAGTCAGCGTTTCGTTTATACACATTCTTCTTTTTATCTACTCTGCTCACTCTGGCAGTTTTTGAAAGAACAACAGGGGGAACGCATTCAGTTTGAAGTGATTAGTCAGTTTTGTCAGCAGCTAATTATTCGGGAAAAGCTGCTTTATACGTTTCCCGCTATTTCTGCAGACTGTATAGCCTGCTGGCTAATCAATCAACTGGTAGAAAGTCTGATAGTATTCAGGATTTTAGCTCGCCGTGCTGGAGAAACGTTCGTTATCAAACTGCCTGACGACCAATTTGCTTCTTTAAATCAATCTAATCCATTCAAGAGCTTAGATTTTCCACAAGCTATTATTACTAGCACTCCATTGAAAATATGATACTATAGATATATAAATTCTGTTAAAGAAATGAGCTTATAATAACTCGCCCTTTATCTATATTTAGGATGAGAATCATTTCATGGGTAATGAAAGCTTTAAAGGATTTATATGGTATGTATGAAGGGAGTAGAAGCTATGAGTGAAGCAAAACAATTACCAAAACGCGACGAACTAGCAACAGAACTGACATGGGATTTGACTGCGGTATTTAAAGATAATACAGCATTTGAAGAAGCCTACGATCAGCTGTCAAAGGAAATAAAGGAAGCAGAACAAAAAAAAGGGACCTTAAAAAACGGCAGTACAGCGTTTTTAGAAGCAATTGAATATTTATTGGTGATGTATCGGAAAATTGAGTTGATCTATGTATACGCTCATTTGAAAAATGATCAAGATACAACTAACTCGGAATATCAGGCTTTATATGCAAGAGCAGCATCTTTATACTCTCAGGTTGGGGAAGCCGTTGCTTGGTTTGAACCTGAAGTTCTTTCTTTGTCAGATGAGGAGATTTGGGCTTATTTTGATGAGGAACCTAAATTGAACATCTACAAGCATTTTGTTGAGAATATTTTAGATAGCCGGGCGCATGTATTAAGCGAAGAACAGGAGTCGCTGCTGGCTGGAGCGGGAGAAATATTTAGCGCCTCAAGCAATACATTCTCTGTTTTAAACAATGCTGATTTGAAATTCCCAGTTATTGAAGATGATAAAGGTGAAAAAATCCAATTGAGCCACGGCATGTACGGTCAGTTGATGGAAAACACTTCTAGAAATGTGCGGGAAGCAGCATTTAAAGGGCTATACAGTGTTTATGAACAGTTTAATAATACATTTGCTTCAACCTTGTCTTCTCATGTGAAAGCACATAATTTTAAAGCAAAAATTAGAAAGTACGGCTCAGCAAGAGCAGCAGCGTTAAGCAGCAATCATATCCCTGAAAGTGTTTATGAGACGTTAGTAGAAGTAGTTGACCATCATTTGTCTTTGCTTCACCGGTATGTAGGACTGCGGAAAAAGCTTTTACAGCTTGATGAGCTTCATATGTATGATATGTATACACCGATTTTGGGTGATGCTCCAATCAAATTTACTTATCAGGAAGCAAAAGAGAAAACACTGGCAGCTTTAGCTCCGCTGGGTGAAGAATACTTGAATATTGTTAATCAAGCATTTGATCAGCGCTGGATTGATGTTGTGGAAAATCAAGGAAAAAGAAGCGGTGCCTATTCATCAGGGGCGTATGATACCTACCCATATATTCTGTTAAACTGGCATGATAGTGTTGATCAGCTGTACACCTTGGTTCATGAAATGGGGCACAGCGTCCACAGCTACTTTACTAGAAACAATCAGCCTTATGTATACGGAGACTACTCTATTTTTCTTGCAGAAATCGCATCAACAACCAATGAAAATATTTTGACTGAATATTTGCTGGAAACAGAAACGGATCCTAAAGTTCGGGCTTATGTCTTAAATCATTATCTGGACGGCTTCAAAGGAACGATTTTCCGTCAGACTCAGTTTGCAGAGTTCGAGCACTTCCTGCATACAGAAGATGCAAAAGGTATTCCATTAACAAGTGATCATCTGAATAAAAGCTATGCGGCATTGAATGCGAAGTACTATGGCCCTGAAGTAGTACCAGATGAAGAAATTGCTTTGGAATGGTCTAGAATTCCACATTTTTATTACAATTATTATGTATATCAATATGCTACAGGCTTCTCTGCAGCTTCTGCGCTGGCTGATAAAATTATTAAAGAAGAACCGCAGGCGCTGGAAAATTATTTAAGCTATCTGAAGTCCGGCAGCAGCGATTATCCGATTGAAGTAATGAAAAAAGCTGGCGTAGATATGACGAAACCAGCGTATATTGAAGATGCTATGAAAGTTTTTGAGGCTCGCTTATCTGAGCTTGAAGCTTTGATAGAGACATTTGATAAAAACTAAAAGGTCTTTGTCAAATCAGGCTGATAAGAAAATTGAATAAAATTATAGGACTTGAAACAAAAAGCAGGAAATTTTAGCTTTTGTTTTAAGTTCTTTTATTTGGTGAGGGAGAACTTGATTTACTGAAAAATAATAGAAAGTACAAAAAAACAGGAAGCAGGCAGATACTGGCTGTTTCCTGTTTTTCTATAGTAAGTGTAAATGTCCCTTCGGTACGCTTTGTTCATGAGCCTTTGCAATCTGGACTGGATCGTGAAAATGAATATAATTTTCTTCAGAAGTCTCACACAGCTGTTTAATATGATCAATAGACAGATAGTCCTCAACGAGTACGCCGAAATCTCTATCACAGGCATAATTATAGATAACAGCTGACGGATGTTTAGAAACACCCATTTCTCTGGCAATTTGCTGATCAATCTGGAAGGATTCCTTCACAAATGGCGATTGACGGTCAGAGCGGAACATTTCCAAGTCGCCGCCTGATTCAACAATCAGTTTTTCAGCCAAATCAGGAGAATAAACGGATCCCGCTTCTCCTACTATTTCCTGTAGATTCAAAAGGATGTGACGGCCTTTCTTTTTTCCTTGCAGCTGAGCTGCTTTAAAATCAAGCGAAGCAGAATAAATCTCTTCAAAAAGCTGATTCCTTCTATTGATGTCATGGGAAGGAATATTGTACAAACTTAGCAAACCGTCAATAGTTTTCATATTTACTAAGGGGATTAAACGTAATTGGATCTTTTTATTTTCTGCTTGAGCGAACGATAAGATGTCCCGCTCAATGTCCAAGCAAATACTCCCTAATGGATTTACGAACAAATATATTTCAATCATTCATACTTCCTCCAATTCGATTCTTTGCCAATATCGCGACTACGACCAATTTCTGTACTTTACCAAAAAAACAGAAGAAATTGAAGCATTCTGCTCATTAGTCTGTATCAGAGGAATAAGAAGGAGAAGACAACAACATCCGTTGTATCTTATTCAATCCGCTGATTTCTTTGATATTCAAAGTATTTAGCAGATTATAAAATGCTTTCTTTCCAATGAAAGCATCTGCAACTTCTAATTCCAGTTCATAATCGTGATTTTGGTTATACCAACTTTCATCAAGAGCTAATAAACCTTGGGGAAGTTTTTTTTGTGCTCTCTTGGTTTTAAGTTGACCAATCACATGTAATGGAGTATTGATTGTAAGATCCTGCAGTTTTTGAGAAACTTCACTATTTTTTGGAAAAATCCGAGAATGGATTATTTCTTCTGCCTGCTCAGGTGTGATGGGATCAGTGATTTCCAGCAATCCGTCTTTAGCGGGAACCTTTAGAGTAATCTCAGCAGCATCAGGCAAGGTTCGAATTCTTAAGCCGATGTTCATTTGCTTTAGATGAAATGCAGATGTATCGAAATAAGTATTTACTTGTAAGAAAAAATCCTCTTCTTTTAATTGAAAATAGTCAGTGATTCGAATAAAGTCCCTTTCTGAGAGCATGGTCTTATATTCAATTTCTAAGTTTTCACTCAACCGAAACTCACCTTCTTTTATACCTAATTTTCACACATGTTACATGGTTTCGTCAAGAAAAGTGATGGTCTGGACCTTTTTTTTTATAAAAGGCGAATAACAGAATAAAAAATCCAATTTTTCATCGGACTATGGTAAAATAAGCAGTGGATCAAATTCAAGGAAATTGAGGGAAAAATATGGAGAAAGATTGGGAACTTTTTCTTGCGCCATATGAACAAGCTGTTGGAGAGATGAAAGTCAAGCTGCGGGGAATCCGCAAACAGTTTAATGAAAGCAACAGACATACCCCCATCGAGTTTGTAACAGGCCGGGTAAAGCCTGTGGACAGTATTCTTACTAAAGCAGCTTTAAGAAAGATTTCGCTGGACCGGCTGGGTGAAGAAATGCAGGATATTGCGGGACTGAGAATTATGTGTCAGTTCGTTGAAGATATTTATCAAGTAGTGGATATTATAAGGAATCGCAGAGATTTTGAGATTGTCCAGGAAAGAGACTATATCACTAATAAAAAAGAGAGCGGTTATCGTTCTTATCACCTAGTTATTGCTTATCCGGTTCAGCTTATTACCGGAGAAAAGAAGATACTGGCTGAGATTCAGATTCGTACATTGGCAATGAATTTCTGGGCGACGATTGAACACTCTCTAAATTATAAGTATCAAGGTGTTTTTCCAGAAGAGCTGAATGACCGGCTGCAGCGGGCCGCCGAAGCTGCGTATCAGCTGGATGAGGAAATGTCCAGTATCCGTGAAGAAATTCAAGAGGCACAGCATCTGTTTTCACACGGCAGAAAAAAGGCAACAAATGAGTACTACAAGAAAAAAGACACTCAGAAATAATGCAGGGGGAGAGCCATGAAGGTAGCGATCGTCCATAATATTGAAGAAAAATCAAGAAGTGTAGCGAAGCAGCTGCGTTTGCTTTTGGAGCGGAAAGAAATTGAAGTGTCCGACAGCGATCCTGAATTGATTATTTCAATCGGGGGAGACGGGACACTTCTTTCTGCGTTCCATCGTTTTAGCCACATGTTGAATGATGTGAAATTCTTGGGTGTTCATACGGGACATCTGGGGTTTTATACAGATTGGCGCGACTATGAGCTGGAAGAGCTTGTTGAAAGTCTGCTGAGAGAACAGGAAAAAAGTGTTAGCTATCCGTTGTTGGATGTGCGGATTACCTTTTGTGATGATAAACCTGACAAGCATTTTTTGGCATTGAATGAATCAACAATCAAGCGTTCCAATCGGACGATGGTTGCCGATGTTTATATCAAAGATGAATTATTTGAACGGTTTAGAGGGGATGGACTATCTGTTTCAACCCCGACAGGTTCGACAGCATACAATAAAAGCGTAGGCGGAGCAGTCATTCATCCGAGTATAAATGCTTTTCAGCTGGCAGAAATAGCTTCTCTGAATAATCGTGTTTTCCGTACTCTGGGCTCGCCTATGGTGATTGCAAACAGCGAATGGGTTTCTATTGATTTGCAGGAAAGCAGTGATTATCTGATTACAGTAGATCAGCTGAACATTTATCAGGAAAATGTGGACACCATCCATTACAGGATTGCGGATGAGCGGATACACTTTGCATCGTATAAGCATATGCATTTTTGGTATAGAGTGAAGGATGCATTTATTAGTGAGGATTAAGTAAGCAATGAAATTTCAATGGGTATATAATAAAGAATCTTCCCAGCAGATAAAGTCATATTTGAAAGAGCAGGGCGTTTCAAAGGGCTTGTTGGCAAAGATAAAGTTTCAAGGCGGTTCAATTAAAGTGAACGGCAAGGTGGAGAACGTCCTTTATCAGCTTTCTATGGGAGAACAGCTAACGATTGTTGTTCCAGATGAAGGCGAGCATGAGACGATGCTTCCGTCGGATGAGCCAATCGTTATTTTGTATGAGGATGAACATTTTTTAGTGGTTGATAAGCCGGCAGGAATTGCGACTATTCCAGCTCAGTATCATCCCAACGGTACAATGGCAAACCGGGTAAAGGGATATTATCAGCGGATGGGCTATAAGGATCAGGTAATCCATGTAGTTACAAGACTGGATCGGGATACTTCTGGAGTTATGCTGTTTGCCAAACATGGATTTGCTCATGCGATGCTGGACCAGCAGCTGCGGCAGAAAAAGGTAACGAAAATCTATCATGCACTGGTTTCAGGCGATATTGCTAAGCTGTCTGCCCATGGTCAGATTATTGCGCCAATCAGCCGGGAGCGGACCTCTTTGCTGAAACGCACAGTTTCTGAAGATGGGCGCTATGCAGAAACTGAATACTGGCTGACTGCAGTGTCTGATAAAAATCAGGGGATTGCCTTTGTGAGAATCCAGCTTCATACAGGTAGAACGCATCAGATACGGGTTCATTTTGAAAGTATCGGATGTTCGCTTCTAGGAGATGAGCTTTACAATGGCGCCTTGGATAAAGGAATAGAGCGGCAGGCGCTGCACTGCAGTCACTTGAGTTTTAAGCATCCATTTACCAATGAAGAGCTGTTTTTTGACTCCCCATTGGCAGAAGATATGCAGCGGCTGATTGATAGAAAATAAGAAAGAAGGAGGTTGGGAAAAGTGAATGAAGGACAGGAAATTGAAGAGCAGTTTGAAAGCTTGCTGGATTACTTGAGAAATGACCAGATGAATGAATTCCGGGAAGCCTTCTTAACGCTCCATATTTATGAACAGGGTCAATTTTACCAATCTCTGGAAGCGCAGCAGCGGGAGCAGATATATAACTATCTATCGCCTAAAGAGCTGGCGGATATGTTTGACGTTATTGAAGAAGATAATGAAGATATGAAAGACTACATCTCGGAAATGCGCCCAAGTTACGCAGCGGAAATGCTGTCTGAGATGTACACAGATAACGCAGTAGACTTGCTGAATATGCTGGATAAAAGTGAAATGGCGAAATACCTTAGCTTGATGAGTACAGAAGACGCTAGCGAGATTAAAGAGCTGCTGCACTATGAAGACGATACTGCCGGCTCCATCATGACGACAGAATACGTATCGATTGTTGCTAATCAAACGGTCCGCTCTGCGATGTATGTGTTGAAAAATCAGGCGGATGTAGCAGAAACTATTTACTACGTGTATGTTGTGGATCAGGAAAACCATCTGGTGGGGGTTATCTCTCTTCGTGATTTGATCGTGAATGATGATGATACACTGATCAGTGAAATTCTAAGCGAACGTGTTATTTCTGTTCACGTGGGAGATGACCAGGAGGATGTTGCTCAAACGATTCGGGATTACGACTTTCTGGCACTGCCGGTTATTGATTATGATGAGCATTTGCTGGGGATTGTTACCGTAGATGATATTATTGATGTTATTGATGATGAAGCAGCCAGTGATTACTCCGGACTGGCTGGGGTTGACGTGGAAGAGGTTAGTGAAAATCCCCTCAAAGCGGCTTCCAAAAGACTGCCATGGCTAATTACCCTGCTGTTTCTGGGAATGTCTACAGCGACTTTAATCAGCCATTACGAAGCTTTAGTTAGTGAAGCAAGTATCCTAGCTGTTTTTATCTCGCTCATTACTGGTACTGCTGGTAATGCGGGAACACAATCGCTGGCAGTAGCAGTACGCCGGCTAGCAGTAGCAGATGACAAGGACAGCAATTTTAACCGCTTGATCATCAGTGAAGTATTGACTGGTCTTGTTACTGGCGCAATTACTGGTCTGACAATAATGATTGTCGTGGGTATTTGGAAGCAGAATTTTCCCTTAGGGTTTGTCATTGGAATGGCGATGCTTTGTGCAATTACAGTCGCAAATCTGGCTGGAAGCTTAATTCCAATGCTGATGGATAAGCTGGGCTTTGATCCGGCAGTCGCCAGCGGACCGTTCATTACAACATTGAGTGATTTAACAAGCGTCTTGATTTATTTTAATATTGCCAGTATTTTTATGGCATACTTTATTTAAAAACTTCTATGTCCAATTGTGTTGGCAGGAGAAAAACTGAATGAAATCTTAGAACTTGAAACAAGAAGCAGGAAATGACTGGTTTTTTTTCAGGTTCTTTTTTGTATAAGAGGTATTTCGCTCCATAGCTGGATAACTAAGTGTTGTTTTACCCAAGTAATGGACGGAATGTGCTGTCGAGATTCACGAAGTTCAGCTGTCAATTTCACCTTTGCCTGCGGAGAGATTGGCAACGTTCTTTCTATTTATATTTAAGTACTTAAAATTTCGCTGGCAAAAATAGTATGTCACTATTTAAAAAACACAGAATCAGTCCGCTCTCGAACTGATCCTGTGTTTTTTAGTTAAGTGAAACGATTTTTGTGCCATGTGCTTCGCTAATAGCCAAAGCGCTGACTATTTCATCAACATTAGCGGCAGTAATTCCGCCGCCCGGCAAAATGATAATACGGCCGTCTGCATAATCAATGAGTTCTTTAAGATGAGCAAGATTTTTGGTGATTGGGGTACCCGCTGGACCGCCATGAGTTAAAATGCGCTGAACATTTCGCTCAGCCAGCCAATCAATTGCTTTGAACTGATTTTCTTTTGAAAGCTGGTCAAAAGCCATATGGAAAGTAATCTGCAGTCCTTCTGAAGTTTCTATCAGAAGATCAAGAGCTTCCTCATCCAGCCAGTTATCATCAGTAAGGCAACCAAAAACCACGCCATCAGTTCCGATTTTTTTTGCTTCAATTAAATCTGTATGCATAATTTTTAGTTCGATATCATTGTAGACAAAATCACCACCACGGGGACGAATCATGGTCATGATGGAAACAGGATGTTCTTCTGCAAAATGAACAGCTTCTTCAATAACTCCTGTGCTAGGTGTAGTTCCGCCTACCGCCAGATTATCACATAATTCAATTCGTCCAGCACCATTTCTCACAGCTGCGGGAATATCCGTAAAATTTTCTGCACAAAATTCTTTAATCACAGGTACCACTCCTTTAATTTCTTCATAGGCATTGTAACATATTTTCAAGTGTTGCCAAAGGAACTCTTCCATTGTAAGATAGAGCAGATGAAACTAGTTGAAGAGAAGGAGCCGGTTATGCTTAAGAAAAGAGATAAGGCTAGAGAATTTCTGGAGGCGAATAGTTCGCTGTTCCGCTGTCCGTTGTGCCATGAAGCAACGGATGTAAATGACTACACATTGACTTGTAGAAAAAATCATCAGTTTGAGCTTTCAAAAAAAGGGACACTGTACTTTTTAAAAACGCATACTCAAACCGAATATAATCAGAAAATGTTTAGTCACCGTCAGGCGATGATTAAAAGCGGTATGTATAAAAATATGCTGGCAGCAGTCTTGCCTCAAACAGCTGAAGGCAAAGTGATTTTGGACGTGGGCTGCGGCGAAGGTAGTTTTCTTTCTGAGTTAGCATTTCTGGGGATGGAAGGAACTAAAATTGGTTTTGATATTTCTAAAGAAGGGGTCTATTTAGCCAGTAATCAGCCAATAGATGCGTTTTGGTGTGCCGCAGATTTAACCAACCTGCCCTTTGCAGATCAGTCTGTAGACTGTATTTTGAATATTTTTTCTCCTTCTCACTACGGAGAGTTCCAACGGGTGCTGACACCAAAAGGACGTGTGATTAAGATAATTCCGGAAGAGGGATATTTAAAGGAATTGAGAGCCGGGTTTTTCCCGGAAGATTTGGAAAAACAACATTATTCCAATCTGAAGGTAGTTGAAAAGTTCTCGCAATCTATGAAGCTCATTGAGAATCAGCGGATTACTACCATTTTTGATGTCCCACAAGAACGTCGCTTAGACTTACTGGAAATGTCGCCATTGGAATGGCAGGCTACAACTGAAAGAAAAGCGCAGCTTCAAGAAAATCCTCTTGAAGAAATAACGGTTGACCTGCGCATGTTAATAGGAGAGATAAGATAACGCTTACAAAAAAGAATTTCACAAAAAACTATTGCAAAGCTCTGATATTGGTGTTATATTACATACAAGTTGTTTTTTCATTGGTTTTTATCAGGTTCCTGTTCTGATAAAAGTTAGTGAAAAGAATCTTCACTAACGTAGTGGCTCGCAGTGATTAACACCGAGACGGTACGTTTTTTTGTTGTTCTAAATAAGTTTTTTAGTGAAGGAAAGGAATAATAAAATGACAAATCATATTGTTTTATTTGAACCTCAGATTCCTGCAAATACAGGCAACATTGCCCGGACATGTGCGGCGGTTAATGCGCCCTTACATCTCATCGAGCCGTTAGGTTTTTCAACGGACGACAAGCAGCTTAAAAGAGCAGGGCTGGATTACTGGCATGATGTAGCAATTACCTACCATAAAAGTCTGGAAGATTTTCTTGCATTTTTAGGAGATCAGCCGCTGCATTTGATTACTAAGTTTGCTAATAAGATATACAGTGACGAGAATTTCTCAGACGGACAAGACCATTATTTTATGTTTGGTAAAGAAACAACCGGATTGCCAGAGACGTTTATGAGGGAGCATTCAGACAAATGTTTAAGAATTCCGATGAATGATGAACACGTCCGTTCTCTGAACCTTTCTAATACGGCTGCTTTAGTCGTTTATGAAGCTCTGCGTCAGCAGTCTTTTCCAAACTTGGAGCTGCAGCATCACTATGATAATGATAAGCTGGATTAAAGGTGTGTTATCAGGACAAACAAGTAAATAAAATTGAAGAGCTTGGAACAAAAGCAGGAAAAATGGCTGATTTTGTTTCAAGTTCTTTTTTCAGAAAAAAAGAGTGAAAGATCTGTGGCTTTAGAAAAGATTTCTTTCATCGGTCAGGCGTTCTCTTATAGTGCTTGAACGCTCAGAAAAGAGCTCCTAGCGTTTTTCTTTTAAATTTTTACTAGAATCTGTCTGAAAAATAGAATGACATCCGAATTTTTCAGGGATTTTTGTGGAAATCAAGCAAAACCACAAGCTAGCTCATTTCAGAGTAGTCACTTTTACTACTATTGATTGAAAAATGACGTTTACTTTCGTACGCATACCATTCTGTTAGCAAGTCTTTAGGCAAACAGAACTGGCAATGTGGTGCATAAGTGAGTATTTCTGCCGACGAGTTCCATAACAATCTCGAAAATATTCGTCGCTAGAGTTTTCAGACACATGCTAATACAAAATAGTATCATTTAAAATTAAAAGCTACCCTAAAGCATTCCATCGCTGGATTCCTTTAGGGTAGCTTTATTTTTCAGTAAAGCAGTTTGACAGCTGCTATTTTTGCAGCTGAGAGTACAGATTACTTAATTCTACGCTTTTTGTCAGCATATCTGTATAGATTTTTAATGCTGCAGAAGCAGTCATGTTGTCGCCCGCATCGCTTATTACACCGCTTAGCTCAGTATACTCAGCCATCAATCCCATATAGTCAGCGGCAAAAGTCAGGCTAGTAGAATCAGTATAAGTACTAGGATTGTCTACATATCCCTGAGCTTTTTCAATCATTTCATCATACTTTTCATCAACTTTTTTGATTGCTGCTTCTACATCTTCGATACTCTTCGTTGAACCAGAACTTTTCTGTTTGGTACTGGAAGGCGTTGTGCTGGAAGAACTGGATTCTTTTGTTTTTGAACTTGAGCTGCTAGAACTGCTGGAACTAGAAGAGCTGGATGAACTAGAAGAACTAGCTTTAGAATTGTTTTTTCCACCAGTTCCGTCAAAATCATGGTCGGAATAGCCAACAATAACTGTTGCTCCTTTGTCGGCGTAAAAACCATGACGATCACCAACTTCTTTTGTACCATAATACGTTACTGCAGGCTGATCGCTTGAAATATCATCACATTCATCCTTACGAAGATAACGCTTGTTTGTTGTTGCTTTGTGGTCAAAATTTGAAACAACAAATTTGACCTTTAATCCAGCAGCATCAAATTTTGCTTCTACCTCTTCTTTTGTATCAAAGTACGTATTAGGCACTTCGGCTTTACCTGCTAGAAGTTCATCTGCCCTTTTTTCTTTTTGCTTCTCAGATTTACTAGCTTCACAGCTGGAATAACTAACAAGAAGGATAATCACCAAAGCAATCCCCAAAACCACTTTCCCCAACCTACCTAATGATTTTTTCATTTTTTTCTCCTCATTTCTATGATATAATTTTTTCATCATATGGCTTCATGTAAATGAGGCAAGCCGGCTGATTAGTATCTCCCATACTAATCAGCTTTTTTGCATTACCAATACTGTAGCATAATTCTATAAGGAATAGAAGCAGAGATTCGTAGCTATAGGATAAGGAGAAAATTATCTATACAATAGATACAGGATTGCCTCAGAGAGAGAATCGTTATATTCGTAACCCCTTTTTTCCTGCTATATAATAAAGATAACAGGCTTGTTAAGGAGGAAATAACTTATGGAAAATCAATTTGATGTAATCATCATCGGCAGTGGTCCGGGAGGAATGGCAGCAGCCTACGATTTGGCAGCGGCAGGGAAAAAAATTGCTGTAGTAGAAGCTGACAAATGGGGAGGAACCTGTCCAAATAGAGGCTGTGATCCTAAAAAGATTCTGTATCATGGCGTTGCTGCCGGAGAAGCTGTTGCACAGCTAAAGGGTGCAGGCTATGCTGGAAAACCTGCTGTAAATTGGGAGGAGCTGATGGCCTTTAAAAAAGATTTTACAGATGCTGTGCCCAAGGAACAGAAAGGCGGTTTGGAAGGTGCTGGAATTACCGTTATTGAAGGAACTGCTGTATTTGAAAACGAGCATACAATTATAGTTTCTGAAAAAAGCTACACAGCGGATACATTTATTTTAGCGACTGGTCAGCATTCAGCTTTGCTTGATATTCCTGGAAAAGAGCATTTAGAAACCAGTACTGAATTTTTGGAACTGCCTTCACTTCCTGAAAAAATGGCATTTATTGGCGGCGGATATATTGCTTTTGAATTAGCAAATATTGCTCACAGCAGCGGCAGTGAAGTACATATCATTCACCATAATCAAAAGCCGCTGAAAGGATTTGAACAAGAACAAGTAAATGCATTGATTCAGCTCATGAAGTCCAAAGGAATTATTTTTCATTTTGATGAAGAGGTTGAAAAAATCGAAAAGACCGATGATCTTCTTGAAGCCACGCTTGCTTCTGGTGATGTGCTGGAGGTCAATCGTATTTTCTGCAGTACGGGGAGAATCGCAAATGTAGAAGGAATGAATCTCGAGGGAA
This sequence comes from Enterococcus sp. LJL51, assembly GCF_054871795.1. Lineage (NCBI taxonomy): Bacteria > Bacillati > Bacillota > Bacilli > Lactobacillales > Enterococcaceae > Enterococcus > Enterococcus sp. LJL51. The sequence goes on along the minus strand of NZ_JBTXLW010000018.1, from coordinate 48,651 downwards.
TAGGAATTAATTATTCTGCAAGAGGGATTGAGGTTGACAGCCGGCTGCGCACTAGTGTGAAGAACATTTATAGTCTGGGAGATTGTTTGGCAAAGAAAAAACCGAAGCTGACTCCAGTATCCAGTTTTGAGGGCGGCTATTTGGCTAAACTGCTGAGTGGAAAGATAGATGAAGAAATCAGCTATCCTGAGATTCCAACTATTTTATTTGCTTCACCGAAGCTGGCCCAGGTTGGAAAGACAGAGGTTACACCAGATGAAACTGAGCACTATGAGGTGCAGGACTTAGATGTTTCCCAATGGTTCACTTATAAATACAGAAAAGAGCCTTTGGCTATGGCAAAAGTTGTTGTAGATAAGCAAACAGGTTTATTAGCGGGAGCGTCCGTATTGAGTAATGAAGCAGATGAGCTAATTAATTTACTTACTTTAGTTATTAATCAAAAGCTGCCTAAAGAAAACATCAACCAGCTAATCATGCTTTATCCGACCGTTGCCAGCGATATCAGCTATTTGTATTGAAAATTAAAATCCATAAAAAAACGACGAGTTTCCAGTATCTTGGGAAATTCGTCGTTTTTCAAATCATCGTACGTATTGAGCTGGTATTATTCAATAGGCAGTCTTTTTTCAAGATAGTATTTTGTTGTCCCGTGAAAGGGAGAATCAGTTAGTTGACCAAAAACTGAATAGCCGTGCATTTCATAAAATGTTTTTGCCTGATAATCTTGTGTATGGATAGTAATAATCTCTGCGTTCTGGCTCTGAGCAAAAGCTTCGCCCTCTTTTAACAGCAGCGTACCCAAACCGCTCTTACGGTAATTTTTATCCACAGCGAGGAGGGAGATATGGGTAGTGTTCATCCAATTGCTGGCGGTAATGCCTCCAATATAGCGGTCATCATCAAATAGGCCCTTAGAAAAATTGCTTGATTTTTTTTGAGCTATACCAGTATTTTCCAGCTGATGTTCTTCCAGAAAGCGAATCAGCTTATCTTCATTTTCTTTGAGCTCAAGATTTTTAAAGTGAATCATGGTTTACCTCCTTTTATTAAGTATTATATAAAAGGAAGTAATAAATAGGAAGCCGCTTATTTGGAGGTATTTTAGCTAAAAGTTAGTGGAAAGGGAGAATAGCTAGGATAGAAGCACGAAGAAAAAAGAAAGTGAAAAAATATGAAAGACTTTCTTTTCCTGTTGGTAGTAATGAACTAGACTGAAACTATCAACCCAATGTAGAAGGGCGCTTTTCATGAAGGTCCTCTTTGTTTTTTTATCTCAAGTCACCGATTCTTGTCAAGCAAACAAGGTGGTTCATTCATTATCAGCTAGTGTGATGTTTGTTTTTTTCGACCACTGGGCAAATTGTAACGAATGGGAAGAAAGTCATTTTTTCGCTTTGCGTAATAAAACGATTTTGAAACACTTCATTGCTCTGGAAAATGATGCTCCTTCAAAAGACACCATTTGTCGAGTTATGGGAATGATTTATCTTTATCGAGTCCAGTGTTTTCTCCAATAGGAAGGAACCAGTAAAGAATTGAAGCAGCTGTAGAAGCAAATAGGGAATTACTTGCTGTTAGCATAAGAAATACAGCGAGTTTGACGCTATTTAGGAATGGAATCGGCACGATTTTAGCCGAGTCGCTTCCGGCTAGCTGTCTCAATTCATTAGTGTGGTCTCCGGATTTCTGTTTTGCCCTTGACTAAGTATCTATAATCAAGAGAGTTATTTTCATGCTTTTGTCGTGGTGAATGGTCGGGAAACATAGAAATTTTTCATTGAAAATGATAAACTGAAAAGGATTGAAAATCGATAATGTTCATTGATGGAGGTATTTAAGGTATGAAGCTGTACTTTACTAGACATGGAAAAACAGAATGGAATAAAGAATTACGCTTTCAAGGGATGACAGGCGATTCGCCCTTGCTTCCATCAAGTTATGATGAAATAAAAAAATTGGGAGAACAGATTAGAGAGGTGCCTTTTGAAAAGATTTATTCAAGCACTTCCCTGCGTGCTCGTACCACAGCTGAAGGAATCAATGCCGAGCTGATTAAGCCTGTAGAAATAGTGTATACAGACGATTTAAAGGAGCTGGGATTAGGGAAGCTTGAAGGGCAGTCAATTGCCGAAATGCGGAAAATTTATGGTGAACAGCTGGACAACATGAGATATCATCTTGATAAATATGAACCGGAAATCTTTGAAGGAGAGCGGATTGAAGCAGCGATAGAACGTATTTCCAAGGTAGTAAGAGAAGCAGTAAGTAATGGAGAAGGCCCCTATCTGTTTGTGGGGCATGGTGCATCAATGACCGCTAGTGTTCAGCATTTGTCCGGCAAAGAAAAGAAAGAGCTTCGGAGTATGGGCGGGCTGATGAACAACAGTTTGACTATTTTGAAAACTCAGGAACCTGAAAATGGATTTCCCTATGAACTGCTGCTTTGGAACGATGATTCTTTCCTTCAGTAGTAAGAAATCAACGGTAGAAAGGCGGTGAATAGAATGTTGATGCAGGAGGAAGAAGCGAAATTCATAGTCGGAAAAGTTGAGGCAATCTTTTTTCAAAATCCCAGCAATTTTTACAAGGTGATGCTGGTGACGGTAACCGATACGAATACAGATTATTTGGAAAAAGAAATTGTCGTAACCGGCAGCTTTGGAGACATTCAGGAGGAAGAGCCCTATCGTTTTTTTGGTGATTTTGTAGATCATCCCCGCTATGGCCGACAGTTTCAGTCGGAAAGCTACCGGCAGGAACGTCCAACCTCAACAAACGGAGTCATTGCTTATCTTTCAAGTGATAAGTTCCCAGGTATTGGGAAAAAGACTGCTGAGAAAATCGTTGAGCTATTGGGAGATGAGGCTATTGACCGAATCATTGAAAAACCAGAGCTTCTAAAACAGGTTCCGCAGCTAAATGAGAAGAAACGGGCTCAGATACTTGATACGATTCGTCAGAATCATGGTATGGAGCAAGTCATTATTGGCTTGAGCCGCTATGGGTTTGGGAGCCAGCTGTCTTTTACGATATATCAGACATATAAAGAAGAGACGTTAACTATTATTCAGGAAAACCCTTATCAACTAGTTGAAGATATCGAAGGAATCGGCTTCAAGCGGGCAGATACAATAGCTGAGCAGCTGGGGATACGGGCGGATTCTGACCAACGGATTCGAGCTGCTGTTACCCATGAAGTCTTTCAGCATTCTGTACGAACCGGCGACACCTATGTGGAGGCTGAGGAACTGCTGAAGAATACTATCCAAATACTGGAAGCCAGTCGGCCTGTTGAAATTTCGATGGATCAGGCAGCGACACAAATTATTCATCTTGTTGAAGAAGGAAAAATTCAGCAGGAAGGCACAAAGCTGTTTGAAAACAGTCTCTATTTTGCTGAATGGGGGATTGGCAGTTCGATTCAGCGGCTATTGGCAAGAAAAAAAGAAATCTCCTATGACCAAGAGGAAATTGAAAAGACCATCCGAATTGTTGAAAAACAGTTGGGGATTGTCTACGGAGAGTCGCAGCAGAGAGCAATTGAAGCTGCTATAAAATCGCCGCTGTTTATTTTGACTGGAGGACCAGGTACAGGGAAAACAACTGTTATTAATGGGATTGTTTCCTTGTTTGCTGAGTTGAATGGTTTATCTTTGGATATCAAAGATTATACTCAGAATATGTTTCCAATTCATCTGGCAGCACCAACAGGGCGGGCAGCAAAGCGAATGAATGAAACTACGGGACTGAACGCCAGTACCATCCACCGTCTGCTGGGCTTGACAGGAAGAGAAAAGAATCCTTCTACCAGTGCAAAAGAGCTGGAGGGCGGCTTACTGATTGTTGATGAGCTGTCAATGGTTGATACCTGGCTGGCTAATACCTTGTTTAAGGCAATCCCGACTAATATGCAGGTGATTTTGGTAGGGGATAAAGATCAGCTGCCTTCGGTTGGTCCCGGACAGGTACTTCATGATTTACTACAGATTGAAGAACTGCCTAGTGTAGAGCTAACGGAAATTTACCGTCAAGGGGATGGCTCAAGCATTGTGCCTCTAGCTCATGAAATTAGACAGGGACGCCTTCCAGCAGACTTTACTCAAAATCAAAAAGACCGTTCTTTCTTTCCCAGTGATGCCTACCATATTGAAACCTACGTACGGCAAATCGTAACCAAGGCTAAGCTCAAAGGCTTTACGGCTCAGGATATTCAGCTGCTGGCTCCTATGTATCGGGGACCGGCGGGAATTGATGCTTTGAATAAGATGATGCAGGAAATCTTTAATCCCAATGATGGTACAAAGAAGGAAGTAGCCTGGAATGATACGGTTTATCGAATTGGGGATAAGGTGCTTCAGCTGGTGAATACGCCTGAGTTAAATGTCTATAACGGTGATATGGGTGAGGTTGTAGGCATCATTACAGCGAAAGAGTCCGAGGATAAAGTAGACGAGCTGGTTCTGCAGTTTGATGCAACGGAGGTCAGCTATAAGCGGAATGAGTGGAATAAGATTACCTTGTCCTACTGCTGTTCTATTCATAAAGCACAGGGTAGTGAGTTTAAAATGGTTATTTTGCCGATTGTCAAGCAGTACTATCGTATGCTTCAGAGAAATTTGCTCTATACAGCAGTAACAAGAAGTAAGGATTTGCTGATTTTATTAGGAGAAACCAGTGCATTTCAGGAATGTGTCAGCCGGGAATCTGCAAGTCGAAAAACATTATTGAGCAACCGGATTAGTGAAGCTGGTAATATGACAATTTCAACCAGAACTCAGCTTGAAGCATATGAAGAGGGGCGGCTGAAAGACTCGCCTTTTGCTGGAACAGAGCTTCCGGAACTAGTTAATGAAGAGAAAGAAAAAGCACCTGCTGCTCCTGTTATTGAAGAAGCACCATCAGCTTATCAGTCGTCTGCTGTCATAGATAGACAAAAGAATCCGCAAAATACAGCAGCTGAAATGTCATTATTTGAAGTGGATTCAGAAATGGTGGAGCAGCAGATAGAAACAGAAATGGACTGGCTGTTGACACCGCAGAAGGTCACTGAGCAGACTATTGATCCAATGATTGGAATGGACGACCTTAAACCAGAAGATTTTATGTGAAAATTTGACTAACGTGTTGAGCTTTGAGAAAAGAAAGCACATTTGAAAAAGCTTCTTCTTTTTTTGAGTGTGTTAGCTTATCTTCGGGAGGACGGCGTTTACGATTATCTATGCAAACCGCTTTTTTGAGGTCAGCAATACGAATAGCTATTTTATAATAAGAAGATCAGGCGATTAAAAGACAAGAGTGGGAGTTTAAATCCCGCTCTTTTTTTATAAATAAACGGTGAAAGTTGAGACATAGCTACACCTACTTTTGTTATACTTAAAATAGTAAAAAGAAGCTTGTTTTTTTCTGTTGCATTAAGTGAAGATAAATATAAGTAGAGAGGGATGAATATATTGGTAAGTGAATGTCTAATTTGTGAGAAGCATAAGGTAGCTGCTGCTCCTGTTTATCAAAATGATATGCTTTATGTAAGCCATCGTCAGGCGTGGAGAGAAGGAGACGCTGTATATTTAGGCTATTATTTTATAGAACCAAAACGGCATTTTCGCGGGATGTATGATGCAACAGATGAGGAAATGGCGGCACTAGGTATTATGATGAAAAGGCTGGCTCAGGCATTGATTAGCTTGCCTGAAATAGAGCATGTCTATTCGTTTATCATGGGAGAAGGAGTCAATCATTTCCATATCCATCTAGTGGCTCGATACGCAGGAGCACCTAAGGAGTACTTGGGAGCAAAAGTTGATGAGTGGCCAAATGCACCTAAAGGAGATAAAACAGCGATTGCTGTATTTGATGAAAAGGTACGAAGCAATTTGCAGAGATACATTGAAAATGATTTTGCATAAAGAAAGCCGCTAAAAAGAGGAATGAATATGAACCTTGTTATGATGAGTTAATAGAATAAAAAAGCAATGGAAAAGCTGTAAGTATTGTAGCTGCTGTTTGTTCCAAACGCCTATTAGCTGAAATGAAAAGATGAAGTCCTTTGATAAGAAGATGAAGGGCCGTAACGGCTCGATAGAGCTCTGCTTAAAAAACACAAAAAAGGAGCGGGAAGATCCGCTCCAATAAGCTTTATTATAGAAAATGCCTTAGTTGTAATAATTAATCATTTGTAAACCAAAACAACCGTTGATCAAGAGTATAGGTAATATCAAGATTCCGTTGGCCTAATATTTCACCATCTGCATGGACGTATTCGGGAATAGTCGAAACAATTCTAAATTTACTTGATTGATAATGATGAAAATACTTGGATTCCATATGCTTTTTGCGTGTAAGTAAGAAAATCAGCCAAAAGATTTTGAAAATATTAACACGTTCTACTAAAACTAAATCAAGAACTGGTTTTCTAGGGTCAGCTTGCGGAGCGATAGCAACACCGCCGCCAAAATAGGGATGATTCGTGATGGTGCATAAAAATGCCTTGCTAAATTCCACACCTTTGCCATTAATGTCAACTAGAATTGGAAATCCTTTTTGAGTGAATAATACTCTTAAAATAGCAAACAGATAGGATAAAGAACCCATATTGAATTTGTTCAGTGCCTGTTTTGCTTTAGACGTGTTCGCTGCCTGAACAATCGCTGCATCCAGTCCGATGCCAATATTGTTGACTGCGATTCCTTTTTCTTCCTGAACATCATCTTTATAGGCGATTACTTGAATTTTCTGAGGCTCATCCGCCCGCAGAATTTGGGACAGGGCCTTTTCAATTTGACGATCAATTCCTGTACCTCTGGCAAAATCATTTCCAGAACCGCAGGGCAGATAAGCCAGCGGGATTTCCGAGTTGATGTGTGAAAGGGCATTTGCTGCACTATGCAGCGTCCCATCACCACCCATAAGTACGACCAGGGGAAAGAGATCTCCAGCAAAATCGTCGGTCCATGGAATGAGTGTTTCCTCAGCCAGCTGTTGAACAAGTTCCTTCTCGTGTCCGGCGTATTCAGTATAAAATATTGTATGCTGTACATTTAAGAGCTGTAGTTGTTTTTTTAGTTTGGCAGCTGCTTTTTTTCCATTTCCGCTGCCGGCGTGCTCATTAATAATGAGGTATAAGTGCTTATCCATAACAGCCTCCTTCTACAAATCTTTATTATAGCAGACCGGTGGGAGATTGAAAGCAGAAGTTGCTCAGGATATACTTGATTCAGAATAGATAAGAGAGGAAAGTGACTATGATAAGCTTAGAGAAATTTACAGCCTCGGACTTTTCAAAGTACTATCAGCTGGTTTCTGATATTCGGGTAATGGCTCAGATTACTGAGCGTGCAATACCAGAGACTGAAGCAAAAGAAAGATTTGAAAAGCTGTTGAGAAGAAACCAGCAAGTGGATAAATTTGGCTCCTTCAAGATTTATAGTGAACAGACAAATACGTATATTGGCTTAGCTCATATTACACCGGATGAACAGCAGGCAGGCAAAGCTGAAATCGGCTATATGCTGCTTCCAGACTATTGGCGGCAGGGGTATGGGCGTGCAGCAGCGGAAAAATTAGTCGAAATGGCTGTTGCTGCTCAATTAAAAGAAATAACTGCAATCATTGACCCGGAAAATACTGCTTCTAAAAAAATATTGATCCAAAATGGTTTCCACTCAACTTTTAAAGGGGTAATGGATGGATTAGCTACAGAAATACTAACAAAACAACTAATTAGTTAGGAGAAAAGAGAATGGAAATACAGATTCAGTATTATCAAGAAACAAATTGGCCGGACCTGCTTCAGTTGATGATTAATGAAGGACCGGAATGGAACGACTACACAAGTGAAACAAGGCAAGCGGCATACCAAACCGCTGTGAAGGAATCAAAAACATATTTAGCAACAGTTGATGGTAAGACTGTGGGCTTTTGCCGTTGCCGGATAGATGGAATTTTTGGTGTATATATTTGTGATTTATTAGTAGATAAGCAATTCAGAGGGCAAGGAATTGCACAGCGGCTGATGGAGCAGCCTTGTCTGGAATATCCGGAGCAAACAGTGTATGTTATGTCGGATGTGGATGATTTTTACGAAGGAAAAGGCTATCGTAGAGAGGGTTCGATTTTTGAAGTGAGTATTGCTAAACGGTAATAGTTGAGAGAACGGAGCACTTTCAAACCCTAGATTAGATCCCTAATAGTAGTGCTGGATCTGAACTGAACATTTAATTGGTGAGAGACTGCGGCATTTGATTTTAAATTTGTGCAGTCTTATTTGTGTTGCTATTTTATATCATTTGTATTATTATATATAATACAAATGATATAAAAGAAGGTGTAAAAATTGAATGAACTTATAGAGTATCTACCGTATTTAATTCCCTATTTAGCAGTGTCGCTAACCTTGTCGCTTGTTGCACTGGTTCACATTTTAAAACATAAGCGTGTTCGATTTGTGAGCGTCTGGATCTGGTGTCTGATTGTGTTATTCTTTCAGGTCATTGGACCAATCATCTATTTTCTGTTTGGAAGGGAAGAGGAACTATGAATGTATTGGAAGTAAAAGGAATTCAAAAGTCATTTGGGCAAACAAAAGTACTTGAAGACGTTAGCATCACTGTACCGGAGCATGCCATTTATGGCTTCGTTGGAGAAAATGGCGCTGGGAAGACCACTACGATGAATATCATTCTAGGCTTACTTCCTGCGACAAAAGGAGAAATACTTGTTTATGGAAATAAAGTTTCTTACAACGACTCTGCTACAAATAAGGCGATTGGCTACCTGCCTGATGTTCCGGCATTTTATTCTTATTATTCAGCAAAGGAATATTTATTTTTAGTTGGAGAATTGACAGGTATCAGCAAGACTGAATTATCTAATCGAGTAGAGGAGCTGCTCCAGCTAGTGAATTTGCATAGCGGCAATCGCCGAATTGGCCATTTTTCCCGTGGTATGAAGCAGCGATTAGGCTTGGCTCAGGCTTTGCTGAACCGTCCCAGGTTAATTATTTGTGATGAACCGACTTCAGCGTTGGACCCGTTAGGAAGAAAAGAAGTATTGGAGCTGATGTTGTCGCTGAAAAAAGAAACGACTATTTTGTTTTCCAGCCATATTCTGGAAGATGTTGAAAAAATTAGTGACTATGTAGCGATTCTTCACAAGGGAAAAATCCGCTGTTCTGGAAGCATGGATGAAATAAAAAAATCCTACCACACAAAACAGCTGACTATTGCGTTTGCCAAAGAAAACGAAGCGCTGAATTTTATGCATAAATTTTCTAACGACTTCGAAATTAGGCAGCAAGATAACGAACTTACGATTGAGATAAAGGATATTCAGCTGGATGGGCAACAATTTCTTCAGTATCTAACAGCACAGTTGATTCTTCCTAAAACGTTTCAGCAAGTAACACCGTCTTTAGAATCAATATTTATGGAGGTGACAAAAGAATGACTTACTTAATTTTAATTAAAAAAGAAGCTGTGGAGGCCTTTCGAACGTATCGATTTTTTATTATCAGCATTTTATTTCTCTTATTCGGATTGGCGGCGCCAGCTACAGCTAAATTACTACCGGAAATTATTAAAAATCTAGGGACTGGAGAAAGCTTGATGATTCAGGTTCCTACGCCAACTGTTTATGACAGCTGGCTCCAATTTTTCAGTAACCACAGTCAGATGACGTTAATTATTTTTATGATTACCTTTGGCCAATCTTTAGGAAAAGAATTAAGTGATGGTACTATGGTTTTACTGGTAACCAAAGGAATCAATCGAAATACGGCAATGCTGGCGAAGTTTAGCTATCAAGCTGGTTTATGGTTGGCAGGGCTGGCTGGCTCAGCTTTAATTACCTATCTATATAATTTTGTACTGTTCTCAGGAGAAAATCAGCCTGTTGGAACTATACTTTGGTACGTATTTTCACTTTGGTTATTCGGTGTGTTTTTTATTGGTGTCAGCCAGCTGGGTCAGGTTTTGCTTCCAAAGGCATCAGGCGGACTGCTGTTAAGCTTTTTAGCGATAGCAGGTCTTTTGATTTTGAATATTTTCTCAGCAGTTGAGAAGGTGAGTCCGCTCAACTTAATAGGAGTGACTTCCGAAGGTTTGAAAAATGGTATAGATATAAGAAGCAGTCTGCTTCCTTTGCTAATCACACTCGGATTAGTTATTCTTGCGGTGTGCTGTGCCGGCCTGCGCTTTAAAAAAGTGCCTGTGTATTAACAGGTATCTGCAACAGTCTATTAGCAGTTGGTTTTGTGCGGGATATAATGTTTAATCAGTTGTTCAATCAAATAAAATCTTAGTTATTTTTAAACTAAAAGAGTTATCGGAAAGCGACCGATAACTCTTTTGTTTTATTGTAATGGCGGGATGCTTGAATATCGAGCTTGCATATTCTGTGGTTTGCCAGTAAGATTAGCTTGTCATTTATAGGTTAATTTTTTAAAGTTGGATGAAGGAGGAATAATCAGATGTCGCTTGGAGAAAAATTAAAGGAGCAGCGGGAAAACCTTGGCTACACACAACAGGAGGTTGCCGATCAGATCCATGTGTCTCGGCAGACAATTTCAAATTGGGAGGTTGGTAGAAATTTTCCTGATATTCCCACGATTATTTTGCTGAGTGATTATTATGGTATTTCTCTGGATTTATTACTTAAAGGAGATGACCATTTAATGAAAAGAATGAATGAGGATGCAAAAAAACTGGAACAGCTGAAAAAAAGAAAAGTGTTAGACGGTTTCTTGATTAGTGTTGTGCTGCTGCTGTTCCTATTAGGTATCTGGGATAAAATTAATTTTACACCGAATTGGCTGCCGGTTGTTCTAGTTGCTGTGATGTATATTTTAACAGTTGCCCGTTATTTTATTGTGACACCTAAAGATAGCTTAAATAGCGGCTGGCACTCACCAGTTGTTATACCTAAAAGCCTTGGTGTTGGCTGGGCGCTTAATCCTAGAAATCCCATAGGTATGCTGCTATATGTTCTTATTTTTATTGGTTTTATGTGGCTGCTGATTACCGGCTGGAGAGACCGAAGTTTATTTCAATAGGCATAGAAAAACGTTGTTGTGGAAATATTGTGTCTTAAAAAAATTAGACAGATGATATAAAAATGGGAGATACCATTTTTATATCATCTGTTTTTTTTAAGAGTCAGCTTCTGTTTCCAAGGTTCTTGTTTTGTTCTAATCTTTAAAGCATGGAGAATGTCAGCACACCGTTTATTTAGTTTTGTGAGTGGGACATAAGTAAATGCCTGAACTCTTCTTTCTCTAAAATCCAAATAAACGGCGTTCCAGTCTTTGTATGCTTCGAGGATCGCAACATAGTGAGAACCGTAGACGCAAAAGTAGCTCACTACACTTTGTTCCGATAGCATCAACTTCTAAGTGCTAAAAGCACTAAGAGTTGAAGTTCTCGGAAATAAGCCGAACTATCTCAAAAATATGAAAAGCTCCAGGTAGGTATCAATCAACATCTACTCGGTTCCCTCGTAGTGTTTCTTGACAATTTCCGGATAATTCGTCTTATTGCTGTGAAACACAGCGAGGGATGAGCTGATGTTGAACAGTACCTACTTGGTTCTCGGAGCTAAACACTTTTGTCTCGACCTCAATCCAGGCGTGATAATATTCAACATAGCTGGCCGTTTTTGGATCAGCTGCACTCATAAGGTAATAGCCTGCCGTATTCCCAGGTTGATAGCCTTGGCTTATTATATCATTTCTAATGGTCTCGATATTCATTTGCTCTTCTTGTCCTATTTCCAGAAGAAACTCATAATAGTCTACATTTTCAGAGCTTTTTTGCCAGATGTGCGGGATTTCAGCAGCTGGTTCTGTTACTGCATAGCCAAGACTGAGCTGTTTACCGCTTTCATCCAAAAGAAAACCTAAGCGTGCTGGGTTTTTCAGGATAGATTGATGAACCTGATTATCTGTCAAGTCAACCTTATTAATTTGGCTGATAGTCGGGTTAGACAATCTAAGACTACCTGCATCTAGTTCTATGAGATGTGTAATTTGTCTTTTTTTCCTCTGAAGCTGCTCTTGTCTTAATTGCAGCTGAACCATCTGTTTCTTCATTTCATCCTCTGTTTTATCTAATATAGCCAATTTTTCAATAACCGTTTTACTTTCCAAATCCTTGATTTGTTTAACTGGTGTTCCCAGCTTTCTATAGAAATCAATATCGCTAATTAAGATAACATCTTCCAGAGAAAAGAGACGATAATCATTTTCAGGGTGACGGGTGGAATGGATTAATCCCTGATCATCCCAATATCGAATCATAGAGGCAGGCAGTTTCAACATGTCGGCAACTTGACTAACTGTATAAAAATTTCGTTCTTCCATAAAAAAACTCCCTTCAATGGTTGACCTTCAAGGGACTTGAAGGTTTATACTCTCCTTATTCACATGTAAAAGCTGAGGAAAGGGGATTTGAAATGAAAAACATTCAAGAATACATTCAAAAACGACTGAAGCAATCCACAGGAAAGGAGCAGCAGTCTGATTTACTCTTAGGCAGTCATCCTGCCAGTATTCTTCATTTTATCACATGGAAAGAGCTTTTGCTTGACCCTCTAAAACAGCTTAAAGGGGTAAAGGAAATGATTCGCAATCAATCAGTAAAGCTGGTCATTGACGGCAATTTAAGCGATACATTTATTCGTTTATTTATGGAGGCTGCCGTCAAATCCAAACGATTGTTTTCAATTGTTGTTCCTGATGGTTATAAAGGAATGAGGAAGGAACTGGACAACGGTGATAAGCTGGCGGTTTTAATTATAAAACATAAAATTTAACTAAGATGGAAAGAAAAGGAACAGGTGAGGCGAATGCTTCGTAATGATTATGCACAAGAAGTTGATGGAAAGCTGTTGACCGCTTTGAAGCTGTTGACAAAGAGAAAAAATTTTTGGCATATTTCCCAGACTGAGCTGCTAATAAGATCCGGTATTAGCCGTGAACTATTTCAGAAGCTATATGGAAATAAGTATCAATTTTTAGAACAGTTAAATCAGCGGTTTATCCATACGATGATGGTAGAATTTCCAATTGTCGTTGATAAAGAAAGCTCTGATTTGTTTCAAAAAAAATTATCTTTATTTATTAATGCCCCAGAAAAAGTAAAACAATTGAAACAGCTGTTGATTTTTAATGAGGGAGAAAAGCTGCCTAGTTTTCAAGGATTGGACAAGCAACTGATTAAGGGCTTTAACCTGCGTTTAGAACAACGACCAAAAGCGGATAAACATGAAGGACAGGCTGTGCAGGAAACGATGGGAGAATTGATTGCCAACACGCTTATTTATGCTGTGAAAACTGATAATTTACCTATTTTTTTTATTGATTGCTATGTTGGATACATTTTCCAAAGTTTATCAATAGGTGATGAAGTAAACGCTTCTGAAAAATAATTTAAAAAAAAAGATAGAAAAAAGATTTGACAGACTAAAAAAAATTCGATAGAATGCTAATCAACACTTAAATAAAAAAATTCATTGAAGAGAAGAGTATGTTTGGATTATCTTTTTAGAGAGTCTCCGTCTGGTGAAAGGAGATAAGGTAGAAAAGCAGAAGATGGTCTCTGAGAATAAGCTGTTGATAGGTAAGCAGCTGCGGGCGGCACCCGTTATCAATGCAGCAAGTTAAACAATGACTTGAATGGAGAGAGGCAGATAGAATCTGTTTCAAAAAATAAGGTGGTACCGCGATTATTCGCCCTTTTACTGAACAACCAGTAGAAGGGCTTTTTTTATTTTTTTAAGTCCGGCCATAACAGCAATAATAAAAACAAAACAAACGCATCGAGATGGAAAGTACATATGGATGTCATCCAACAGAGAGCCCGAAGAGCTGAGAACGGGTGTTGACAGAATTATGGAAAATGGCCATTGAGCAGCGCCCCGAGTGAGCAATCATAAGACGGCGACGGTTGCACCCGTTAACGTGCCAGGGTATAAGCGAGCAGTTGTCGCCGTACCTGAAGAGGATACTTATGTGAATAAGTATCGAAATGAGGTGGTAACACGCAGAAGGCGTCCTCAAGTGTATGAAAATCATACATTTGAGGATGCCTTTTTTTATTTTTTCTAATAGGATGTATCTATTTTTGAAAAGAGCATAGTATAGCAGATTTTCCGGCGTTCATTGCTATAGCGATTGAATTGCCTGTCTAAATAAACTGAGGGGTGAAAAACATGATTGAATTAAAAAATATTGATGTTGTCTTTCAAGAAAAAAAGAAAACAATTGAAGCAGTGAAAAACGTTTCGCTGCAGATTAATAAAGGAGATGTGTTTGGCATCGTTGGATACTCCGGAGCTGGAAAGAGTACGTTGGTTAGAGTGATTAATCTACTGCAGCGTCCAACTGCTGGAGCAATAACAATCAATCAGGAGAATATACTTACACTTTCTCCGAAAAAGCTTAGAGAACAGCGCAAAAAAATAGGAATGATTTTTCAGCATTTCAACTTGATGAATGAGCGTTCAGTCTTCGATAATGTGGACTTTTCATTAAAATATTCCGGCTTGAAAAAGAGTGAACGCAAAGCAAAGATTGAAAAGCTGCTGCAGCTGGTTGGGCTGGAGGAAAAACAGGAAGCCTATCCCAGCCAGCTGTCTGGCGGGCAAAAGCAGCGGGTCGCAATTGCCCGAGCACTTGCAAATGATCCGGAAATCCTCTTGTGTGATGAAGCAACCAGTGCTTTGGATCCTAAGACAACTGGTCAAATACTAAAGCTATTGAAAAAGCTGAATCAGGAGTTAGGATTGACGATTGTTTTGATTACCCATGAGATGCAGGTGGTAAAGGAAATCTGCAATCGGGTCGCGGTCATGGAAAACGGCAGAGTAATTGAAGAAGACGACATTGTGAGAGTATTTAGCAATCCCAAAGAAGCGTTGACAAAAGATTTTATTCGGACCGCAGCTCATATTGATCAAGCCTTACAAACAATTATTGAACATCCAACGCTGACAAACCTAAAAGAAAATGAAGAACTAGTTGAGCTGTCTTATGTAGGAGAACAAACTAGTGAGCCATTGATTGCGCAGCTGTTCAGTAAATATCATGTCATTACTAATATTTTATACGGTGATGTTGAAATTGTGCAGCAGGTACCGATTGGTCGTCTGATTGTGGTACTGTCCGGAGAAGAGAAGCAGCGGGAAAAAGCCAGAGAATATCTGGAAAAGCAGCAGGTGAAAATTACTACGCTGCAGGCTAAAGTACAGCTGCAGGAAAAAAGAGCCTTTCAGGTAATCTAAGGAGGAGCAAGAATGGGAAGCTTATTACAAAACTATTTTCCAAATGTCATTCAGCTAAAACAGGAATTTATCAGCAGTACTTGGGAGACTCTCTACATGGTTTTCTGGACAGCTTTTGGGGCTGGAATTTTCGGTATACTTTTAGGAGTGGTCCTGGTAACGACTGCACCAGGAGGAATCTTTGCCAATACAGCGATTTATAGTATTTTGGATAAAATCATCAACCTTTGCCGTTCAATTCCGTTTATTATCATGCTGGCGTTGATTCAGCCGATTACTCGCTTTCTAACCGGAACAACCATTGGTACAACGGCGGCATTGGTGCCGTTGATTGTAGGAGTCACCCCCTTTTTTGCCAGACAAATAGAAAACGCACTGCTGGAAGTAGATCAGGGAATCATTGAAGCTGCTGAGGCAATGGGAACCAGTCCCATCGGGATCGTTTTCCGTGTCTATCTGATTGAAGGCCTGCCAAGTATTATTCGGGTATCTGCGGTAACAGTGATCAATCTAATTGGCTTAACAGCTATGGCTGGAGCAATTGGTGCCGGCGGCTTAGGCAACTTGGCAATTACTAGAGGATACAATCGTTTTCAGACCGATGTCACAATAGCCGCAACAGTTATTATTCTATTATTCGTTTTTCTAAGTCAGTTTATCAGCAACGTGTTAATCAAAAAAACATCACATTGAGGAATGGGGAATTTAAATGAAAAAAACAGTAAAAATTTTGGCCGCTTTGGCTTTTGTAGGCTTGGTATTAGCAGGATGTACTTCCGGGAATGCGAAGAGCACTAAAACCGAGGTCGTGAAATTGGGTGTCGTTGGAGCCAATAACGAGGTTTGGGAATCAGTCAAAGAAGAGCTGAAGAAAGAAGATATTGATTTAGAAATTATCGAGTTTTCCGATTATACCCAACCTAATGCCGCATTAGCAGAAAAGGAAATCGATTTGAATTCGTTTCAGCATCAGATTTTCTTAGACAATTACAATGAGGAGCATCATACAGAACTGGTTTCTATTGGAAATACGGTCAGTGCACCTTTAGGTATTTATTCAGACAAACTAAAAAATATTGAAGATATTGAAGACGGCGGTGAAATAGCCATTCCTAATGATACGACAAATGGCGGTAGAGCCTTGCTGCTGTTGCAGAGCGCAGGATTAATTAAAGTAGATCCGGATAAACAGCAGACGCCAACAGTTAATGATATTACCGAAAACAAACATAATCTGAAAATTACAGAGCTGGATGCTGCTCAAACCGCTCGGGCTTTACAAGATGTTGACGCTTCTGTTATTAACAGCGGCATGGCAGTTGACGCTGGCTTCATTCCAACAGAAGATGCGATTTATCTGGAGCCGGTTGATGACACCTCTAAGCCATATGTCAACATCATTGTGGCGAGAAAAGAAGATGAGGATAATAAGCTGTATCAAAAAATAGTGGATGCCTACCAGCAGGATGCAACAAAAAAAGTGATTGAAGATACATCAAAGGGCTCAAGCGTGCCAGCATGGGAAACTTTCGGACGTAAATAAAAAAGGAGATGGACTAAATGAGTATTGTAAAAGAAAAGACAATTAGAGAAGAGATTCTAGACATAGAAGAGGAGATTATTACTCTGAGAAGACATTTTCACCAATATCCGGAAGCTAGTCTAAAAGAATACAAAACAATTGAAAAGATTAAAGCAGAATTAACTAAGCTAGCTATTCCGTATGTAGCGGTGGGCGAGACCGGCGTTCTGGCAACCATTGAAGGGAAAAAGGCTGGAAAAACCATTTTATTGCGGGCGGATATTGATGCATTGGAACTGGCAGACAAAACCGGGAAAGACTATCAATCGAAAAATCCGGGATTAAATCATGCCTGCGGTCATGATGGTCATGCGGCAGCTCTGCTGGGAGCCGCAAAGATTTTAAAGAATCATGAAGAGGATTTTTCGGGAACGATTCAGCTGGCTTTTCAGCCTGCTGAAGAAATTGGAGCCGGTGCTTGTCAGTTTGTAGACGGCGGCTTTGTCGAGCAAGCAGATCGAGTATTCGGCATCCATCTTGATTCCAACGTAGCTGTGGGCAAGCTAGTGGCAACGCCGGGACCAACCAACGCATCCTGTGATATCTTCAAAATAGAAGTGACAGGATTTAGTAGTCACGTAGCTCAACCAGAGGTAGGAAGAGATGCAGCTCTGACCGCAGCGAGCATTGTGGTAGAGCTGCAGAAAATTGTCGCAAGGGAAGTCTCGCCATTAGATCCAGTAGTTGTTGGGATTGGCGTTATCAAGGCGGGGACACGCTACAACATCGTTGCCAATCATGCTGAGATTGAAGGAACAGTTCGGGCATTCACTCATGAGACACGGGCATTTGTTTTGGCAAGGGTCGAAGAGATTGCCAGACAAGTGGCTCAGGCCCATCGAACAGAAGTTTCGGACTTTTCTATTTATGATGCAGCTGCTCCATTGATCAACGAGGCAGAATCCACCCAACTGGCTCAGAAAGTCGCTGCAGACATTGTCGGTTCTGAAAATGTGATTACCAATCATCAAAAAAGCTTGGGAGCAGATGATTTTGCAGACTTTTTAAGTAAAGCACCCGGAGTTTATGGTCGTGTAGGAACCAGAAATCCGGAGAATCCCGCTACTCATTATGGGCATCACCATGAAAAATTTGATATCGATGAAAGAGGACTGCTCTTGGCTGCTGAGTATCATGTACAGTACGCTTTGAACTATTTAGCTGAATGAGTAGCAAAAAAATAGTTTGATAAAAAAGGTTTATAAAAGAGTGCTTATTCGAATTTAGAGTCTGGAACAAAACGAATCTTTCGTTTTATTCCAGACTTTTTTTATTGATAACTAAGTTTAAAAAAATCATAGTTGTAAATTCAGTAATATCACTATCTAACAGTTATTTATAAAAAAACAGCAATTAATTAAGAACTGCCTGAAAATTCTAGTAGTGAAACTTTTCAGACAGGTCTTAATTGCTGACATGAATATTGTTTATTCTTTTACGACAAGAACGGTACATGGCGCATTTTGCACAACATAAGTCGTTGTTGAACCAACGGTTTTTTCGCTGAGGCGACCTTTCCCAGTTGCACCAATTACAAGTAAATCAATATTTTCTTCAGTTGGTATGAGTGTAGCAACCCACTCTTTCGGATTGCCGATTTCAATAATCGAAGTAACAGTTGATAAATCATGTTGAGCAGCATAAGTAAGGTGCTGCTCCATTTCATTTTCAGCTAATTCTTTTTCTTCCTCCATAACTTTAGAAAAAGCAAAGGAGCTATGACTGATTGCCTGTTCATCGATAATTCTCAAAATATACAGTGCCGCTTGATTTTGAGCAGCGATATCAACAGCGTGTTCTAAAGCGAGTTCAGCATTTTTGGATCCATCCACAGCAACTAAAATTCGTTCATAGTTTTTCAGCATGATAAGCATCTCCTTCTTCATAGACTAAGGCATTGAAAATAACGACAAAATCTTAAACTTATCCAGCATAGGAGCTCTCTGGTTCACCTTAAGTATAGCATGAACAAAAAGCAAAAAGAAATGGAAGACCGTGGTTATATTGGAAGTCATAATCACATGTATGAGCAAGTAGCCTTTTCTAAATAAAAGCTGAAACGCTATTTTTTAGTTGATAAAAAAAGCAAGATGTATTAGAATGATTAAAAAGTTAGGTGTGCCTAAAAATAAAAAGAGGTGAAGCTAAATGGACAAGAATTTAGTCATTGAGAATTTAACAATTACTTATAAAAATAGAACTGCTTTAGAAGCGATTGATGTCGTAGTAAAGGAAGAGCAGTTAACTGGAATTCTAGGACCAAATGGTGCCGGAAAATCAACTTTTTTAAAAGGGGTTCTCCAGTTGATTCCAGCCTTAAGCGGAAAAAGTACCTATCTAGGGCAGCCGATTAAGAAACGTCTGAAGCGTTTTGCTTATGTGGAGCAGCGGCAAAATATCGAATTAGCTTTTCCAATTAATGTAATTGATGTCGTTTTATTAGGAACCTATCCTAAACTAGGAATGATTAAACGTCCCGGAAAAAAAGAAAAGCAGCTAGCTTGGAAATGTCTGGAAAAAGTCGGAATGACAGATTTTGCACAAAATCAAATTAGCGAGCTGTCAGGCGGCCAGCTGCAGCGGGTATTTATCGCTCGAGCATTGGCACAGGAAGCAGAGTGGATTTTTCTAGATGAACCCTTTGCAGGGATTGATGCAGCAAGCGAGAAAATAATGATTCAGCTGTTAAAGCAATTAAGGGATGAAGGGATTTCGATGATGATTGTCCATCATGATTTGCATAAGGTTCAGGACTATTTTGATCAGGTGATTTTACTTAACAGAGAGCTGATAGCCGCCGGACCTGTAGCAGAAGTTTTCAATTTAGATAATATGAAGCAGGCATATGGAGAAGAAATCGCTGAAATGCTGAAGTTGGGAGGAAAATAAATGCTATCAAATTTTATTGACGGACTGGTAAACTATCAATTTTTGAAAAATGCTTTATTTACATCTGTTGCAGTGGGAATTATTGCCGGTGTCATCGGCTCCTTCATTATTTTACGGGGGATGTCTCTGATGGGAGATGCAATTTCTCATGCAGTATTGCCGGGTGTAGCGGTTTCGTACCTGTTCGGCTCTAGTTATATTATTGGCGCAACTGTTTTCGGATTGCTCTCTGCTTCGCTGATTGGCTTTGTGACCAAACACAGCCGATTAAAAACAGACACCGCAATAGGGATTGTTTTTAGTTCCTTCTTTGCCCTAGGTATCATTTTGATTTCCTTTGCGAAAAGTGCAACAGATCTTTATCATATCTTGTTTGGGAATGTGTTAGCCGTTCGGGATTCTGATATGTATTTGACCGCTGGGGTAGGAGTGGTTGTCTTGCTGGCTGTGCTGCTTTTTTATAAGGAACTGAAAATCACTTCATTTGATCCGACGATGGCGCAGGCCTATGGTCTGAATGTGGGCTTGATTAACTACCTGCTAATGTTTTTATTGACTTTAGTTGCCGTGACTTCGCTGCAGACGGTAGGAACAATTTTAGTGATTGCGATGCTGATTACACCAGCGGCTGCTGCTTATCAGCTGACAAATAGTTTGTCAAAAATGATTGGGCTATCCATCCTAATCGGTGTAATAAGTTCGATTGTAGGGCTGTTTTTCAGCTATAGCTATAATTTACCTTCAGGAGCGACGATTGTTTTAACAGCAGCAGCAATTTTTATTTTGACCTTTTTATTCACACCGAGTAAAGGACTGCTGTCTGAATGGAGAAGGGGGCAACGATAAATGAGAAAAATAATGAAATGGCTGACTTTGACAGGTGTACTCTTTATCATAGGTGCCTGCGGAAGTAAAACAGCTAATGAAAATAAGAGTGAAGAAACAAAGCAATCAGCGAAGCTTGAGGTAGTTGCGACTAATTCTATTTTGGCTGATATGGCTGAGCAAGTCGGAGGCAGTCATATTGAGCTGCACAGCATCGTCCCCGTGGGAACCGATCCCCACGAATACGAGCCCTTGCCGGAGGATATTCAAAAGGCCAGTACTGCAGATGTTGTCTTATACAATGGCTTAAATCTTGAAACTGGAAATGGCTGGTTTGAAAAGCTGATGGAGACCGCAGGGAAAAAAGAAAATCAAGATTACTTTGCTGTCAGCAGACAAGTAGAACCGCTGTATCTTAGCGGCGGAGCAGACAGTGGTCAGGAAGATCCCCATGCCTGGCTGGATATCACAAACGGTATTGCTTATGTTGAAGCCATCACGCAGATTTTTGTTGAAAAAGATCCAACGAACGCCGCTGAATATCAGGCAAATGCAGAAAAATACCTCAATCAGTTGAAAGAATTAGATCAGAAAGGGAAAAAAGAATTTGCCGATATTCCGGAAGAAAAGAAGCTGCTCGTAACGAGTGAAGGAGCGTTTAAGTATTTTTCCAAAGCATATGGGTTAAAAGCAGCCTATATCTGGGAAATTAATACGGAAAGTCAAGGAACGCCAGATCAGATGAAGACAATCATTGATACAGTTAAAGCTTCTAAAGTCCCCGTGTTATTTGTAGAAACCTCTGTCGATTCAAGAAGTATGGAGCGTCTTGCCAAAGAAACCGAATTGCCTATCTTCAGCAAAATATTTACTGATTCGTTAGCTGAAAAAGGAGAAAATGGGGATACGTACTATGACATGATGAAGTGGAATCTTGAGAAAATCCATGAGGGTTTGTCTAAGAATTAAAGAAAGTAAGACTCTTTGTAGTAGTACAAGGGATTTTGATTTTTTCAGTCATGCATAAAAAAGTTTGCGGCAGAAATGCATACTATTTATAAAAATAAGAAGAAGCATGAGGTAGAGGAGAAGGGTGCGCATCCTAACAAGCAGACATTTTTCTATTTCAGCGTTCTATCTAAAGGGTGTGTACCAGATCTCCCGGGCTCATTTTACTTGAAAAACAGGATTTGACAAACCCCTCTATCGCGTCTACAATAAGCACTGTTGCCAATTATTATTTAGCAGAAGATATAAAGGGTCTAATGCAGATAAAGCTTGGCTGCCTGGGTTCATCAACCATCCCCAGTAAAAAAACTCGGAGAAAGAAGGAGATAGAATGCAATCATCTGTATCAACCGGCAATAAAGTAAAAGTACTAACTCTTAATGCAATGATCGTAGCAGCGTATATCGTTTTATCGATGCTATCCTTTGGTTTTGCATCAGGAGCGATTCAATTCAGAATTTCAGAAAGCCTGAATCATCTAGTTGTGTTTAATAAAAAGCTGATGTGGGGCGTCTTAGGCGGCGTAATTATCTTTAATTTCGTCTACGGCGGTTTTGGAATTGTAGATGTGATTTACGGAGGGGGACAAACCTTCCTGTCACTTGGACTAACAGCTATTCTTTCCTATTTTATTAAGGATAAGAAGACCCTGCTTGTGCTAAATACTATATTCTTTACCATATCTATGGCATTGATTGCCTTAATGCTGATGAATATGGGGGCTGCTGACAAAGGCTTTTGGGAAACCTATTTATTCCTAGCCTTAAGCGAACTGATAATAATGGCAGTTTCAGCACCGATTATGTACTATGTAGACAAAAAGGTCCATTTTGAAGCGAGAACCTAGACAATAAATCAGGAAATGATTTCAACCAGTTATATACAGTCATTGAGACTAGTATATAGCTGGTTTTTTAGTTGTTCAGAATGAGGATTTATAGAGGGACAGTCTGCTGAAAAAATTTGTCTAAAGAGATGTGTGTTTATTCAAAAAATAAATCATGAAGAATGCGCCTTATGCTATACTATTATTACAACGAGTTAGTTGTTGCTGGCGATTACGGAATTAAAAAGGAGTGGAAACAATGAGTAATTTAAATGTTAATCCCTTGGAGGCACAGAATCAGGCAACCAAGCTGTCACAGGCGGCTGATCAGCTGGACATTACGGTACCGATTACGTTTTCCAGTGAGACAACAATCAGCGGTAATGCTGAGGCAAAGAAATCCGTAGAAACACTAAAACGATATACGGAAACTGTACAGGCAGCCGTTCTTCGAGATGTAAGCAGTGTCCAAAGCATAGTAAGCACCTTTGTCAGAAAAGATCAGAAAATGGGACAGAATATACAGAAGTCAATGATTGATTTGCCTGGACCAGACAAGAATTTCGGAGGCAGCTGATGATGACGGAAAAAATAGCGAAAGCACAAAAAAAAGTCCGTCTGCAGCTGGAAGAAAATGAAGACAGGCAACGCCAGTTATCCAAACAGATGGAACGAATTGAGGCTCTTTGTAAGGCAGAGCTGCGTCAGGATCAGCGGTTGACGGAAATGTTTCCAACTAGTGAGACAGGCAGCCATATACAGGATTTGAGTTATGAAAATCAACAATTAGGAAGAGAACTGTTGGGCGATTTGGAAGAGGCACGAGAACAGCTGGTCAAAGAACAGCTGGATTTAGAAAGTGAAGAATCAGAGTTGTATTATCAGGCTCGGTTGGAAGCTGAAAAGGAGGAAAAACATGGTTAAGATGGAGATTGGTCAGGAGCAAACACAAACAAGCGGGATTGTCAGCTATGCTTCAAAGGTACAAAGTGCAACTAGTGGTTTGGCTTCTGCTGGAGCAGGAATGGGGATTGCTGTTGGTCTAAGCGGGGCAGCCTTTGATTCAATAAAAAGCTATATGGGCGAGGTTTATCCTGCTTTAGCCAAAGGCTTGGAGCTGTTGGGGGAAGCTGTGGAAACGGCTAACAAAGAATATACAGAAGGCTATCTAGCGGAAGTAAGTAGTGATTCCTTGGATTCAGAAGAGCTTGATCAGGAAATTACAGAGGCGAAAAGCCGTCTGGATGCCTGGAAGGGTGAGAAGAACAAACTGCAGGCAATGAAAAAGGAAGATAAAAAGTTTGATAGTCTAGGCATCGGTATGGCCATCATCAACCGGATGATTGGAAATAATCAAGACAAAGTGAACGAGTTAGAGAAAAAACGGGAGAAGCTGCTGAATTTTGAAGCAAAATCAACCGCTTATTTCTCAGGCGTCAACGCAGAAATCAGCATAATGACCACTGCCTTAACGTCTATCGGTATGAACGATGATGGTACGCTAGGTGCTGGTGCGTGGAATGGTCAGGGCTTTGATTTGGAAAAAAACTATTGGATTAACGTCATTAATAGAAAATGGGATACGAAGTTTAAGAAAGAAGAAGTTTTTGGAGATACGTTAGGAAAATTTGGTGCAGATCAGGGGAGTTTGGCGAACCGATTAAAGAAATTATTAGAGGATGAAGTTGGGGGAGCAACACCTAAAATCCGACAGAAGGCTAAAGAAGATATAGAAGAACTGTTAGTAATGGCAGAGCGAGTAACTGGTGTGAAAAGAAATAAGGAAGAACTATTCAATTATTTCTCTAAGTTAAAAAGTGAAGGATGTGGCTATGCGGCTGCTACAAATATTATCTTGTTAAAATATAAAGGTCGTGAAGCAGCATTCAAAAATGATTATGGGATTTCATACTATACCTCTGATGGAATGACTAATTTCGAAGAATTACTTCTTTCCTTTTACTACCAAGAAAATGATTGGAGGGATCTGCCCTTTACAACAAAGCAGTTGCCTCTCATCCATCCAGGTGTAATGTCAGGTGATTTGAACTCAAATATCCAACATTTTACTGAGAAACATGGGGAAATAGTTGTTGGAAAAAATCTTTTGTTTTGCGGTGAAGAGGAGATAAAAAATCAATTAGAGGCCGGAAAGCTGATAACAATGACCTGCTATTTTACAAAAATGGATTTGCTTTCTCCAGAAGACGCCTATGACTATGAAGATGAGAGTGCTAAGATGCATACTGTAATGATTACTGGTTATGATCAAGATAAAAAGCAGTTTATAGTTAGCTCTTGGGGGAGAAAATATTATTTAAATACAATTCCTCCAATGGCCGATATTGCAGCTTATTAGGGAGAGAAAGTTATGACAATAATTCTATTAGTAATTCTATTTCTTGTGATAATACTTTTCTTCAGCTTCAAAAATAAAAAAGCGGGATTAATTATTGCCGGAGCTTTGATAGCTTTAGTGATAGGGGGCAGTCAGTATATTTTCTATGTTGAGCCACTGATGGAAAAGAAACAGGCGGTAGAGAACTATTTTAAGTATTTTGAAGAGACGTTTGGTTTCCGTGACAGTGTGGATAATTATGGATGGGAAGATGACTACACAAGGCAACCGGAGTTAACCTTTACTTTTGAAGCGTATGGAAGTAAACGTACACTAAGAAATAGTACAATTGGTACAGTTAGAAAAATTCAAGATGAGTCTGGAATCAGGGTTTTAAGAAATCATATTTATTATCATTATGCAGATTATATAATCGAGCATTTTGCTTATGATGAGAATGTCGGAAATGATTTTTTTAGCGTTAAAGAGTATCTTTCAAGGAAAGGTTATGAATGTGGCTTGGATACATCGCTTTATTTTCCTGAAGAGAATGAGGGTTATGAACTATATGTAGATAAATCGATTCAGCCGAATATCCGAATCAACCGTAGTAATAGAAACGTCTCCTTAGAGGAAGAGATGAACTTCTATAAGGGAAAGTCAATGGAAGATTTTGATTATCAGAAATATATGGAGTATTTTGATTATGGAGTTGTGCTCACTGGATATTATGAACCTAAAGAAGGCAAAGAACCAGAGCCTCTTAATAAAAAAGAACTAGATAAGGTAGTAGAGGAAGCCATGCAGAATGAGCGGATAGAAATTGTTCTGAAAGAATTTGATGAGCAGGAATAACTCCATTTTTTTAATAAGTTGAGATGAAGAAAATAATAGTTTGATTTGTTTTTATCCAACAAATTTGGCAACAAGAAAGAGGTCAAATGGTTATAAGTCTATATTTAGCTATATTGATCGTAATAAATAGATAACGATTTTTTCTTGAGTCTTATGAAGAATAAGTAGCTGAAAAAACTTTGATAATTAAGGAGACAATAAATGATTTTTTTTAATCGAACTTAATCAGTTGAAGAAGGATTCAAAAAAAAGTCTTTTAGCTCTTGGTTTATCAGTTATAGCTATTTCAGCGGTGCTCATTTTCTCAGTAACTTATTATATGAAAATAAGTAATGAGAATAGAATAGATAGCTATTTTCATTACTTTGAAGAAAAATTTGATTTTTCTGACAAGAAAGAAAACTACACTTATGGGGAAAGTAATGGGAGAACCCCAACATTAATATTTAAGTTTTCAGCATATAATAAAGAATGGAGTTTAATTAATCAGTCATTAAATGGTACTACAAAAGAAAATGTAGGTATTGAACGTTTGAGAACCCATATTTTTTCACACTATTCCGCATATATAATAAATGAATTTTCTTTTGAGAATAGTCTGGAAAACAATCTTTTTAACGTTAAAAAATTTTTAGCTGATAAAGGTTATGAATTGAAATGGGATCAAGAGGTTTATGACACAGTAGATAGTAATGAGTTGTATATCGATTCTTCTATAAGCCCAAACTTACGGGTGAATCGCAGCAATAAAACAATTTCTTTAGAAGAAGAAATGGCCTTCTATAAAGGAAAATCGATGGAAAGTTTTGACTATCAGGAATATATGGAGTACTTCGATTATGGAGTGGTACTAACTGGAACGTATGCACCAAAGGAAGGGGAGGAACCAGAGCCTATTAATCAAAGAGAACTGGATAAGGTAGTCGAGGAAGCCATGCAGAATGAGCGGATAACGGTTTTGCTTACACCTAAGGAACCAGAGTAGTAACTGAAAGAGGTATTTATGGAAGTAATCATTATTGTAGTATTATTGCTGTTGTTTATATTTTTACTTAAACAAAAGAAATGGAAAATATTGCTAACTATTGGTGTATTCTTGACTTTTCTTGTGGGTAGTTACTATTATTTTATGCATGTAGAACCATTGAATGCAAAAAAGGAAATGGTACGGAACTATTTTAATTATTTTGAAGAGAATTTTGATTTTCATGATAGTCTAGATAACTATAGTTGGGAAGATGATTATACTAAGAAACCAGAGTTGAGGTTTACTTTTGAAGCATATGGGAGTACACATAGCTTAACAGCTGATTCGATTAGTGAACAAGTCTATCCAAAAAAGCAGGGAATAAAACACTTAAGAAATCTTGTTTATCCACATTATACAGCGTATGTAATGAAACATTTTATTTATGATACAACTGCTGGAAATGATTTTTCAAAGGTTAAAGAGTACTTTTTAGAAAAAGGTTATGAGTGTGGGTTTGATGGAGGAATTTATCAGCCTTACGAAAGTGAGGGCTATGAATTATATATAGATAAATCTATTCAACCTAATGTAAGAATTAACCGAAGGAATAAAGCAGTTTCTTTGGAAGAAGAAATGAGCTTTTATAAAGATAAGTCGATGAATGATTTTGATTATCAGGAATATATGGAATATTTTGATTACGGAGTAGTCCTTATAGGTTATTATTCATCATTAGAAGAAAAAACAGAGCCTCTTAATAAAAAAGAACTAGATAAGGTAGTAGAGGAAGCCATGCAGAATGAGCGGATAGAAATTGTTCTGAAAGAATTTGGTGAGCAGGAATAACTCTATTTCTTATCATGAGATGAAGAAAACAATAAATTGATCTAGTTTTATCCAACAAATTTGGAAACAAGAAAGAGGTCAAATGGTTATAAGTCTATATTTAGCTATATTGATTCTACTAATCTTTTTTGTCTTTCGGAAGTATAAGAAAAAGGGATTAATCATCGTAGGTGTTTTGCTAGCTCTGATTGTTGGGGGAAGTCAGTATATTTTTTATATCCAGCCATTGATGGAAAAGAAGCAGGAGGTTAAGGATTATTTTTTGTATTTTGAGGAAGTATTTGATTTTCATGATAGTTTAGCTAACTACGGTTGGGAAAAAGATTATTCGAATACTCCTGTACTTTACTTCACATTTAATGAGTATGGACAAGAGCAACGGCTGAATAATTATTCAGTTTTGAGAAATACTAAAAAAGATAAAGGCGTTAGGATACTGCGTAACCATATACTTGCCCATTATTTAGCTTATATAGATAATAAGTATGTATATGAAACGGAGTTAAACAATGATTTTTCTCAGGTAGAAGACTATCTTGAAGAGCTAGGCTATATTTGTTACTGGGACTATGGTAAGTATTTTGAGACTGAAGAAGGGTTTAAATTATACTCTGATAGATCTGTTCGCCCAAATTTACGAGTCAATCGTAGTCATAAAACTATTTCTCTAGAAGAAGAAATGGCCTTCTACAAGGGAAAATCAATGGAAAGCTTCGACTATCAGGAATATATGGAGTACTTCGATTATGGAGTGGTACTAACTGGAACGTATGCACCAAAGGAAGGCGAGGAACCAGAGCCTATTAATCAAAGAGAACTAGATAAGGTAGTCGAGGAAGCCATGCAGAATGGACGGATAACAGTTTTGCTTACGCCTAATCAGGAAGTAAAATGATTGTTCACAAAAAAACTTGAGAAAATTTTCTCAAGTTTTTTTACGTATATTACTTTACAGTACTAGTTCAGTATTAGATATTTCTGGAATTTGTGGTAATTCCCTGCTTAATAAAAAGACTATTTAAATACTTGGACACTTCTTTTTCATAGGCCATATAATTTTCCGGATAAATTCCGTCGCCATGTGCTCGTAAGAGTTGCTTTTCGTCTTCAATGATTTCTAAAGTAAAGCCGTGAGAGCCATCCATTTGCTTTGATTCTTCAAAGTTATTCCAAGACCAAATTTTATATTTATCAAAAATAGCTTCCAGTTTTTCATAGTCTTTTGAGGAAATCGTTATTGTCTCCTCTTGTGAAACCCCACCATTAAACAAGGTCATTGCTAATAGCCATTGTTCTTCAGATTCAGTGAGAATGAAACAAGTAGAAATACTGCTGCTGCCGAAGCGGATAGTAATCTGTTTATCGATATTTGGATAGGTGATTTCAGGGATTGATTTTGGGCTGTTTTTTGGTGAACTTTTGAGATTCATAACAAAGAGAAGTGCGCCTAAAGCAACTACAACCATTACAACAATTTTTATTTTTCCTTTTATTTTCATATATCTTCTCCTTTTTATTTCTCCTTTCATTATACTGGATAATAGTCGATGTGATAATGTGATAACCTAAAAATGCCTAGTTAAAGCTCTTATTTGGAGAAAGAATGTTTTCAATTCTTTACAAAGAGCATGGGAAGGGTTAAAATTAATGCTTGTGGATTATCGTTTCTAGGGGCTGTAAAAAAAGCTATTATTTTATGACTACAGCTGATAAGTGAATGAATAATATCTAGTGGAAGAGAGACTTTTTCCGACTGGCAGTTTATGATAAGCTAATGGGTAAGAAGAAGTAGAGGGGATTAGCAAATGTACGAATTTAAAATAGGTATTAATCCAACTGAACATGACCGATTTGTTCAGGGGCATCCATTGTGTAACCTGCTGCAGTCCGCTTCATGGGCTAAGGTTAAGGACAATTGGGGTTCCGAAATTGTAGGGGCTTATAAAGATGGCGAGCTTGTGGCCTCTAGTCTGGTATTGGTGCGACCATTGCCGGCTGGATTTTCAATGCTGTATACGCCGCGAGGTCCAATCATGGATTACTCAAATAAAGAACTGGTTCAGTTCTTCATGGATAATTTAAAAAAGCTTGGCAAGCAAAAGCGGGCTTTATTTGCGAAAATGGATCCGACGATTATCTATAAAGATATTCAAATGGATCGGGAAGAAATTCCTAATCCGTTAGCCCAAGAGGTCATAACAAATTTAGAACAAGCGGGAGCAAAATATCAGGGGCTGACAATGGAGATGAGTGCAACGATTCAGCCGCGTTTTCAGGCGAATATTTATAAAGCTGATTTCAGTGAAGAACAGCTATCTAAAAGCACTCGGAAAATGATGAAGCAGGCACAGAAAAAAGGTGTAACAGTTCGTATGGGACATGTAGAATTGGTCGAGGACTTTGCTAAAATGATTCAGCTAACGACTGAACGTCAGCAGATATCCTTGCGTGACAGCGACTACTTCAAGAAACTGCTGAATATTTATCCTGAGCAATCCTTTATTATGCTGGCTGAGGTGGACTTGAGGGCTCGCTATGACGAAACGAAGGCTCGTCACGATAAGAATCAGCAAGATTTAGCAAATCTGAAGGAAAATCAGGTTAAAAAACGTCATAATCTGGAAGAGCTGGAATTTTCATTAACGAGGGAATTAGCTGAGCTGGAGGAGAATATTGCTGCTTCAGGTGAAAAAGCAGTAGTTGCCGGTGCACTGGCGATTACCTTTGGAACAACTAGTGAAATTCTTTATGCTGGAATGGATGACCGTTATAAGCGCTATATGCCGGCGTATCTGACTTGGTATGAAGCGATTAACGAGTGCTTTGAACGAGGCTGTGAGTCTTGTAATATGGGCGGCTTGGAAGGTAGTTTAAACGATGGACTGATTAAGTTTAAGTCCAATTTTAATCCTACAATCAATGAGTTTATCGGTGAGTTTGATTTGCCGGTGAATAAGCTGTTGTTTAAAGCCAGCGAGTACGCATATAAGCTGAAAAAAGGGAAAAAATAAAAAGATATGCAGATGGGACCTAGGCTCATCTGCATATCTTTTTTATAGTTTTTGGGTGGCGTTGCTTTTAGTTAGGCGCAATAGGACAGCGGCTACTGCCGCAGTAGCTAAGGCAGCCACAACAGCTTCTACAGCTCCGCTGGTAAAAACGATTCCGGCGATTACTGAGAAAACGGCGTTGATGCTGATATCCATTGCTTGAGCGTAAGCGTCTTTAAATAATAGGAAAATTCCGCCCATAACTAAAATAGTATTAACCGCTGATCCGCAGAAACCGGCTACAAACAGTCCAACTGGTTGAACAGCAGTCTTACTTTTGAAGAGCTTGTATACATAATAAGGAACAATCCCAATCAAAATTCTTGGAAGCACCGCAATCAGTATAGCTTTCCAGCTTCCCTGATCCGTTCCGATTACTGGAATGAACGGAGAGAAAACAAAGGACAGGGGTGTGATGACTATCGTACTACGTATCATACTGATAACACCGAACACGCCGCCTAAAAATCCGCCAATTTTTGGTCCTAAAACGATTGAAGCAATGATGACAGGAATATGCATAGTTGTTGCATTAATTGGACCGATTGGAATGAATCCCAAAAAAGGGACTGCTGCTAGTAAAATTAAGATAGCCAGAAACATGGCAGTCAAAGTAAAATTTTTCGTATTCTTCATAGATGAACTCCTTTATTTGGGACTGGATAATACTCGGTTCACTTCGGCAACAATGGTATCTACATCTGCTAGTGCACCTTTGCCGAAATCTCCACAGGCAAGTAAAGCTTCCCGAGGTTCAATTTCTTCGTAGCCTGCTTCTATTAAGAGCTTCAGATTTCGCTGCATGATTGGGTTTTGATACATATACGTGTTCATTGCTGGGGCTATCAGCTTAGGCACCTCTGTTTTTAAAGCAAGTGCTACTGTAGAAAGCATGTCATCAGCAATTCCGTTTGCCAGTTTTCCAATGATATTTGCGGAAGCCGGAGCTACCAGAAAAAGGTCTGCTTTTTTTGCCAGTTCAATGTGATTAATCTGCTCAGGATAAATTTCCTCCATTACATCTGTATGAACTGGATTTTTTGAAAGAGCCTGTAGAGTTAGCGGTGTAATGAACTTAGTACTGTTGTTTGTCATAATTACTTCTACTTCATAGCCCATTTTGGTAATCCGGCTGGTAATATCCGCTGACTTATAAGCGGATATACTACCGGAAACACCTAATAAAATAGTTTTCATTCATTCATCCGCTCCATTTCCTCAACATTTTTTACAATCAATTGAGCAATCTCTTTTTTTGTATCCGCAGCTTCTATCTGTCGGTCAGCATGGAGCAGCAGGCCATGATGCTGCTGTCCATGAATTTTTTCTAAATCATTGGCTAAAACAAAGTCACAGTGGTTTTGTTCTAAGGTATCCATCCCTACTTGAATCAGCTGATCTTCTGAAACACCAACTAATAATTTAAAGCCGATTAGTATGGTCTGCGGCTGTTTCTCTCGAATCATAGCAATTATTTTAGGGTTTTTCTTTAGAAAAAGCAAGAGCCGTTCTGTCTTTGAAGAAATTTTCTTGGCTTCAGTTTTTTGATTGCCAATGGCATCTAAGGCTTTACGAATGGTTTCTGCAATACTCTCTCTTGTGTAGGTTTGCATAGCCAGCAGCTGTTCAGTCACTTTGTCGATCAGCTCTTCTTCAGGCAGACTGGTCTCGCTTGAAAAATCACTGACAGCCATACTATGAATCACTGCTGAAAATGTCTGTTCCTCCAAAAGCTGTGCCATTGTCCGCTGGAGCTGAGCAGTGGTTTCAATTTCAAAGACTGTCAGCTTGCTATTGGCAACAGGCCGCAGAGCAGTGGCGGTTGTCAGGTAGGTCACCTGATGTCCGCGGGACAGAAAGGCTTCGCCAATTTCCAGTCCTAGCTTTCCGGTGGAATGATTCGTAATTGATCGGACATTGTCGATTCTTTCTGAAGTTCCCCCTGCGGTAATCAAAATATTCATTTATCTATGCTCCTCAGGAAAATTTGATAATTGTTCTGCCGATATGGGCACCCTGCTGTAGTGCAGCAAAGGTTTGTGGTGCTTCTTGCAGCGTAATCTCATTGACCAGTGCAGTGTCTGCGATTGCCCATTCCGCTGCCATTCGTTTCCAGATAGCTTTTCTTTTTGTCATTTCTACATTAACAGAGTCAATTCCTAAAAGGTTAACACCTCTCAAAATAAATGGAAGAACCGTTGTGTTTAAACCGATGCCGCCCGCATTGCCGCAAATTGCCGCACTTCCGCCATAACTGATTAAAGGTAGTGCGGCTGCTAAAACTTCACCGCCTACAGTGTCTAAAACAAAATCAAAATCTTGTTTTCCTAAGGGTCTGATTTTTTCCGGCATAAAGTCTTCTAAAAGCAAAACTTCAGAAGCTCCTAGTTGTTTTAGAGCTGCTTCAGATTCTTTTTTTCTAGTCAAAGCTGTAATATTTGTATATCCTGCTTTTTTAAGCATGCCAATGCTCAGACTAGCAACACCGCCGGAAGCGCCGGTAACTAAGATGCTGGCATTTTTATTTTCTGACAAGCCATGCTGCTCAAGTCCATCAATACATAAGGCTGCAGTAAACCCAGCAGTTCCTAAAACCATTGCAGCTTTTTCAGTTAGTTCAGCGGGTAAAGGGACCACCCATTCAGAAGGCACACGAACATACTCGGAAAAACCGCCCGTATGGCTAACACCAAGACCATAGCCGGTAACAAGTACACTGTCTCCTGGTTTGAAGCTGTCATTGCTGGAAGAAACAACGGTACCACTCACATCAATTCCGGGAATCATTGGGTAGCTGCGGATGACGCCGCCTTTTTTTTGAACGGCAAGAGAGTCTTTGTAATTGATAGAAGAGTAGCTGGTTTTGATTAACACGTCGCCTTCGGATAACTGATCCGTTGTGATTTCCTGAATACTATGTGTAACGTTTTCATCAGTTTCTTGAAGTAATAGTGCTGAAAATTTTTCCATAATAATCCCTCCATAAATTTCCTGTTTTTATTACTACTATCATATCATATTATTCTTTTTTTGATGGCGGATTTCTGCTTATTCTTCTCATTAAAATTTTATCTGTTAAAATCCCGAAAAAATCTAAAAAATAGTTGCTATTTCTTGAAAAATTCGTATACTGAAAAAAGATGAAATTAAACTCTTGGTTTAGTATAAGTAAACTTAGGTGCTATGTTTTTATATATTTTGGGTGAGGTGATAAGATGGACATCGGTGAGAAGCTGAAAAACCTGCGGATTCAAAAAAATCTAACACAGGAAGAGCTTGGTGAACGAACGGATTTAACAAAGGGCTATATTTCTCAGCTGGAAAGAGACCTCAGTTCTCCGTCTATGGAGACTTTTTTCAATATTCTTGAGGTTTTAGGCGTGACGCCGGAGGAATTTTTCAGTGAAGAGGCTGCTGAGCAGAAAATTGTTTATGATGAACAAGATGCGACCTATTATGCGGATGAGGAAAACGGCTATACATTGAAATGGCTGATTCCCGAGTCAAATGAAAATGATATGGAGCCAGTTCTGTTAACCTTCGATAAGGATGGAGAATATAAGACCTTTGAGCCATCTTTATCAGAAACCTTTATCTATGTACTGGAAGGCACAGTCTCCTTGATGCTTGGAGAAAGCACCTATACAGCAAAAAAGGGCGAGGCCATTTACTATGAGGCCGCCGAGCCGCACCAATTAAAGAATAAATCTAAAGGCAGAAGCAGAGTGCTGGTAGTAGTAACGGACTCTTATCTATAATTCGGAGGGATGAACGAGTGGGGAAAACAATTATTTCTTTTGAAAATGTTGTCAAACGGTTTGACGATGACGAAACAGTATTGAAGAAAGTCAGTTTTGAAATCGAGGAAGGGAAATTCTATACCTTGCTGGGTCCTTCCGGCTGCGGTAAAACAACCATTTTACGTATTTTAGCAGGTTTTACAGATGTGAGTGAAGGGGATGTCTATTTTGAAGGAACGCGAATCAATGACGTGCCAGCGAATAAGCGGCCGGTAAATACGGTTTTCCAAGACTATGCGCTGTTTCCTCATATGAATGTGTTTGACAATGTGGCTTTCGGATTAAAGATTAAGATGATGCCAAAGCAGGAGATTGAAAAGAAGGTAAAAGGTGCCCTGAAAATGGTTCAGCTGCCCGGCTATGAAAATAGAGAAATCAGCGAGATGTCCGGCGGTCAACGTCAGCGGGTAGCAATCGCCCGAGCGATTGTTAATGAGCCAAAGGTTTTACTTTTGGACGAGCCATTATCAGCATTGGACTTGAAACTACGGACAGATATGCAGTATGAGCTACGGGATCTGCAGCAGCGCTTAGGCATTACGTTTATTTTCGTAACCCATGATCAGGAAGAAGCCTTGGCAATGAGCGATGAAATTTTCGTGATGAACAAAGGAAAAATTGTTCAAAGCGGCAGTCCTGTTGATATTTACGACGAACCGATTAATCATTTCGTAGCTGATTTTGTTGGAGAAAGCAATATCGTTGATGGAACGATGCTTGAAGATAATCTGGTAGAATTTGTCGGTGAGCGTTTTGAATGCGTGGATGGCGGAATGCGTCCAAATGAACCGGTGGAGGTTGTTCTTCGTCCAGAAGATTTAACCATTACGACGCCAGAAAAAGGTAAGCTGACAGCAACAGTAGACACACAGCTGTTTCGCGGCGTTCATTATGAAATCATCTGTGTTGACGAGCAAAAAAATGAATGGATGGTCCATTCAACTAGAAAAGCAGTGGAGGGTTCTCAAGTAGGATTATTTTTTGAGCCGGAGGATATCCACGTGATGCGCTTTAATGAGTCGGAAGAAGACTTTGATGCCCGTCTGGAAAGCTACGAGGAATAGGAGGCAAAAGAATGAAAGCAGTACGTCGAATTTATTCGATTCCTTATACATTGTGGTTGCTTCTTTTTGTAATCGCACCTGTATTGATGATTATTTATCAGTCGTTCTTTGATATGAACGGTCAGTTTAGTCTGGAAAATTATCAGACCTATTTCACCTCGGGAACGTATCTGGCAATGACCTTTAACTCAGTTTGGTATGCTTTTTTGATTACACTGGTTACCTTGTTGATAAGCTATCCTACTGCCTTTTTTTTAACAAAGCTTAAGCATAAGCAGCTGTGGCTGATGTTGGTTATTTTACCCACTTGGGTAAATCTACTGCTGAAAGCTTATGCATTTATTGGAATTTTTAGTGTCCATGGAACAGTCAATCATTTTCTGAATTTTATGGGTATCGGCTCCCAGCAGATTTTGTTTACCGATTTTAGCTTTCTGTTTGTAGCTGCCTATATTGAGCTGCCCTTTATGATTATGCCGATTTTTAATGCTTTGGAGGAAATGAATCCTTCCTTGATTAGCGCCAGCCGTGATTTGGGTGCTAATAGTGCAGAGACTTTTCGCCGGGTAATTTTTCCCTTGTCTTTAAACGGAGTGAAAAGCGGTGTCCAGGCCGTCTTTATTCCGTCCCTGTCCTTGTTCATGCTGACGCGTCTGATTGGGGGAAATCGGGTAATCACCTTAGGGACAGCGATAGAGCAGCATTTTTTAGTTACTCAGAATTGGGGCATGGGCTCAACGATTGGTGTTGTGCTGATTGTGGCTATGGTTGCTGTGATGTTTCTAACAGGTGAAAAGAGAAAAGGAGGTCGGGCGAAATGATTAGAAAGAAATTTAAATGGTCAAACCTTTATCTGCTGCTGGTTTTTCTGCTTCTATATGCACCGATTTTTTATTTGATTTTTTATTCTTTTAACAGCGGCGGCACGATGAATGAGTTTACTGGCTTCACTTTGGATAACTATTTTGCGGTTTTTGAGGATACCCGGTTATTGATTATTGTACTAAATACATTTTTACTGGCTTTTCTATCTGCATTAATCGCAACAATTATTGGAACGTTCGGAGCAATGGCTATCTATTATACGAAAAGCCGCCGAAGCCGGACAGCCCTGTTGAGCTTTAATAATATTCTACTCGTGTCGCCGGATGTTATTATTGGCGCCAGCTTTCTGATTTTTTTCACGGCAGTTGGTTTTATTAGTTTGGGCTTTACCAGTGTTTTGCTGTCTCATATTGCTTTTAGTATTCCGATTGTGGTGTTGATGGTGCTGCCGAAGCTGCAGGAAATGAACGATTCGATGGTTGATGCAGCAAGAGATTTGGGTGCGAATAATCTACAGGTTATTAAGAATATTGTACTGCCGTATTTGTCGCCGGGAATTATTGCAGGGTATTTTATGGCGTTTACGTATTCACTTGATGATTTTGCGGTTACCTTCTTTGTTACAGGCAATGGCTTTTCTACACTTTCTGTAGAAATCTATTCTCGTGCCAGACAAGGAATCAGCTTGGAAATCAACGCGCTGAGTGCATTAGTCTTTCTATTTTCCATGATTTTAGTTATTGGCTATTACTTCATCAGTCAGGACAATACGTCTAAGCGGCTGAAGAAGCTCCGTCGTGAACAAAGAGAGGTGGCGAAGCTGTCATGAAAAAGTTAAACTCTTTATTTGCGGGAATTATCGTCATTATTATCATTTTGTTTCTAGGAGCCGGACAGCTTGAACGTGCCAGCGGTATGGCTGGTGCGGATGTTTTGACAATCTATAACTGGGGAGATTATATCGATCCGGCATTGATTAAGGCCTTTGAAAAGGAAACCGGTTATAAGGTGAACTATGAGACCTTTGATTCAAATGAAGCGATGTTTACCAAAATCCAGCAGGGTGGAACTGCGTATGATATCACAATCCCATCAGAGTATATGATTCAGAAAATGATAAAGGAAAACATGCTGCTGCCGATTGATCATTCAAAGCTGAAGGGTTTGAATAATATCGATGAGCGATTTTTAAATTTGGATTTTGATCCAGCAAATCAATATTCTATTCCCTATTTCTGGGGAACCTTGGGAATTATCTATAATGATAAGTTTATTGATGAGGAAAGCATGCAGGAATGGGATGACTTGTGGCGTCCGGAGCTAAAGGACAACTTGATGCTGATTGATGGTGCTCGGGAGGTAATCGGTTTGTCGCTGAACAGCTTGGGCTATTCTCTGAATAGCAAAGAGGATCAGGAGCTAAAGGCTGCATCTGCTAAGCTAAACACATTAACTAGCAACGTTAAGGCAATTGTAGCTGATGAAATCAAAATGTATATGATTAATGAAGAAAGTGCAGCCGCTGTATCCTTTTCAGGAGAAGCCGCAGAAATGCTGGACGGCAATGAGCATCTTCACTATGTGATTCCTTCTAAAGGCTCTAATCTATGGTTCGATAATATTGTTATTCCGAAAACTGCAAAAAATGTCGAAGGAGCATATGCCTTCATCAATTATATGCTGCGTCCGGAAAATGCGGCGCAGAATGCAGAGTATATCGGCTATTCGACACCAAATAAGGAAGCAAAAAAACTGTTGCCAAAGGAAATTTCTGAGGACGAACAATTCTATCCAAATGATGAAACAATCGCCCATCTAGAGGTATACGAGGATTTAGGCTCAGAGTATCTGGGGATTTATAATGATCTGTTCTTAGAGTTTAAGATGTATCGTAAATAAGGTGAAAACTCAGTTAAAGTAGCTTTGAGAAAACAACAAAAAACGGAAATAAATCTATAGTTTAGCTAGGAGTGTTTCTGAGTAAAAGCGGCAGTTTTGTCGCTTTTTTTTGTTTTTTGATACCAATATACAGTTACTATGGAAATAAGTATAAGAAGAGTGTTGACGATGATTGTTCCAGTCCAATTCATTGTTGTGGTTCCAAATACTGGGGATGAGGCATTAAACAACGTATGAAACAACACACTCATAAAGATGTAGCCTTTCCCTGAAATAGTGTAAAGCGCACCATGTACAAAACGAAATGAAAATAACTGGATAGTAAACATCCAAAAATTGATATGACCATCACCATGATTTGTACCTGGTATAAAAAATAATGGAATGTGCCAAAGAAACCATATAAAACCAACTTGTAGGGAAGAACGAAGAAATCCATATTTTTTGTATAAGAACGGCTGTAATACATACATCCACCCAGCTTCTTCCAAACCGCCAATAATTAATGCTCCTGGCAAAGATAATAAGATAGTATAAAAAGGCATGCTTAATATGAAATTACCGCTAATAAGGACGTGAAGACCAAAGTAGAGAATCAAGATGAAAAAAACATATAGATAAAGAAGTGGATTATTTTTTAGATAAAAGACAGTCTTTATCCAGTCCTGTGGACGAAGTATCACATTATTCTTTCTTAAAATAATGTAACAGGCAATTGCTGGAGATAGAATGTAGATAGAAAAAGGGATGTTCATAAAAAATTGTTGTATATTATCCACCCAGTTATGGACAGAATAACCAAAATTACCTCCAAAAATCAGCATAGCCGCTATCAAATAAGCAATAAAAAAAGTCAATAAGGTGAATTGTATTACGATTTTACTTGTTATATTCATTTTATTTCCTCACAATTATTTACAATAGTTTTTGTATTTAGATTTCTTTGATTGTTGAAGAATACATGTTAAGCATAACAGACAGAAATAGTTGAAACAATATTTTTCAGATAAGCGGTAGGATAAGTATCCTAGTAGCTGATGCTGGTTTCAGTAGATAGTAAACGTAGTTTTTGTTAGATTAGAATATGAAATGTCACTGACTGATTTGACTAAGTATGTTTTGATAGAAAAAGTAAAAATGAAAGATAGTCAAAAAAGCATCAATTTACTATCTTTTATTTGAATGAATAGATTAAAATGAAGTGGAGCTAATTTTATCAACTGTTTGAATGGCTAATGATTAATGTCTGCAGACTGGTTATTCCAGATTTGGTGCAGTGAATAAACAGTTATTTCGAGGAACATATATAGCAGATTTTTTCTTTTGTATATAGAATTAGCAGCAAAAAAAGCTTGACCTGGGACGCGTCCCAGAGATTATACTTTACATAAATCATATTAGGTACTGGTTATGGAATCAGTATGTTTTTGCAATCAGTCTTACGCGGCTGTTTAACGAATGGAGGTGAAGCAGTTGATTAATATTAGAGATATTGCTGAAATGACTGGTGTCTCAAAATCCACAGTATCGAGGGTAATCAATAATCAAAAATATGTATCCGATGAAATCAGAAAAAAAGTCCAGCAGGCAATTGATGAGACCGGATATGTGGCAAACGGCAACGCAGTGAAGCTGAGTAACGGTAAAAACTATACTTTAGGTGTCACAGTTCCCTACAATAGTGCCTGTTATGATACGTTGGTCAATAGTATTTTGTTTCATGCGAAAGAAAAAGGGTATCAGGTATTACTTTTGCCGACGTATTATGATCAGCATGCAGAAAACGAGTATTATTCTTTACTGGAACGGCGGATGATTGACGGGCTTGTTCTGACATCCAGAGCCAGTCGTTTAGCTGACTGGGAAAAGCTCAGCAGCCGGGGACGCATCGTATCAACAGAAAAAATTGATAGTAAAGAGATAGCGATGATTTATCCAGACAGAAAAAAAGTCTATCATACATTATTTAATGATTTATCAAAGCAGGGATATTCCAAAATTATTTTTACAGCTAAAAGAGGACCTTCTCAAAGTGTGAGCGCAAAGGATAAATTAGATTGCTATCAAGAATACTTTGGCGATGCGTTCGAAGGAGCAAACTTTTTTACAGGAATTGAAGGATATCAAAGCGGGGTTGAATGGGCAAAGGAAACGTTTAAAAAAGTAGCAGTTCCTGAAATCATCTATGCTAATGCAGATGATACCGCAGCAGGAATTATTGTGGGACTAAAGGAAGCTGGATTTATTCATAAAAAAGATTACCAGATTATAGGAGAAGGAAACTTGCCCTATAGTCAGGCCTTAGGCTTTTCCACGATTGATTTTCGGCCAACAGAAATTGGTTCAGAGGTTATAGAATACATTACATCTGACCAAGAATTGGTGCAAAGGGCTAAAGAACCCCAGCTTATTAAGCGATAAACGATTAATCAATAGCTGAGAAAATAAAGAAGTAACAAGAAAGGGAAGAATAACGATGCATATCGAACATGTGGCGATTTGGACGAAGGATTTAGAAAAGATGAAGGAATTTTATGAAAAATATTTTAACGTAAGCAGTACGGAGCTCTATCATAATAAAAAGACCGGTTTTAAATCGTATTTTCTAAGCTTTGATTCCGGCAGTAGATTAGAACTGACAACCAAGCAGCATCTTTCAAATAGAGTTGCTGAGAGCTTAGGCTATACACATATGGCTATTTCAGTTGGCAGCAAAGAGGACGTTGACCGCTATACTGAAAAATTTGTGGCAGATGGGTTTCCATTGTTGAATGGTCCTAGAACTACAGGGGATGGTTATTATGAAGCCGTAATTCAGGATCCGGAAGGCAATCTGATTGAGCTGACGACAGATTAGTAACATTGGGTAACGGGTCTAAAAATAGTTATGGTTGTAAACATAGGGGGCTCACGAACAAGCCCTCTTTGGAAATAAGCTGAGTTGAGTCTGGGAGATAGATAAATTCCCAGACTTTTAGTATGTCAAAATCTGAATAAGCAATGGGATAATCACACATATTAGCACTTAACCGCAGGAGTATTTCTTCAACAATCAGCCGAAATTCAGAAAAAACTTTGTAAAGCACCAGGTGGGAATTAGTCAACTCTAATCTGTTTGATATTTTTTGATAGATGATAGATAAAAAGTGCTGCTGGTAGGACGAATGACGAAGCAGAGTCTGACAGACAGAGATAAGGAGGGAAATAGCGCTTGCTATTTGCTGGGCTTATTGTATAAGATAAATAAAGCGAAGATTAGTAGAAGAAAAATGGATGATTTCAAAAAGGAGGGTATCTGATGAAGAAAAAAGAGTTTGTTGCTGAGGACTTGTTGAGTAAGATTTATCAAAAAAAATATCTGCCGAAAACAGCAATTCCTTCTGAACGAAAATTAATGGCGGAATATCAGGTCTCACGAAATACAGTTAGAAAAGCGATTGAGAAGCTTAAGGATGCGGGGCTTCTAGTATCAATCCCTGGCAAAGGAACAATCGTGAATAAAACAGCTGCCAATCCTAGTTTGATCTACAGCTCAATTACTGAAAAGAAGTCCAGTCAAATTGTTTCCAAGGTTCTTTCGCTAACAAAACGTCCAATGACGGAAGAAGAAAAACGAATCTTTGACAGCAGCCATAGAGGGGCGGTTTGGGAGTTAAAAAGAGTGCGAATTGTTGACCAAAAGGTGATGGAACTTCAAGAATCAATTTTTCCCAAAAAAATCTTTCCCTACTTTGATCAAGAAATGGGGCAAGGCTCGCTGCAAAAGCTGATTTTAGACACTGGACTGTCTATTTCACATAGTCTGGCAAGCTTTGAGGCAGTGAACCTTTCAGAACAGGAAGCCCGCTTATTCCATGAGCGCAAAAATCACGCCGGAATGAGCATTACGAGCCGAACCATTTCCAGAGACGGTTTAGTTGTAGAATATACGAAGCGTCTGGTGATTGATTACATAGGAACTTTCAGGCTGCCTTTCAGCAAAGACAGTTTTAACTACCGCCATCAAGAAGATGGATTGAATGATTTTTTATAAATGACCAAAAACTGGTACTTATTTTTACGGAAAAAACTGTAGAAAAAGGTACCAGTTTCTTGTTGTTTTTGTGGATAAATATTGATATATAAGCGTTTGAAAGCCTTTTTATGACTTTTCACAATTCACTAAAAAGATGCTATATTTCTGCTATCAAACGAGGGAGGCTGGAATTTATGAAAAAGCTGTTTCCAGACAATTTTCTTTTTGGCGGAGCAATAGCAGCCAATCAGGCAGAAGGTGGATATTTAGAAGCAGGAAAGGGCTTAGGTATCTGCGATGTATTGCCGGCTGGCAAAGAACGGCTGCTGCATATAGCAAAAGAGCTTGATCCGGCTTTATATTATCCATCTCATCAAGGGATTGATTTTTACCATCACTTTAAGGAAGATGTTGCTTTACTAAAGGAAATGGGGCTGCGCTGTTTTCGTTTTTCGATTAACTGGCCGAGAATCTTTCCAAAGGGAGATGAACAGCAACCAAATCAAGAAGGTTTAGCCTTTTATGAAGAACTGATTGACTTATTATTGGAGGCTGAGATTGAACCGATTGTGACAATTTCTCACTATGAAACGCCATTATATCTGGTTGAAAAATACGGCGGCTGGAATCATCGGGAGATGATTGATCATTTTATGCGGTATTGTACAGTTCTTTTTGAAAGATTTGGTGAAAAAGTGACTTACTGGATGTCCTTCAATGAGATTAATAACATCATTAAAATTCCGTGGTTTGCTGGGGCAATGGACCTTTCGGGAGTGGAAAACCCTGCACAGCAGCAGTATCAGGCTGCTCATCACATGTTTGTCGCTCATGCACTAGCTGTAAAAACATTAAAAGAATACAATACCCAAGC
Organism: Enterococcus sp. LJL51; assembly: GCF_054871795.1. Taxonomy (NCBI): domain Bacteria; kingdom Bacillati; phylum Bacillota; class Bacilli; order Lactobacillales; family Enterococcaceae; genus Enterococcus; species Enterococcus sp. LJL51. Next base: position 5,709 of record NZ_JBTXLW010000018.1, on the reverse strand, counting down.
TTTGATGGGTTGTATGTTGTCATTAAGCGGGGTTTACCCAGAGACACCAAAGCCTGAGGATATTTTCGGCAGTTATCAATTTCGCCGCAATTCTCTTTTCTTTTCCGATGTGATGATTCGAGGCACATATCCAAGCTATTCAAAACGGCTTTTTGAAGAGTTAAAGGTCACATTAGACATTGGTGAAGAGGATTTGGCGCTCATCAAGAAACATACCAGTGATTATTTGGCTTTTAGCTATTATCTTACAACGGTCTATTCAGATGAATTGGTGATGATGACAGGAACAGGAGGACCTCAGGGCAAGAAAAATCCATACTTGGAAAGCTCACAGTGGGGCTGGCAGATTGACCCGCTGGGCTTGCGTTATGTGTGTAATGAGCTATATGACCGTTATCAGATACCACTGATGGTTGCCGAAAATGGATTAGGTGCGAGGGATAGTAAAAGTGAGGATGGGCGTTTTAATGATGTTGAGCGGCAAAACTATTTGAAGGAACATCTGCTGGCTTTGTCAGAAGCAGTGCAGGACGGCTGTGAAATAATTGCCTATACCTGGTGGGGCATCTTGGATATTGTCAGTGCAGGAACAGGAGAAATGGAGAAGCGGTATGGCATGATTTATGTAGACTGCGACAATCAGGGAAGGGGAACCTTGAAAAGGGAGCGGAAGGAAAGCTTTTATTATTATCAAAAAATTATTGCAGACAACGGAGAAAAGCTAAAGGAACTATAAGGGGGAAAGAGTTATGTCAAAATTAGACAGCTTTGCAATGAAGGTCGGTAAATTTGCCGAGGTTGTGAATCAAAACAAATATCTATATAGTATCAAAACAGCATTTACTATTTACATGCCATTTATTATTGTGGGTTCTTTTGCCACATTGTTTAATACGATTCTCTGCTCAGAACAGGTGGGCTTAGCACAAGTTGAACAGCTTAGCTTTCTTAGCTCGTTAAGCCCGGCGTTCACAGCAATTAACTATGCAACGATGTCTACGATGAGTCTGGCGCTGGCATTCTTAATTGGTAAACTGATTGGACAGAGAAACGAGATGGACGGAAATTATACAGCATTAGTTGCGCTGATTTCTTTCATCACGATTGTTCCTCAGTCGATTGTAACGGTGGTTGAGGGGCTGGAGGATATTGTGACGAGCGGTATTGCAACCTCTAGTATTAATGCCCAAGGTCTGTTTGTGGCAATGCTGATTTCGATTTTATCTGTTGAACTATTTTCAAAGCTGATGCAGATTGACCGTTTAAAAATCCGCATGCCGGAGGCGGTACCATCGGGAATTGCCCGGTCATTTAATTCACTGATTCCAATTTTATTGGTATTACTGATTTTTTCAGTAATCAGCACAATCATTTATAATATTTCTGGCGATTATTTGAGTGATATTATCTACAATACACTACAGGCTCCTCTTCAAGGCGTTATGCAGGGCGGTCCAGTCGGAATCATCCTGCTAGCTTTTGCATCGGCGATTTTCTGGATATTCGGTCTTCATGGAAATATGGTTATTATGCCGATACTTAGTCCTTTGGCGTTAGCAGGTTTAGCAGACAATATTGCTCAGACACAAGCAGGAGATGTAGCTACTAATCCGTTGACAATGACCTTTTTTAGAGTCTATGTTGTAATGGGCGGAGCAGGGATAACGATTGCGTTAGTCCTTGCCCAGCTGATTTTTTCAAAGCGGGAAGATCAAAAAATGATTTCTAAGCTTGCGCTTATCCCGGGAATTTTCGGTATCAACGAGCCATTAGTGTACGGGCTGCCAATTGTCATGAATCCGATTTATGCAATTCCATTTATTCTGTCTCAGCTAATGGCGACAGCGGTTGCGTACTTTGCTACAGTGACCCATATTATTCCGGCTGCAACAGTAGAGGTTCCTTTCGGTCTGCCTTTGTTCGTCAATGCCTTTGTTGGCTATCAAACTATTTCAGCTATCCTGGTTCAACTGGTTATTTTAGTTCTAGCCTTTCTTATTTACACACCATTTGTGCTGGCTTCAAATAGATTAGCTCCAGCATATGTAGATTCTGCCGATGATTCGGTGAAAGAACGCTGAGGCTGCTGAGTGAAGCTTTGTCGGCGGGAAGAGTATTGCCGGAATTTAGTCAAAACACACTCGCTGACAAAAGCAGACTGATATAAAAGCATCAATTGCTCCAAGCAGGTTTGATAAAGAATGGACTCTATCCAAAACTGGATAGGGTCTTTTTTCGGTAACGGTTAATAAATGTATGAACCGATTGCTTTTATGTTAAAAAAGTGTTCGGTATAAAGCAAAATTTTGGTATACTTTTCTTATAAACAGTTTTTTGACATTTGGAAGTGAAAAAGGAGGAGTTTAAATGGGTGTTTCTAACAATACGTCTGTCGCCGGTCAACTGGCAACAGGTATTATGCAGGGGGTTCAGGAGCTGGGGACTTCACGAGCTGTGACAAGAGATACGCAAAGTACGGTTTCCGGTAATCAAGCTGCCCAGGGTGCGATTGATGAGATTGAGAGTATGATGGCAGCTATCCGTAGTGCAGTACTGACTGACGCAAATAACATCAAGAATACAGCAGCAGAGTTTGCGGCGAAGGATGTTAAGCTTGGCCAAACAAGAATTATTGCCCCATAAGGAGAAATTGAATGGCTGAGAAGGAACAGTGGGAAGAACTAGCAAGAGCTGAACGACAGCTCGTTTATGAAAAGGAAGAGCTGGAGGACAAGAAACGGTCAATTGACCGTTTAGATGAAGCCTATCAAGAGCATTTTTTTCAAACAGCAGCTCTTTTTCAAAGTGCGTATGACTTGATTGCTGGAGAAAAAGAGGACCAGTATTTAGTTGAAGAATGCGCAGAGCAAATTCAACGAAAGCAACGGAATCTATCAGAAATGATGGAGGAAGAGCAGGAGAATATAGCAAAAGAACACTATTCGTTAAATGAAAAAGAAGACGAATTATTTTATCAGAAAAAAAGGTGGATGACGGAAAAAGAGGAGGAGAGCCGTTGAGTATCGATATGTATCTAGGGGCCTCGCAGACACAGGCAGACAGTACTAAAACAATGTGCCATGAAGCCCAGCAGGGATTAGAAACTCTCCAGTCAGGAATCAAAGACTTTGTTGGGGATCAGGTGCTAAGTGGAAAAACCTATCGTACAGCAAAGAGCTATTTTGAAGCGGTCTATGTGCCGCTGATTCAGGGAGCAATCCTTGTTTCAGAGGCGACTGCTGAAGCAGTGAGTAAAATACCTGAACAGTACCGTGCTGATGTAGCGAATGTTGACTTGAAATCTTCCGAGCTAGAAGAAGAAATTGAGAAATGGGAACAGCAAATTCAGGCAATGGAACATCAAATTGTTGAAGTTAAGCGGGTGCTGCCGGTATCTAGTGAACGCGTCCAGCATATCAATGAGATAAATAATGTCATTACCAGCTATCAGGAAATAAAGCGTATGCTGGAAAAGAAACTACAAAAGCTGTTGACCTTCCATGCGTTTTCTTCTATGCTATTTACAGAAGTGAATGCTCTAAAGGCAGCGGTGAATACTGGTTTGGCGCAAATCAAAAGCGGCAGTGCCTACAATGCAGAATACGGTGTCTTTGATATGTCCCGTATGAATATGGACTGGGCGACAACGATTGCAGAAAAGGCAGCCGACTGGCGCAAGCGCAAACTAAAAGAAGAAGGCATGGACCTTGATGAGAAGCTGAAAACCAGAAGATACGTTCAGGTTGATTTATATGGAATGAAAAGCTGGATGTGGCTGGAAAATCCGCCGTATATTTCTGCGGATGATTATAAGGTAAACGAAGCCTATAGGGAATGGGCGGAAAAAGAATTTGATTTGTATGGCCGTGAAATTAAGCGGGGCAACGATATAGATGAAATGAGCCGCTTAGCCATAGAGCTGCGTGAAGGGGTGGATTACGACACCGGACGTCCTCTAACTGATGTAGAAAAAGCCCAGCGCTGGTCCATCGTATTGAGTAGTATTGCTCAAGTGAGTATCGCAGCGTATTATGCAGGGCATCCATTGACTGTGGATGAAGTGGTGTTGAAGGATAAGAAAGTCAGTGGATTTGGGAAGAAATTGGATGTTAATATTAAAAAATTTGAAATTAAGAATAAACATTTGAATAGTTCAACTGCCAAGCGAGCTAGAAAGTTTAATGTTTCTTCAGCAGAAGAAGCTAATAAAATAGTTCAAAACGCATTAAAAAATGGTAAACTTGTAGAAACTATACCAAATGGAGTAGGGAGTCAAGGACAAAATTCCTTTTCTAGTATTATTGATACAGGGAAAGTTATTGGAACCAAAGGAGAAACACATATAAAAATAGTTTATGATGAACTAAAAAATGTATGGACTACCTATCCTGTTCCAAAACCCTAAATAGGAGGTAAGCAAAGTGATTGATAAGCAAATAACCAATATTTTGCAATCATATGAAAAACAACAAATATTTAAAATAGAGGATTTCTTACTTTCAGAAATTGATAAAGATAATTTACAAGAAACAATAGATTTTGTAATTTCTGATGATATTAGTCAGAAAACTAATTTTAGTGATGAATTATATGAAGGGAACCAGTACGAAGGTATATTTTTAGAAGGTAATCAATATTTATTATCTAGCTCAGAAGGAAAAGTAACGATAATCGACATGTTAAGTGAGGCTCATGGTGTTAGTATAAAAGATACTCGAGTTCAATTTGAAGAAGAAAATTTTGTTAAGCTAATCACGAACAAAAAAGAAACACTTTATTGGATTAAAAATTATAAAATTGATAAATAAATATAATAAAAAGGAACTTAACTATCTGATTTGGCGTCAGATAGTTAAGCCTTGTTAGAGAGTATAGGCTCACTAATCAAGTTTCCAATAGCTAACAAAAGCTAGCTGTATTTATCGTACAAAAGTATAGTGTTTTTCTATTAATGGAATTAGTATTTAGCAAATTTCTAGTGTTATTGAGGAGGTATTAGCGAATCAAAAGCTAATACCTTTTGCTATGTAAAAGCAAAGTATTTATATTGCTCCTAATAAACTCAGTGCTGGTCACTAGAATCAGAAGCGATTGACCTTTCATGCTATTTACAGAAGTGAATGCTCTAAAGGAAGCGATGAATACTGGTTTGGCTCAGATTAAAAGCGGCAGTGCCTACAATGCAGAATACGGTGTCTTTGATATGTCCCGTATGAATATGGATTGAGCGACAACGATCGCAGAAAAGGCAGCTGACTGGCGCAAGCGCAAACTAAAAGAAGAAGGTATGGACCTTGACGAGAAGCTGAAAACCAGAAGATATGTTCAGGTTGATTTATATGGAATGAAAAGCTGGATGTGGCTGGAAAGGGAGTGGGACAATAGTCAGAAGAAAATCTGATTATTTTCTCACTTTTTTAATTTTAGGGTACACAAAAAGCACGCAACCGTGTAAGATTAAAGTGACTAAACCAAATCAAAAGGAGCGTGCTTTTATGTTTAAAGATTATACCATTAATCAAACGATTTTACCATTAGAGTTGGAACAGTTTATTCCTGAAACGGATGTCGCTTTTGCGGTTAATGCCTTAGTCGAAGCCATGCCGCAAACACTCTTTAATAAATTAGAAGAACAATTAGGCCGACCGGCCTACCACCCGAAGATGCTATTAAAAATTATTCTGTATGCGTATACTCAGCGTGTCTTTT
>NZ_JBTXLW010000017.1:0-93593 GCF_054871795.1 Enterococcus sp. LJL51 | reverse complement strand
TAAAAGCACGCTCCTTTTGATTTGGTTTAGTCACTTTAATCTTACACGGTTGCGTGCTTTTTGTGTACCCTAAAATCAAAAAAGTAGGACAATAATCAGATTTTCTTCTGACTATTGTCCCACTCCCTTTTGTGCTAAAGCAGTTCTTATTGGACACCAATTTTATTAAATGGGAAGAAGCGGAAATAGACAACCCCCTGAATATCGTCCTTGTCAACAAACCCGAAATAACGGCTGTCATCGGCAATTTGCCGATTATCTCCCAAAACAAAGTATTTTCCTTCAGGAACAGTTGCTGACTGCGTCGCATCTAATGTCTCTAAAGTAAAGTCGTTTGTCAACGGCTGATTACCATCCAGCTGTGCTTTAAATTCATCTAAATATGCTTCATCATATGCCTTCTCGTTAATATATAACTGATCATCCTCGTAACGGATAGTGTCGCCAGGCAAGCCTACGATTCGTTTGACAATTAGATTGCCAGTACGTGGACTGGGAAAAGTGGCAATATCAAAGCGTTCAGGTTCAATAAAAGTCATTTGCCATAAGCGATCGGATTCATGGTAGTTGGGCTCCATAGAGGTACCAATTACTTCTACAGGATTAAAAAGAAATACTCTCAACAGCAAAACAACTCCAAAGATAATACCTAGCTCAATGATATGGCGAATAATTCCTTTTTTCTTTAGCATTCCATACCTCCTGTAATCGTTTGAACTAAGTATACCGTGTTTTTTACTATCTGTGAATAGAGTTTTCTGATTTAGGAACTAGAAATTGCAGTCTATTTCTTACTAAAATGCCGAGATAGCCGGCTAAAATTGCTTTTATCAGACCAGGAATTATGAAAGGCAGGAAAGCTCCTTGGAATGCGCCGATCCAGCCGCTGCCTCCATAAATTTTCAGCCAAATAGTTCCAAAGACTAAAGTAAGCATTGCTCCAACGATATTGCCAATGATTGCCCAAGAATAGGTAAAAGAAGTCCGCTCTAAAATATAGCCAGTGACTAGTCCGTTAACAATGAAGCCGATTAAATACCCGCCAGTCGGACCAAAAAGTACTCCGATTCCTCCGCTCATACCAGAAAAGACGGGAAGGCCAATCAATCCTAACAACAAATAAATTAGAATAGCAAAGGTACCTGTTTTCCGTCCCAGGACAGTGACTGCTAAACCAACAGCTAAGGTTTGACCTGTTAACGGAATAATTCCAAAAGGAATTGTTAATTGAGAAAAAACTGCAATGATTGCAGCAAATTCTGCTGCCAAAATAGTTGACCGTAATGAATAATTCATGTTCACACACCTTTGTTAACCTTGTTTTTTTTGTGGTTAACAATACTATAAAAGAAGTTTTTGAGAAAGTAAAGAAAAAAATTATATTTTGAATTATAAGCAGTTATTTTGTGAGAAATAAGTGGATTTGTTATACTCGTTAATAGAATAAAAGATGTATTATAGCAGTGATTCACGATAGTAAAAAGGAAATAATGCAAAAGGAGTGACAAAGTGTCACTGTTTGTGTATAATCTTTTTTACCGGAGACACTCTGTCGCTTTCAAGGATAGTGAGTCTGCTGCAGTAAGAGAAGGGGAGAAGTCGATGTTTTTAGCATGGAACGAAATTAAGCACTCTAAATTAAGGTATGGATTGATTGTAGGAGTAATGTTTTTAATTGCCTACTTGGTATTTTTTTTAACAGGTTTAGCTTATGGATTGTCAGAAGATTTTAAAATGGCTGTGGATAAATGGGAGGCAGATGGTATTGTGCTTTCGGAAGAGGCTAATGGTAACTTAAATATGTCGTCTCTTTCTATTCAGACACTAGATGATGTTCAAGCAAAAGAGAAGGCAGCTTTTGCACAAACAGCAGGAATTATTAAGAGAGAACACGGGGATAAAGAAAAAGTTGACGTTAACTTTTTTGGAATTGATTCAGCCGGTTTTCTTATGCCAAATATTGTAGAGGGTCGAGCGTTTAAGAGTGAGAATGAAGCGGTAGCCGACATTACTTTAAAGACAGAGGATGGAGTGAAGCTAAACGAAATAGTGAAGCTGGCAGGGAGTGAACGGGAAGTGAAAATTGTCGGCTTTACTGAAAATGCCCGCTATGTAGTAACGCCGGTACTATATGTCTCTATTTCAGAATTTCAGCAAATTCGCTTTGGACAAGAACTGCCTGATGATCAGGCGAAAATTAATGGTATTGTTGTCAGGGGCAAAGATGATTCTACTTTAGGAGTAAAAACAGATAATAAAGAGTTGTCGGTATACGATATCTCTACATTTATCAATAGTCTTTCAGGATATAGCGCACAGGTTTTGACTTTTGGCTTTATGATTAGCTTCTTGATTGTGATCGGAGCGATTGTCATTGGTATCTTTATCTATGTATTGACGTTGCAGAAAACCAGTATTTTTGGGGTGATGAAAGCTCAGGGGATTTCCAGCAAATACATTTCAGTATCAGTGATTGCGCAGACTTTCATTTTAGCCGTTATTGGCATTTTCAGCGGCTTACTAGCTTCCATTGGGACTTCTTTGGTATTGCCCGCAGCTGTTCCGTTTGAGGTAAATGGATTATTTTTTGGCGGAATAGCAGGTGCCATGTTGATTGTTGCAGTACTGGGAGCCCTGTTCTCGGTGCGGACGATTGTTAAAGTTGATCCGCTGAAGGCGATAGGTTAGGAGGAAGAACAGAATGAAAGCGATAGAATTTATAGATGTAGAGAAAAACTTTCAAGATGGAGATGAACAAATCTCTGCTTTAAAAAAGACAAACTTTTCTGTAGAAAAGGGCAGCTTCACAGCGATTATTGGACCAAGTGGTTCAGGAAAAAGTACATTTTTAACTTTGGCTGGCGGTCTCCAAACGCCTTCAGCAGGAACAATAAAAATTAACGGACAGTCCTTCAGTTCAGAAAAAGAAAAGACACGCTCCGCTATTCGTTTTAAAGAGATTGGTTTTATTCTTCAAGCTTCGAATCTGGTACCTTTTCTATCTATTGAAAAACAACTAAAATTAGTAGATAAAGTGAAAAAGGAGAAAGCGAACTCAGAGGCTGGTAATCAGCTATTGGAACAGCTGGGTGTAGCCGCTCTAAAGAAAAAGTATCCAGATGAGATTTCAGGAGGTGAACGTCAGCGTGTAGCCATCGCACGGGCGCTGTATAACGACCCTTCTGTTATTTTGGCGGATGAACCAACAGCTAGTTTGGATACAGATAAAGCATTCGAAGTGGTGAAAATATTGGCGCGGGAAACAAAAGAGAAGAATAAAGCAACGATTATGGTTACTCATGATGAACGCTTGATTGAATATTGTGATCAAGTGTATGTTATGAAAGACGGCGTATTGGAAAGTAGAAACAACTGAAAGCAGCTGATAAGTATCTAGCCGATGATGTTTTTATAGAAAATATTTTGTCGACATAAGTTTGGCTAGAATGGTGAGTAGTGTTAAAGACCCCGCCTTAATTCAGCCGGCATTGCATTTGCAATTCTCACTATGTATCAAAATATGAATCGATGTTGGAGAACTATTTCAGGACTGGAGCGTAGCCGGCTTGGCTAAGGTTCCAGTCCTGTTTTCTGTCTCACCATTTATTTGGACTTCCATCATACTAAAAGTCTGGGAATTTACTTGTGTCCCAGATTCCTGATCTGTGTCTTTCAAGGGACCGCAGAGCAGCAATGCAATAGGCTAGATGTTTAATGTGGTCATGTAATAGCTTGGCTTTTAAAGTTTCGATTGTTTTATTCTGAAGAAGACCAATATATTTTTATAGAGACTCTCTTTCAATATTTAAGTAAAGGATAGTGATTTGAGCTTTTCGAAGGGCATCCAGCCAATGTGACCGTTTTTGTCCTGAATCAGAGCCCAAGCGTAGACAACTTCTAATAATTCAACAATACTATTTTCTGCCATTGCTAATTCTGTCGGATTGTAATCTCGGATTAATGTGTCTTTATCAATATAGTCCTGAGGAAAATAAGTTTGATAGCCTTCGATAGTTCCCCCTAACCAATTCTTATAATGACTACATGGTACAATATCAGTCACCTTTGTTCCAGCAGTAAATGTTGGGAAAATTCCTTCTCCCAAATGACGTTCTGTGACAACCAATTTCATATGTGTTCCTCCCAGCTTTTTTTATCTATTAACCATTATAAGAACATATGTTCTTTTTGTAAAGGAAAAAATGAATGTTGGCAGATTAAAGAGATTGAGTCAGAAATGGTCAGCGCAAAGCACCAAATAAGTACTTTTCATCATCTGCTCTGCTCGAAGAGCAATCACAGTGATTCTAAGCACCAAGTAGGTACTTTTCATCATCTGTTCTGCTCAAAGAGCAATCACAGTGATTCTAAGCACCAAGTAGGTACTTTTCATCATCTGTTCTGCTCAAAGAGCAATCACAGTGATTCTAAGCACCAAGTAGGTACTTTTCATCATCTGCTCTGCTCAAAGAGCAATTACAGTGATTCTAAGCACCAAGTAGGTACTTTTCATCATCTGCTCTGCTCAAAGAGCAATCACAGTGATTCTAAGCAATAAGGCGAAAATTCCGAAAATGACAGGAAACACGAAGGTAAACCATTCGATGTTGACTGTTTCCTACTTGGTGTTCCACAAACTTTTTGCGAATTTTCGTCTTATTGTCGAAGAAGTTACTTCTGAAACACCGTTTATCCGAAAAGTTTTTTATTATAGATTGTGTAGGAGGGGAATAAATGAAAACAGAGTTTCAAACACAGGAAGAGGTAGCTGTTGGCAAAGTACTGATTATGACGAATCCGGAGCATCAAAAAGACTGGCCCAAGCTGGAACAGGCAATTAATGGGATCAATCAAACAGTTACAGCTATTAATGCAGTGAATAATCGGAAGATTCAAATCCCTGTTCAGTCGATTATCAGTATTGAATCAGAAGATCGAATGTGTAATCTCAAGTTAGAAAATGGCAATATGTATCTTTACGGAAAGAGGCTAAAATATGCGGAAGTTGAATTTCGTTCGAATCGATTCATGCGAATCAATAATCAAACATTGATTAATCTAAACCATGTGGCGCAGTTCACTTCTTCGGTGAATGCCCGGATTCAGCTCTTAATGAAGGACGGCACAACATATATTATCAGCAGACATTACATCAAAGAATTTAGGAGGGCGTTATCATGTTAAAGGATTTAAGACAGTCATTTTTTCAAGTTTTTACTGCTTCATTTTTATGGATAGTATGTTTATTATCGATTTTTTTCAATGGGGAAAAAATCCAGGTGATGTATTTATGGAATCTAGTTGGAGTCGCGGCCAGTATAGCATTTCTATGCGGAGTGGTATATAAAGGATTATGGCAGTATTTAACTTTTAAACCGCTGGCTAATGTAGTAATATCTTCGATATTAAATAGTGGATTTGGTTTGGCAGCTGTCTATCTGTTTTCAGAGGAAATGTTTGCCTACATTGCCTCATGGATTCCTGGAATGTTGGTGTTATCATTGGCTTTGCACTTTGTAGCGTTCTATATCTATGCAAAATATGAAGCGAAGAAAAACTGCGCAGAGCTTAATCATCTGCTTAAAAAGTAAGAAAAACCCTCTGCTGAAAAGACAGCAGAGGGTTTTTGAGAATCCCAAAGGGATTATAGTTTTTGGTTGTAGTATTCAACGACAAGAGCTTCGTCGATTTCAGGATATAGTTCATCACGTTCTGGTAAACGAGTGAAGCTTCCTTCTAATTTTTCAGTGTCAAAGCTAACAAATGCTGGACGACCAACAATTGCTTCAACTGCTTCTTTAACAGTCACAATATTTTGAGATTTTTCACGGATAGAAATCACTTGACCAACTTCAACATGGTATGAAGGGATATCCACACGCTTGCCATCGACCATAACGTGACCATGGTTTACTAATTGACGTGCTTGACGACGAGTAGTTGCAAGACCTAAACGGTAAACAACATTATCTAAACGTTGTTCCAACAGAATCATGAAGTTAACCCCGTGTTTACCTTCTTTGATTTTGCTTGCTTTAACGAACAAGTTAACGAATTGACGTTCGTTCATACCGTACATATGACGTAATTTTTGTTTTTCAGTTAATTGCAAACCGTATTCAGACTGTTTGCCACGGCTGTTTGGTCCGTGTTGTCCTGGTTTGTAAGGGCGGCGTGCTAGTTCTTTACCAGTTCCTGATAATGAGATACCTAGACGACGAGAGATTTTCCATGATGGTCCTGTATAACGAGACATTCAAAATTCCTCCAATAAAATAAGTTTTTGGAGTAAAATAATCTTCTGAAAAATTCATATTCGTTCAGTTCATTCTTCAACCTTCACCTTTGCAGCCGCGGTTACGCAGTTGAACCTGAAAAGCTGGATAAGATATCATTATCTTAAAAGCTAAACACTGAGGCAATGGACTGTTGACGAGCCTATTATTTTTCTGCTGCATTATTTTACACAAAGAACATTATATCGCTAAAAAGCTTGTTAAGTCAAGGTTTTTTCAATTAAATAGCAAGAAAAATGAGAGGAAGCAGAATATAAGAAGAAATTACTGGGAAATAAGCAGAAAATACTGGACAAATTCTCTTCAGGTCATTAGAATGGTAAAGGATATTTTTTGAAAATACATATTGAAAATCAACTGAAAAGGAGCAGCAAATAATGAAACCTGTATCTCCACTATTTGAACAGATTGACAAGTCCATCAATAAAAAAATTAGTTTGTTTCAAAACAGCACTGTCCGTTATATTGTCAGAGCAATGCTTGCGTGTATGTTCTTAACCTTAGGAACAGCTGTAGCATTTGTAATCGCTATGAAAGGTGAAGACATTGCACACGGACTAGGAAAAATGCTTTATGCGTTTATGTTCAGCTGGTCTTTAGTAATGATTCTGTATATGAATGCTGAGCTGGGAACATCAAATATGTTGTATATGACTGTTGGCGTATACCGTAAAAAAATACGCTTGCCGCTTGCTGCAAAAATTCTGTTTACATGTATTCTCTTCAATTTAGTCGGCGGTGTTCTGTTCGGATTTCTGATTGGTCAGACAGCTCCTTTTCAAAATTTGGCTTCAGATAACTATATGTTTACAGCAATTGCCGGTAAACTGACAAAAAGCACCACACAGATTTTGGTAGAAGGAATGTTTGCTAATATCGTTGTAAATACAGCGGTTCTGGTGAGTATGCGGATGAAAGATGATGCAGGGAAAATTGCTGCTATCATTTTCATTATCTTTATCTTTGCTTTCTTAGGCTTTGAACACGTTATCGCAAACTTCCCGGCATTTACACTGGCATATGTTGCTTCTCATGGTACGATTGCAGCAATGACTTTAGGCAATGTTGTGCATAATTTAGTGTTTGCACTGATCGGCAACTTTATTGGCGGCGGTTTGGTGATGGGACTTGGCTATGCATGGTTGAATAATGCTGACACCAACTACTTAGATTAATAAAATATTCTTTGTCTAAAGACTAAAAATGCTGTTGAATAAGCGTTTTTAGTCTTTTTTATTGGTTCAAGCAGTCAGAAGCTGCGCTGCTTATTTTAGCTGGAATAGCGTATGATTTCAAAGAGAACTATTGAAATGAATCGTCGGAGTGATACTATAGTTTATATGAATGATTTCACATGAAGAGCAATAAAAAAGTATCTTAAAAGCTGTTGTTGTTTTAAAAAGGAGGAGAAAGCTTATGTTGCGCATGTTTTCGCTAGGAAATAGTGTTCCGGTTTTTGTTTATGCATTCCTGTATAATTTGTGTCTTTTTTTGCCGCTTGCCGGGTTAGTAAGCTCTCAAAGCTTACAAGTAAAAGTGCTGATATTCGTTCTCTTTTTGGGGTGTGCACTAGTAGTAATTCATAAGATACCTAAAAAAACAGCTGAACGAAAACACCTGTCAGTTCTCTACAAAGGCTGTTATTCTCTAAAGGTTTTCGTAGTAAGTTGTTCCATGATGGTGCTGACAGTCCTTCCCATTCTGCTAAATTATTCTTTTTCTTGGCAGCTATTGGTTTTGTCGACTATCTGGATTGTATTTTTAGAGGCGCTTCTTTTTTGGAATGGTATGCTTCGTGTCTATCTGTCTTCTGTGCAACTGGGGTTGAAGCTGAGAATCATGGCTGCCGTCTGCGGCTGGGTTCCAGTTGTTAATATTTATATGCTGTTAAGGGTTATTCGAGTTGTGGAGGATGAATTAGCTTTTGAATTTGAGAAAGATTTAGCTGCTGATGTAGAGGCGGCGTCCACTCAATGCCAAACCAAATATCCGCTGCTGCTGGTGCACGGCATTTTTTTCCGGGATATAAAGTATTTAAATTATTGGGGGAGAATTCCAAGATTTCTAAAGCAAAGAGGAGCGGTTATCCACTATGGAAATCAAGAGTCTGCTCAAAGCGCAGAATACTGTGGAAAACAGCTGGCACAGCAAATCGAAAATATTCTGAAAGAAACCGGGTGTGAAAAAGTAAATATCATCGCACACTCTAAGGGCGGGCTCGACAGCCGATATGCAATTTCCAATTATGGTATGGATAAATATGTCGCTTCTCTTACTACGATTAATACACCGCATCATGGCTGTATTTTTGCAGATTATTTGTTGAAGAAAGCACCTCAAAAAATGCTGAATCGGGTTGAGAAGATTTATAATGGCGCTTTGGGAAGATTAGGAGATCAAAATCCTGACTTTTTAGTAGCAGTCACTGATTTAAGTGATGAGACCTGCAAAACACTTAATGCCAAGATGCCTGATAAGGACGACGTGTATTATCAAGGCGTAGCATCATATGTAAATAAAGCAGCTGGAGGAAAATTCCCATTAAATATTTTTTATCCGGTGGTCAGGCATTTTGATGGGAAAAATGATGGGCTGGTATCTGTTGAATCAGCCAGCTATTTTGAAAATACTAAACTGGTTGGCCCAATTGGAAAACGGGGCATTTCACATGCAGATATGATTGACTTGAATAGAGAAAATATTGATGGGTTTGATGTACGTGTATTTTACCAGGATATTATTGTGGACTTAAAGAACAGAGGGTTTTAGGAAATAATTCTATCGAAAATATTTTTAGTGCGTTCTTTTAGTGTAAAGTGAAGGTACTTTGAAGTGTTGTATTCTGTGCGTTTTTTGAGCTTAAACGATTAGAAAAAGTTGAAAAAGACCAATGAATGTGTTAAAAATACCAGTGTGGGTTCTATTTTTCGATTAGAAGAAAATGGACTGAAATAGAGGGAACTGGCAGGCTACTCAGCAGGAGAAGAAAGTGAGCGGTTGAAAATTTCATGAAGAGAAAACTTTTTGCATTCGATATCGATGGAACGTTGTTAGGAACAGATAAGCAAGCATTGGACAGTACTAGAGAGGCGCTGGCAGCGTTGAGAAAACAAGGACATCTAGTCACAATTGCCACAGGACGAAGCCGCTATAT
This sequence comes from Enterococcus sp. LJL51, assembly GCF_054871795.1. Taxonomy (NCBI): domain Bacteria; kingdom Bacillati; phylum Bacillota; class Bacilli; order Lactobacillales; family Enterococcaceae; genus Enterococcus; species Enterococcus sp. LJL51. The sequence goes on along the minus strand of NZ_JBTXLW010000017.1, from coordinate 84,143 downwards.
GGCGCAGAAGGTCATCTTTGATTTAGCGTTTGATAACTACATACTTTGTAATGGCGCAGCAGCCTTTTTAGATCACGAGCAGTATTATCAGAATTTGTTAGATGAAGACGAGCTGCTTCGTTTTGCCGCTGAGCTTGAGAAGAATGAATTGGGGCTGGCGTATGTCGGGCTGGACGAAGTGAAAAAGAAAAACAAACATCGTGCGAACCAAGTGGTTGAAGCGATGCGTTCAATCGATTTTCATGATTTGGACTACGATGAGCAGTTCCAGCAATCGGCAGACATCTATCAAGCATTGGCGTTTTATGATGAGTCGCTGGAAGGTACATTTGAGCAGCAATTCCCGAAATTCCGTTTTGTCCGCTGGCATCCAGAGAGTGTGGATATTCTTCCCGAAAACGGTTCTAAGGCAGCTACAATTTTAAATTTGGCTGACCGGGTGGGAATCAAACAGGAAGATATCATTGCCTTTGGCGATGGAGATAATGACAGAGAGATGTTGAGGGAAGTCGGCGTTGGTGTAGCGATGGGTAACGCTCAGCCTCATGTTCAAAGAGAAGCGAAGCTTGTAACAGACACCAACGATCAGGACGGTATCTGGAAAGCGTTGAAGGAATTAAACTTTATCTGATAAAATTATTAAAAGAAATCAGCCGCTGTTTTATTATTGAAGAGGTCGAGACTTATTTTGTCCGGCTTCTTTTTTATTTTTTCAAAATAAGGGAATTGGTAATAGTGAATATCGTTCGCCAAAAATAGGAAGCTCCTAATTTTTTTGATAAAAATATAAAAAAGTGAGGAATTCTCAGTTTTTGATTGTATTAATAGTGAACGATAAAAAAAGAGGTGATGAAATGGAAGAAGAAGTGTATATCGGGTTGTTAAATCGTGATGAAGCGGTATATCAAAGGCTTATTCAGCAATATTCAAAGCTGCTGTGGGCAGTCGCTTCCACAGTAATAACGAGTAAAAACGGCTCAGCTGTAATGGATATTGAAGAAGTGGTCAGCGATACATTTGTCCGCTTGTGGCAGCATCCGGAAAAATATCAGCCGGAGAAAGGATCGCTGAAAAGCTATCTGGCTGTGATTGCCCGTAGCTTGGCATTGAATAAAGTGAAGAAGAATCAAAAAAAGATGATTCAACTGGAAGAAGCAGAAGAACCGGCCAGCGAACTGAGGATGAGCAGGGAAGAAGAATGGCAGGCATTGTATGATGCCATTCGCACACTGGATGAGCCTACTAGAGAAATCATGATTCGTCGTTACTTTTATGAAGAGAAGCCGCAAACGATTCGTGATGTGATGCGGCTTCCAGCGAAGGAAGTAGACAATTGCTTATACAGAGGGAAGAAAAGGCTGAAGCGGTTGCTGGAAGAAGAAAATTTTTTGAAAGAGGTGGCTGAGTATGGAAACTAAAAAGAAGCATGATGTACCGTTGGAGTATTTGACTGAGGAACAGCTGGATGATTTTTTAGAATATACCCAACCGTTTTCAGAAGAAAATCTACAGGCAATTAGTCGAAGGTTTGAAGAGAAAACAGGAAATACGTCTATAAAAAAGCTTTCAAATACAAAAAAATGGCAAAAGGGTTTGATTTTTGCGGCTGCAGCACTGGTTTTATTACTAGTTGGCTTTACTCAATTGGGTACGCTAAAAAGAACATACTACCAATTGTTTGGCAGCGATGCAGACAAACTGCTGTTGAATACAGATAAACTGGATGCTTCGGTAGAGGATCAGGGGCTGCGTCTGACTGCGGTGTCGGCATTTAAGGATGGCGGTACAACCTATTTTCTTTCAGAACTGACTGACTTGACCGGTGACCGTTTAGATGGGGAAACAATGATTGATCGCTGGCAGATGAACGGTGGTGGGAATAGTCGGGTTATTAATTATGATGAAAAAACAAAAACAGCAACCATTCTAACAACAGCAATTGCCACGTTTGACGGTTCAGCTTCAACTCCGGGCTTTTTGCTGGAATCAATTTTGTCCGGGCGCTGGGAGAAGCAAACAATGAGCCCAGTCAAACTATCAGATCATATTAATCAGCAAGCTGCTTGGATCGATATTTCTAAGCAGGATGGTCAAGGAGGCGGTTCTGACCCTGTACTGATGGAAAAATACAATTTGACGTGGGATGAGTTGAACAAAGTAGGGCTGAAACCGCTGGAAATGAATGTAGTGCTGGATGAAGAGCAAGAGGTTGTTTTGACGAACGCGGCATACAAAGACGATTTTCTGCATGTTCAGATTAAATATCCAAACCATATAAAAAGAGAATACGCCTTTATTGTATTAATTAATCGGAAAACAGGTGAAGAAAAGCATTCTATGGCCAGCTTTCAAGTAGATGAAGGCACGCATAATAATCAAACAGGTCGAACAGATTATGAAGAGCTGATATTTGATATCTCTGCCGAACAGCTTTCAGAATATGATGTGCGGATTGATGGGATGGGTCACGAGATTCAGCAGTCAGGGGAATGGGCGATTAAGCTGGCTGAGCCGCAGGCGCTTCCGACTACTGATTTGCAGGATACAGATGTGGTTGTAGATGGTAAGAAAATAAAGCTGAAAAATATCAAACTATCACCGCTTAGCCTTAGCTTTGAATGTACTGTGGATATGTCGGAGAGCTATGATTCAGACTGGCAGATTAACATTCAAATGAAGGATGGAACAACACTGGACTATCTTAAGGATGGTATGATGACATCCGGTAGTGAAGGAAAAAAAACCAGCATTCAGGTTTCTGGCAGCTATTTGGAGTTGGAAAATATAGAAAAAGTCAGCATCAATGGGACGGAGCTTTCGAAAAAATAGAAATAAAAAAACAGAGCAATGTTAGGGGAAAAGCCTAACACAGCTCTGTTTTTTTCATTTATTCAATGTATTAAACAATCCGAAGATGGTTGCTTCTTCTAAAGGAAGTTCTTGATTGTCAAGCAGTACCTGGGTCACTTTATAGTAATCTTCTAAATCGGGTACTTCCCGCTGTTGAGCAGCTACGAAATCAGCGGCTTTCTCATAGATTTTTACATTTTCACTTGTATCATTGCTTGTCAGCAAATAATGGATTTCCAACATGATTCTCATTCCTTTCGTGATAACACACGATTAGTATACTCCTTTTTAAGAAAAACGTTGGAAATTTTGTCTTTTAGTGCTGAAGCTGAAAGCTACTCAATCACCAAAACGCCGTCTTTCAGACTGTAAGGGTTGTCTGCGTTGATATGATCGTAGAACATAATACCGTTCAAGTGATCGATTTCATGCTGAACAACGATTGCTTCGTAGTTTTTTAAGCGTTTTTTCTGTTTTTCTCCAGCTGCATCATAGTATGTAAGAGTGATGCGGCTATGTCGAACCACGTAGCCGGGCACTTCCCGGTCTACCGACAGGCAGCCTTCGCCATCTGACAGGCATGCATCCTGAACAGAATGACTGATAATTTTCGGATTGTACATAACAGCACTTAAAACGGGTTCCGGATTTTCTAAATCACCGCTGGGAACGTGAACAGCAATTATTCTTTTAGAGATATCCAATTGAGGGGCAGCCAGACCAACGCCTCCCCGCAGCTGAAGCTCTTCTGCTTTTTCCGGATCCTGACTGTTTTTTAAAAAGGTCATCATTTCTTCCCCAAGCTCAATATCCTTTTGAGCTAAAGGGAAAGCCACTTCTTCTGCCACCTTTCTCAGTGTTGGATGTCCTTCTCGAATAATATCTTTCATGGTAATCACTAGGATAATTCCTCCTTCTATAAATGGAAACGAGGCTGCTACAGAAGCAATGGGCTTAGCGAGCTACTGTTTTACTGGATTTCCGCTGCCCTTTTAAAAGAGTGCTTCTGAAGCACCGTCTATTTGGTTTTAAGGAATTCGGGCACAAATCTGCCGTTGTTCCATTATGGATTATTTTGCGTAATTAAGTGTATCACAAAAATTAGAAAAATGGGGAGTTTTCTATATAAAAACAGGGATTATGCTAAGCTTTATCTTGCTTTTTAATACGCTATCCTGTAAAGTATATTCTGTGTGGAAACACACCGCCTATTACTTGGTTTGACGAATCACCAACGCTTTACTCAGTAATAGGGTGACAATTATAGAAAGAGGTGGAACACATGGCAATGTCTAAAGAACAGAAAAACCAAATCATTAGCGAATACGCTCGTCATGAAGGAGATACTGGTTCACCAGAAGTACAAATCGCTGTATTGACTGCTGATATCAATCACCTGAATGAACATGCACGCGTACACAAAAAAGATCACCATTCTTATCGTGGACTAATGAAAAAAATCGGTCACCGTCGTAACTTGTTAGCTTACTTACGTAAAACTGACATCCAACGCTACCGTGAACTGATTCAACGCTTAGGATTACGTCGTTAATCAAACATGCGAAAGTGAGATTCACCAGAATCTCACTTTTTTGCTATTGGATGGCAGGACCAAGTAGTTTTTGCACTAAGCAAAAGCGTATCCGGCAAGACAAAATGGAAACAAGGCTTTGTTACTGAAGCTGAAAAAATAAAACAGCACTTTGAAAAGTTAGTCAAAACTCTACTAACCAAATGAAAGGATTCAATCCATTTGGATTTTTTCATTTGTTTAGTAGCGTCTCGCTTTTCAAAGGGCAAGAAGGAGACTTATATGTCAGAGAAACAAGTATTTAAGATGACTTGGGGCGGACGTCCGCTGCAGGTTGAAATCGGTCAATTGGCAAAACAGGCAAATGGAGCAGTCTTGGTTCGTTATGGCGATACTGTAGTATTAAGTGCAGCAGTTGCTTCAAAAGATGCCAGAGATTTTGACTTTTTTCCGCTTACTGTCAATTATGAAGAGAAAATGTACGCTGTAGGAAAAATTCCTGGCGGTTTTATCAAACGTGAAGGACGTCCCAGTGAGCGTGCAACATTAACAGCTCGTTTGATTGACCGTCCAATTCGTCCCATGTTTGCGGATGGCTTCCGAAATGAAGTGCAGATTACCAATACTGTGATGAGTGTGGAACAAGACTGCACACCTGAGATGGCTGCAATGTTTGGTTCCTCTCTTGCGCTGGCAATTTCAGATATCCCGTTTGACGGTCCGATTGCTGGTGTTGATGTTGGCCGTGTAAATGGCGAGTATGTATTGAATCCAACAGTTGAACAAGCTGAAAATACTGATATCGAATTAACTGTAGCTGGAACTAAAAAAGCGATCAACATGGTGGAAAGCGGTGCGAAAGAGGTATCTGAAGAGGATATGCTTGGTGCTTTGCTGTTTGGTTTTGAATCAATCAAAGAACTGGTTGCTTTCCAAGAAGAAATCGTTGCTGCAGTTGGTAAACCCAAAATGGATATCCAGCTTCTACAAGTAGATGCTGAGCTGAAAAAAGAAATATTCGCTGGTTATTATCAAACAATGAAAACCGCTGTAATGACAGAAGAAAAACTTGCACGTGAAGATAATATCGATGCAGTTAAAGATCAGGTTAAAGAAGTTTACGCAGAAAAATACGCGGATTCTGAAGAAAGCGACCGTATTACAAAAGAAGTGAAGCAAATTGCTGAAGATTTGGAGAAGGACGTTGTTCGTGAATTAATTACGATTGACAAAATTCGTCCAGACGGACGTAAATTGGATGAGATTCGTCCGTTGGCATCTGAAGTTGGGATTTTACCAAGAGTGCACGGTTCTGGTTTGTTCACCAGAGGGCAGACACAGGCTTTATCTGTCTGTACATTAGCACCACTTGGAGAACATCAAATTATTGATGGTCTAGGTATCGAAGACAGCAAACGATTTATTCATCATTATAATTTCCCGCAGTTTTCTGTTGGATCAACAGGACGCGCAGGTTCGCCGGGACGCCGTGAAATTGGGCATGGAGCTTTAGGTGAACGAGCAATGGCTCAGGTAATTCCTAACGAAACAGACTTCCCTTACACAATTCGTGTTGTGTCAGAAGTATTAGAATCAAATGGTTCTTCTTCACAAGCTAGTATTTGTGCAGGTATTCTTGCTCTTATGGATGCTGGTGTGCCAATCAAAGCTCCTGTAGCAGGGATCGCAATGGGTCTAGTAAGTGACGGTGAAAACTACACTATTTTGACTGATATTCAAGGGCTGGAAGATCACCTTGGTGATATGGACTTTAAAGTTGCTGGAACAAAAGACGGTATTACCGCTTTACAGATGGATATTAAAATTCAGGGTATTACTGAACAAATTCTAACAGAAGCTTTAACTCAGGCGAAAAAAGCTCGTATGGAAATTTTGGCGGAGCTGACTTCTACACTGAGTGCGCCTCGTGAAGAATTAAGCCAGTATGCACCGAAGATTGAAATGATTCAAATCAAACCTGCCAAGATCAAGGATGTAATTGGTAAAGGCGGCGAAACAATCAATGGCATTATCGACGAGACTGGTGTTAAGATTGATATCGATCAAGAAGGTAATGTGAGTATTGCTTCAGCAGATGCAGAAATGATTCAAAAAGCAATCAAGATTATTGAAGAACTGACAAAAGAAGTAGAAGTAGGGCAAGTTTATCTTGGAAAAGTTGTCCGTATTGAAAAATTTGGTGCATTTGTAAACCTGATTAAAGGAAAAGATGCTCTGGTTCATATTTCTCAGCTTGCCAACGAACGGGTAAACCAAGTGGAAGATGTTGTGAAGCTAGGTGATGAGGTTCTGGTCAAAGTAACGGAAATCGATAAGCAAGGACGTGTAAATGCGTCAAGGAAAGCAATGCTAAGCGACGAAAATAAAGAGAAATAAGCAGATCGAGTCTGGGATAGCAGCAGGGTTCCAGACTCAGATTTTTATACAAGAACTCATTTGTAGAAAAACGTTGTGAGCTGGAGAAAGAATTAGTCGGCTCCTTCGTTTTTTTACAAAAATAAAATTGATAAAAAAAGTTAAAGAGCAGCTGCTGCTCTTTTGTTTAAATCTAAATAGTGGTAAAATTAAGGCTATCAGTTTGAAGACTATCTGAGGTGTCATTGTGAAAAAATTTAATCCAAATAAAAATATTATTATTACATTGATATTAGTCATTATTGTTGTTGCCATTATCAGTGTGACTGCAGCTCAGCGTAATTCCAATGGGAAAACAAATGCTGTTCAGTCTGCCGTAAATGACGGTGTCGGCGTTATCGATAAAATGTTTTCCGCACCTGCTAAAGCAGTTGCTGGAAGTCTATCTTCACTAACAAACCTTTTCAATACATATGATGAAAACCAGAAGCTAAAAGAAAAAATTGACAGTTACAACGAGCTGGCTATCCAAAATCAAAACTACCAGAAAGAAATAGACGCTCTTAAAGCCGAATTAGGTCTGAATGAAACATTGACGAACTATAAGAAGGTAACTGCCAATGTTATTACTCGCTCGCCGGACAGCTGGCAGGATTTGATGGTTGTTGATAAGGGGAGTAATGATGGAATCGAAGTTAATATGGCTGTTATGTCTCAAAAAGGGTTAGTCGGTCGGGTGATCGAAGTGAATGGTTTCTCTTCCAAAGTAGAGCTGTTGACATCGAAAAATCAAAACTCTAACCATTTTCCTGCGCGTGTAAGCAGCGAAGGCGGCGATTCTTATGGGTTACTAAAAGAATACGACGAAAAAGAACAGGCGATGGTTGCTACACAATTGACTGGCGAGGCTGAAATCAAGGTCGGTGATATTGTGCAGACATCTGGTTTAGGTGGAAACTCTCCAGCAAATCTTCCGATAGGAACAGTAGAAAAAATCGAGCCGGATCATTACGGACTGGATCGTGAAATATACGTTAAACCATTTGCGGATATGTATGATATAAATGTTGTAACTATTATTCAAAGATCGGCAGGGGGAAATGAATGATTCCAAAAGAGAAAATAAAATATTTTGCTCCAGTTATTTTGTTTTTCTTGCTGCTGCTGGACGGACAGCTGTCTGTGGGGGCTGAAAATCTTTTAGATAACGTTTATTTTCCAAGTACTCATTTATTACTACTTGCTTATTTAACAATGATTCCCAATCTCTCAAAGAGTTATGTAATTATCAGTGCGTTAATCCTAGGGTTGATTTGTGATAGTTATTATTTGGGCATATTAGGAATTTATACTGTAGCTCTTGTAGCAACAGTTATGCTAATGTATACTTTTCAGGGGATTTTAGAGACCAATATTCCTACGGCTTTTTTTGGAATGGTTATATTTGTTACTAGCTATGAGCTGATTGCAGTTGCTCTACAGGTAATTTTTCATTTATCTAAGGTAGGGCCGGTTTTGTTCATCACAAGAGTGCTGGGACCAACACTCCTGTTTAATATGTTGGTATTTGTGTTATTATTTTACCCAATGAAGAGGCTGTTTTCTACAACGTAGCCTCTTTTTTGTTATTTATAATTGGTAGAAATACATAATGGATGTTATTTTATGATTGGTCTTGAAATGGTTTTGTAACATTATCTTTATGTATATGACACAAATCTATGTTACAATTTCAATGTTGTAAGAAGTAAAAGTTAAGATTTGTGTAAATAATTATGAAATTATAGATTTGCAAAACCGGAGGAATAAATTAGTGAAGAAGAAGTTTTTATCAACATTAATGGTTTGTTCATTGGCACTGACTGCTGTCAGCCTGCCAGTAGCTGTGGAAGCAACAGACTACGATTCTCAAATCAAAGAGCAAGATCAAAAAATTAATGACTTAAAGACGAAGGAACAAGAGGCAGAAGCGGCATTGTCAGCAATAGAAGATGAAATGTTGGAAATTGCTGCTAAAGTGGATGAGCTGACTGAGACTAAAAGTACACTGACTGATGAAATTAAAGCATTGTACAATGAAATTTCTGACTTGAATGTCCGCATTCAAAAGAGAGACGTCCAAATGCAAAAGCAGGCTAGAGATGTACAGGTTAGTGGGAATGGAACTAGCTATCTGGAGGTTCTTTTGAATTCAGAGTCTATTTCAGATGCATTGACGCGCGTGCAAGGGTTAACAACCTTGGTTAATGCGAATAATGATCTTTTAGAACAGCAAACAATTGATAAAGAAACTGTTGAAGATAAAACAGTTGTTGTTGAAGATCAGATTGCGGCCCTGGAAAAAGCAACAAATGATTTAAACGCTAAACAGGCTTCTTTAGATACATTGAAGATTCAACAGGAGATTGCTAAGAACGAACTGGAAGCACAGCGTGCAACAGAAGAAAGCAAAAAATCCGAATTTATTGCGCAAAAGGAAGCAGCAGAGAAAAAACTAGCTGCTGAAAAAGAAGCGCAGCGGAAAAAACAGGAAGAAGCGGAACGGCTTGCTCAGGAAATATTAGCAAGTACACCGACGACAAACGTTGTCGAAGAAGATGGAACGACAACAGAAATCGATACACCTCCTGTTCAGGAAAATAATTCGAATAATAATGCTGGAAACAGCAATAATGACACATCAATTCCAGGAAGTGCAGGAGAAGTATCTAAAGCGAAGCAGGCAGCAATCAGTGCAGCGCTTAATGATGTCGGTAATAGTTATCCGACAGGCTGGGGTGCGCAAGGGGAATGTCTAGTTTCTGTACGTCGCTGGTTAAATGCCGGAGGGATTAATTTTGCTGTCGGCGATCCTCACAGCGGATATGTTGCTTCTGGTGCAACACAAGTATCATGGGGCCAGGTTCAGCCGGGAGATGTTGTTCAATATGAAAATATCTTTACTCCGTCAGGCTGGATAGGCGGCGTTCACACGGTCTTAGTTGTTGGTGTGGAAAACGGAGTTGTCCAAATTGTTGAAGCGAATAATCCTGGTGGGTCTGGATTTGTTTCCACAACAAAAGGCTGGGCACCAGCACCGCCGTCAAGCTTTAGAGCAGTGGTTTGGCGTTTTCCAGGGTAAATAATGTATTTTACAATAAAAATACTGTAGAATGATTACATGTCTGCAGTATTTTTTCTTTTGGATTTGAAATACTTTTGTAATGTCTCTATTATCTCTATGACATAGGGATATGTTAAACTGATGGAGTCATTAATTTAAAAAGAATTTATCTACTGTTAATTTATAAGTTTAAATAATTTGTCGGAGGAATGAATAGTGAAAAAACGTGTAATCCCAATGCTAATGCTAAGTTCATTAGTACTGTCAACCGTCGGAGCCGTACCAGTATTGGCAGACGATGTAGACACGCAAATCCAACAACAAGATGAAAAAATCGATGGAATAAAAAACCAACAGGCAACTGTACAAACACAGATTGCTTCATTACAAAATGAAATTGCAGGGATTGTAATGCAGTCTGATGCATTGCAAACTCAGCAGACAGAATTAAGAGATCAATCAACAGCTTTAGAAGATGAAATTGCAGTGTTGACAACACGTATTGAAAAACGCGAGCGTGCGATTCAAGATCAAGCTCGTGACGTTCAAGTAAACGGAAATGCAACAAGTTATATGGATGCAATTCTTTCTGCTGACTCATTTTCTGATGCGATTACTCGTGTTCAGGCGATGACAACAATTGTTCAGGCGAATACTGATTTAGTACAGCAGCAAAAAGCTGATCAAGAAGCTGTTGAAGCGAAAAAAGCTGAAAATGATCAAAAACTGCAACAGATTATTGATAATCAAGTCGAGTTAGAAGCTCAAAAAGGCGAAATTATCAAATCTCAATTAGATTTGGAAGTTCTACAAAGTGGGCTGGCAGCTGAAAGAGCTACTGCTGAAGACCAAAAAGCCTCATTTGCACAGCAAAAAGCAGAAGCAGAAGCGCAGCGTGCATTAATTGCTCAACAAGAACAGGCTTCCAAAGATGCAGCGGCACAAGCAGCAGTAGAAGCTGTAGTTACGTCTCCTGTGTCATCAGAAGAACAGACTAATCAAAGTAGTGAAACACCAAATTCTGATGTTCAAGAAACACCGGGAAGTTCGGAAGAGCCTAATCAAGGAAATACGACGCCAACACCGACACCAGAACCAGCACCGACTCCTACGCCGGAACCAACACCGACGCCAGAGCCGACGCCAACACCGGAACCAACACCGACACCAGAACCAACGCCACCTTCTTCCGGATATGGAAGTGCTATAGTTGCTGAAGCATCTAAGCATATTGGTAAAGGTTATACACAAGGTCCTGGCAGACAAGGTCCAAATACATTCGATTGTTCTGGATTAGCTTGGTATGTTTATAAAACTGTAACTGGTCGCGATATTGGCGGTTGGTCAGTTCCACAAGAGAGTGCTGGAGCGCGTATAGCTGTTTCTCAAGCGCAAGCTGGAGATTTGTATTTCTGGGGATCACCTGGAGGTAGCTACCACGTTGCGATTGCTACAGGTGGTGGCGGTTATATTCACGCAGCAAACCCATCGCAGGGAGTTTGTTATGGGGATGTAGGATCGTTTACACCAAGCTTTGCAGTACGTATGTAATTTATGTAAATAATCAAAAGAACTGGAATAGAAATTCCAGTTCTTTTTTTATACTGTAAAAGATATTAAATCACTATAAAAATCACAAGCATATTTATCTTTAAATATATTTTTCTGTTAAGCGTAAAAACTCTTTGATGTCATCAGTAACTAAATTAACACCAGCTTGCCAGAAATCTGGTTTTGTTAAATCAACTGCTAAATGTTTTTCAGCTAACTCTTCAGCTGTCATAGCAGCTGTATCTCTAAGTAAAGCAATATAGCTGTCTTCGAAACCTAGGCTTTGGTTTTTAGCAAAGGCGTAGATTCCCATACTGAAAAGATAGCCAAAAGTATATGGAAAATTATAAAAAGGTACATCATCAATGAAAAAGTGCAGCTTGCTGGCCCAAAAATGTGGGTGATAGGTGCCAAGAGCATCCTGATAGCTCTCGTTTTGTGCATTAGTCATTAATTCAGTAATACGTTCGGCTGTCAGTAAAGCTTGTTGTCTCTCTTTATAGAAATTCGTTTCGAAAATGAAGCGGGCGTGAATATTCATAAACATGGCATTGGCATTTTGTAGTTTTGCATCCAATAAATTAATCCGTTCCACTTCAGTCTCAGCAGCGTTTAAGGAGGCATCGGCAACAATTAATTCAGCGAAAGTACTGGCTGTTTCAGCAACGTTCATTGCATAATCACGGTTGAGAGCAGGTAAGTCCCAAAGAACACTACTGTGAAATGCATGTCCTAATTCATGGGCTAAAGTAGCCACTTCGTTAACAGAACCGCCAAAGGTCATAAATATTCGCGATTCTTTGGTCTCCGGTAATTCAGTACAGTAGCCCCCCGGTCTTTTTCCTGGGCGGTCTTCTGCTTCAATCCAGCTATTTTCAAAAGCCGAACGGGCGAACTGAGCCATTTTTGGACTAAAATGATTGAAGTTAGTCAGGATAAATGCAGCCGCCTCATCAAATGTATAGACTCTTTCTTTTAAATCTCCCAAGATAACTGGTGCATCTTGATCCTGCCAGTCCATCTTTTCTTTTCCGAACAATTGAGCTTTTCTGGTGAGATAATCGACAACTATTTGTTTATTATCAGTGACAACCTGCCACATAGTATCTAGTGTTTCTTTCTTCATTCGATTATAGCGCAAAGGTTCTTCTAAGAAATCATTCATGCCGTGAAGTGCATAAGTGTTTAGCCGAAAGCCGTCTAAGTGATTCAAGGTGTCAGCCAGCACAGAAGCATTTGCTGCCCAGGCCTTCTCCCAAGCATCGAATAGTTTTGCCCGAATGTTAGAATCAGGATCGCTAGTCATTCGATTAAATGCCTGACCAGCAGACAGTTCAGTTATGGAGCCGTCATTTTCTACTAGTGGAATGGTGATTGTAGAAACAATTGTGTCGTAATGAGTGCTCCAAGCATTTAGCCCATCCAATGAGAGTGTGTTGATAATATTTTCTTCATTTTCAGATAGCAGAGAACTGCCTTCTCTTCTAAACTCATTTAAGCGAAAAGCCAACTGATTCAGTGATTCCTGAGCAAGAAGCTCCTGCCAGTTGTTCTCATTGATTTCAGAAAATTTCTTCTTCAACAGTGTTTCCCCAAGCTGGATAGCAGGAAGTAAACTATTAAGAGAGCCTAGCAGAACTTTGGCTGTACTATCGTCTGTTTGAGATGACAGGAGAGCTTCAATAAAGCTGCTGCACTGCATAAATCCATCAGTGATTTTTTCCATGAGCTGGATAATAGAAGCAAGCTCTTGAGCGGCTTTCGGACTAGAAAAGTCCCATTCCTGAACAGCTTTTTGATAAATAGCTGAATCTTTTTTTATTTTTTCCATTCGTTCAATCAGTTGGCTGGAAGAGTTGCCTCCTGGGAAGATACTCTCTAAATCCCAAACTAGTGAATACGTCATAAATTAACCTGCTTTCTTTTTTCAGATACTCATTATTATAGCTTAAAACCTTTATTTTTTCAGTTGATGGATTAAGGGAATAGCTAGACGAGGAAACAACAACTATTAAGATTAATAAAAAATGTTAAAAAATATTGTCTGTTATCTTAAAAAAGGCTACTATAAGGAGATGAGGTGATGAAATGAAAGGTTTATTGAAAAATAGTAATCTATATTTAGTTGTAGCATTTATAATTATGGCTATTTTATTTTATAGCTCTTCTCAAACCTATGCGGAGCAATCACAGCTTGATTTTTTAGAACGATGGCTGGCAAGTCAGCCTTTCAAAGAACAATTAAGCGGGATTTCGTTTGCTTATGCAGGGGAAGAGGTTAGTATTCAAGCGAGAGGCTATTTCAGCTTTATTGAATTTTTTGTCCGTAAGGGGGCTCATTTGGGAACCTATTTTCTTTTGGGCGGCAGTTGGTTTTTAGGATTAAAACCGAGAATCAATCAGCTTGGCTTGACTGGAGTTGTCGCTTGGTTGGCGGCTACAGGATATGCTGGATTAGATGAAATCCATCAGATGATTACAGGGGGGCGTTCACCGCTGTTTCAAGATGTTGCATTGGATTCAGTAGGTGCCTTGCTGGCAATTCTGTTGAGCTGGATAATTCTTGCATTTAAGGGCGCCAAAAAGAAGGTATAGTAAATGAATAAAGATAACGGAAATCCTCGAGGAGAGTGACTGCCGTTATCCTGTTTAGATGTGGCCAACGAATGTAGTTAAAAAAGTTTGTATAAAAATGTTGAAGTGAATCAATGAATGATAAATTATTGGCTGGATTACAAATAGAATATCAGAATGCAAATCCAATGCTTTGGTAAAACAGCACAGAGAAACACACAAGGTCACTCTATTTCTATTTATTTAAGGGTGAGAGACTTATCTAATTTCTTTCCATAGTACGGCTCTTGTAAAACGGCCATTCAACCTTAGGATTATAGTGTGGAGATTGCCGCTGTTCCTTCTAAACAGGCTTGATTACTTTCGAGAAATGAGGTAGGTGCTGTCCTCTCCCTGGGTTATATCTTCGTTTCAGGTTGCTCCTCAACTGCTTTGGACATTTCTCCATCATTTGTCTCTGTAATCACCGGCTGCAGCTGTGTAAGTTTTTTTTGCCGCTGTAAGAACAGGAGAAATACAGCTCCAGCACTCAAAATTCCTAATAGAACAAATAGCCAGGACGGTCTATTCGAAGAAGGTGTTATGGGGACTAGTGCCTGATTCACTTTTTTAGCTTCCTTTTCACTGATTGTAAACGGCTTTTTAAAATTCCAGCGATTGCCCTTCGCATCAGAAATAGTTAAATAAAATAGATACTCGCCTGCTTCTAGCGGCTTCTTTTCCCAATCCACCACAAAGGTGTAAGTGGAATTCGGTGCAATCGACATCTCCTTATCATAGACTTTTTCTCTGACCGTTTTGTTCTGATGATTTTTAATCAGCAACTCATATTTTAAGTGACCAATCCCTTCCATGACCGGATTCTGAATGTCAGCTACAACTCCTGTTGAGCCAAATGCTTTTTCTGCCCGTACATCCTTCAACTCAAGTCGGCGCTCGATAGGCGTGTCGGTTTCTGTTAACCTCAAGCCTATAATATAGCCGTAGCGGTTCACGATTTTCCCTTCCGTTTCCTTTGTCTTTTTCAGTACCTGGATACCGCCAAGGATTTCACCGTCAAAGGCTGCAGCTGGCATATTCAGCTGAATGGGAAAGTTGATACTTGTTTGTGGGGGAACAGTGATTTCCGAGTCGTGTACAGCAATATCCTTCAGCGGATATTGCTGAGAATCATCTATTGCCACATCCTTCTGTTCATAATCAATAAAGCCATTTTTATTAGTATATGCTTGATTTACGTTGATTTCATAAGTTTGTTCCTGATTAGAGGTATTGGAAATACGAAGAAGAATTTCCTGTTTTTGTCCTGGCTGCATTCTTAAATCATAATAAGAAACCTCTTTATTTAGCTGATTTTCCGGTAAGTCTGCTTGTACGCTGAATCCAATTTCTTCCCCAAACACGAGCTGGTCATCCAAACAAAGCAACAGTATAGACACGAATCCTATAGTCAATAATCTGAATGATAGACTAATTGCTTTTTTCACGCTGTAATCCCCTTTCTTGATAGCTCATAGGAATCAATCCCAATTAGTTGAGATGAATCGTATCCACCAAGGTATAGGTGATTGAGCCGGTTAAGACATCGCCAATCCCAAATTTGTAATCCCCTATTGCTGTTGTTTCAAGCGCTACACTAGCAACTTCCAGCTTATATTCCCCCTGGTTATTAAAATTTGTTGCTGTTTTCTCCATAATCAGATTCCCATTACCGGTTCCTGAGCTTAATATGATTGGATTTCCTGTTGTAGGTGTAATCGTTAAGCTAGTTACCTCCGCACTCTCTATGGATGCCACAGATAATGGTGAAACGGTTGCTGTCAATTTCCAGCTCTTAGACTTCCCTGTGTAGTCCTCTACCAGATAGTTCTTTTCATTGGCACTAACTATTCCCGTCAAGGTGTAGATACTTTCTCCTGGGGAAAAGGTGCCTGAAAAGGAGTAAGAAGCTGGTACATTCTGAATCCCCTGGTTCGTTCCTTCTAACACGGTGACGTGGGTCTCTGTCCTGCCGTTTGTAGCAAAAGCCGGCACCGAGGTCACAAAGAGTCCCGTCATACATATACTAATCAATTTCCACTTGATACTTCTCATCCTAATCTCCTCCATAACCATTAATTGCTTTTTGGTAAATCTCTTAAAGTAATTATCTGCTGTGCGGTATAACTTCCTGCCCTTATTCCTTTTGGCAACTGCAGAGAAATATCGTCTTTATTTACTGTATAAATGTACGTAATCGGCCCACTTTCATTCGTTTTTATATGGTTAAGTAGACACTGCTCTGTCTGGTTCGTCACCTCCATATCAATGGGGTAAGCTTGATACTCATCAGAAGTGACCGTTCTATCTGCACTTGTCAATTGTCCTTGACCAATATGTGTACGTGCCTGTTCAAGCGATAATCGGCTGTTCTTTTCTTGGTAAGCATCCAAACGATAATAGAGAGCCCAAGCTGAATTTCCTCCTGTTCGACTATCCTTGATGGTAATTGACAAATCTGTTTTTGATGTAAGCGTTCGCTCTTCACTTGTCCACTTCTGGTGACTGAAGGTTGGGCTTTGAACATCAACCAGACTCAACTGGCTTTTCGTCAGATAAATCTCCACAGCTGTGCTCTTTTCTGCAAATGCAGTTATTGGTGCCAGTATAACTACACAAACAAGACTGAAAATAAAAAATACTACTTTACACATGTTTGTTCCCCCCTCCTTGTCGTCTCACTATAAAATATAGGCTGAAGATAACCAGCAATCCCCCCACAAAAGATCCTAAATAACTAATAGACTCGTTAGCTTTCAAGAAGCTGCCTGACGACTTTTTTGCGTTGTTATTGCTGGACGAAGGATTAGAAGGTTGTGTCCCTTTGGAACTGCTCTGGGAAGAACTCTCTCCAGTAGAAGTAGTTTCTGTGAATCCTTCTATCAATTCAATCTGTATTTGTTCTTCATGGACATCGTGTGCTGTTCCCAAAGCAAATGACACAGGCCATATAAAGAGCATTACAAGTAATGCAGTGATTAGCGTCTTACCTAGTTGCATTTTCATACTACTCACCCTTTCTATGTCCCAGAGCTGACATCAACCAATGTCCAAGTTACAGTGATTGGTTCTTCATAGATTTCGCCAATATTTGGTGCATCATTTATCTTTAAAAGAATTCCTTCATCTATCTGCCAATTTTTTTGAAAAGCAAAAGGTCGTTCAGGGTTAGGTATCGTCAAATCTGATCCGGATGTGTAGACGATGCTTCCAGTATTATCCAAGTTTATTGGCGTTTCGCCTGTATCTTGCCAAACCAGTGAAAAGGGATAATCTTCTGAACCATTTTTTATGGTAGAAACAGACAGCTTCCATGGGTTGCTAGCTCGATCACTATCTGAGCGACTATCTTTGACGTTGACTGTCAAATCCTCTGTCCTTGCCAATGGTATACTCATATCTTGCCCCGCTGTTACCGTCCAGTTGATTTTGTCTGTGACACTCATCCATGAAACTGAGCCGATCACCGTCAAATCCAGCAATAGTTTATTTGAAATAATCGTTTTTCTGCCTTCGCCATCTTCCTTGTATGCCTTTATCGTCAAGAAATTGTTTCCGTAAGGCTTCTTTTTAAGGTAAGCATTCAGTGAAATAATGATTGTACCGGAATTGACATTGTCGTTTGCACGAGTCTCAATATATTCATACCCATTACCGTCCTCCATGATAAAGCCATCGGGTAAATAATCCGACATCTTGTCTGGATCACTCCAATAGAAGGCCACTGACAGCGTTGTACTGACATCATGAGCATCAATTTCCTTCATTTCTTCCAATGAATCTTTGTTCCAAGATAATTGTGTCGGTTGGTTATCCTTTAAATGAAGCCAATAATAGGAAGAATCTGAGTATTGCTGTCTTCCAAGTGTTTCCAAGTCTACAGATAAATCAGTTTGAAAGTTCATCAAATCAAACCCTGTAAAATTACTTTTCAATTGCAGCTCAAAAGTAAAAAGGATGTCGCTTTTGATTGGATCTTGACCAGTTGAACGATATACGTTTATTTCTGCACCATAACCTTTAGGTATCCAAGAAACATAATCTACTAAATCTCTATCTGAAGAGCCCGGATAGCTTCTTCTTAGTAATAAATTTGAACTATCCCTTTGTTGATAATTTCCACGATTATTAAATGAAAAAGTCATCGTATAGCTCTTCACCTCTACATCTGCAGGACGGGTAAAAATAGAAGTGAACTTCAACGTATCTCCGGCTTTGGCATATACTAATGATGGATTAAAATCAGGATCCTCCAGAGTGATATCTTGACTTATCCCACCTTGGATGACCGCGACGCTGTTTGCTAATCCTGCTGTTTGCCTCAAAAGGTATGGTGTCTTTGCTTCAGCATTTTCTTGAATGGTTATCTTTTCCTGTTCTGCGCCTGACTCCGAAGTTGTCTCTGGTATTTCTTCTACAGGTTTTGTTGTTGGCTCTGTTTCCTCTACATGACCACTCTCAGGTGTTTTTTCGCTGTTGTCTTCTATAAAAGATGATTCTATGGTTGAGCTTTCAGTGGCTTCTGTGCCTTCAGGTTCTACAGGCTGCTCTGTTGGCTGTTCATTCAAAGCTTCTGCAAAAACAATAGAACAAGAGAGACAAACAGATAATAATAACAGCAAAACGGTAAAGCCAGTGGATAATTTCTGGATGTATCCCTTTTTCTTCTTCCTTTTTTTTTCCAATACATTCCCCTCCTAACTCACGACAATGCAACAGACAAATTTCATCTAAAGTGTAGCAGATAGATTTTGGTAAAATTACTTAAAAAACAATAGAAAGTTTTTGATTTTTGATTAAGAATATCTATTTATAAGTAAATGAGAGGTGAAAAAGAATGACTATCAATAAAAAAAGAATATTTCCTCTTAATTGTATAAGTTACGCTGAAACTCTTATCCAGATAAACTAGCAGTTTTTTTTACTGAACGTTTCTCATCATGCTGCTTCTTAGATAAGGGCTAGAATCAGCTCACTTAGAGAACGGTTGCATACTTTCTAAAGAATAGTACAATAGAAGAAAGAACATACTTGGGAGGGGCACAGATGGCAGGACATAGTAAGTGGAAAAACATTCAGGGCAGGAAAAATGCGCAGGATGCAAAACGAGGGAAAATATTTCAAAAGCTTTCTCGTGAAATATACATGGCGGCCAAAGCAGGAGGCGGAGATCCGGCAACTAATCCAGCGTTGAGGCTGGTTATGGACAAGGCAAAAGCGGCGAATATGCCGAACGATAATATTGACCGGGCAATAAAAAAAGCGGATAGCTCTGGTTCAGGCGAGCATTATGATGAAGTGACCTATGAAGGCTATGGTCCTGGCGGCTCGGCTGTTTTAGTCTATGCATTAACAGATAATCGAAATCGTACCGGAACGAATGTCCGAACAGCATTTAACAGAAATGGCGGTTCATTAGGAGAAACTGGTTCGGTTAGCTATATGTTTGAACGTAAGGGGTATCTGGCAATCGAGCGGACGGCTGCTATTGCTATCGATGAGGATACAATGCTAGAGCTTGTGCTAGAAGCGGGCGGTGAAGATTTAGAAGCTTCGGATGAAGTATTTGAAATTTATACGGAGCCTGGAGACTTTGCAGCTGTTCGTGATGATTTGGAAGGAAAAGGCTATACTTTTGCTCAGGCAGAGCTGACGATGGTTCCTCAAACAGTTGTGGAGCTGACAGAGGCGCAGGCCGAAACACTTCAAAAGCTGATTGAAAGACTGGAAGATGACGACGATGTGTCAGAGGTATTTACTTCTGCTGATTTGTAGTTGTAGATAGAGAAACGTGATGGGGCTTTAAAAATAAAGGAAGTTCCTTATTAATCAATTATTCCTAATAGTTAGAGCGTGGGCAGCAAGTTGTTTGATTGCTGCCTCGCTCTTTTTTCCTTATTTTGATGATTTATTCGTTAGAAATATTTGTTTGACTTAATCGGGAACAAGAGAGAAGCAGGCTTCGGAAATCGGATGTGCTGCACCTATGTTTTTATGAAGGCTAGTATTCCTTGGCTGATTTCGGTATGATCGTAAAATAAAGACAAAAGATAAAAAAGTTCCAACCTTTTTTTAAACGCAATCGTCTAACAGGTAAAGAAGGTGAAAAAATGGAAAAAGAATTGGTTGAAAAAGCTGTAGCCGGTGATTCCAAAGCCTTGGAACAGCTGTTGAAGGGACATTACCAGCAGCTTTATAAAACAGCTTTTCTATATGTGAAAAACGAAGCGGATGCATTAGATATTGTACAGGATTCCGTAATTAAAATTATTAGAAAAATAAGTACGCTCCAGTTTCCGGAGTATTTT
The DNA here is from genome assembly GCF_054871795.1 of Enterococcus sp. LJL51. Lineage (NCBI taxonomy): Bacteria > Bacillati > Bacillota > Bacilli > Lactobacillales > Enterococcaceae > Enterococcus > Enterococcus sp. LJL51. The sequence goes on along the minus strand of NZ_JBTXLW010000017.1, from coordinate 63,811 downwards.
ACAACGTGGGCTGTTCGAATAGTTATTTTCACATCGTTGGATTATTTGAAGTGTGCAAAAGGCTACCTGCAGGGGATTGAGGAAGAGCAGCTGCTGCCCGAACAAAGGCTTTCAAAAGAGGAGCATCTGGATATCCATGCAGGAATAAAAAAGCTTCCTCAGCATCTACAGGAAGTGACGATTCTTCACTATTTTTATGGGAAAAAAATTAGAGAAATCAGTGTTGTTCTGGATGAACCGGCTGGAACAATCAAATATAAGCTGCATGAGGCCCGCAGTATATTAAGAATGTATCTTGAGGAGGGAGAAAAATGAAACTGAATCAAGAATGGAATCAGCAATGGGAGGATATTCGAATCCCGGAAGAAAAAATAATGCAGATTATTGATACAGCAATAGAAGAGCAGTCGCGAATGGAAAAACGTTCAGTATGGAAAAAGCTGAAACAAAAAGCAGCAGTAAAGCTTAGAAAACCTTCGAAAAGACAGTTGGTTGGGATTTCCGGTCTTTGTACCGCTGTACTTGCCGGAATAATCATCTGGCAACAGACTCAATCTGGGCAAACCAACTATACATCTACTGAAAGTGTCAAGCAGGATTATGCTGGCGAAGGTATGCTGAAAATGTATGAAGAACCTGAAACAGCGCCTGAAGCAGAGAGTAAAACAGCGGAGCCGTCTGGAAATGAAGCGGCAGTAGGGAGTAAATCAACAGTCGCAGAAGCGGAAAAAACGGCCAGCTTTTATACGTATACAAAACAGACCGTTGATTTTTCTAGAGATACAGCGAAGCTTGAACAATTAGTTGAAGAAAGCGGCGGCTATATTGAAAATTCAGAGAGAAGCAAGTGGATGGATGACCTGCGGCAGGCCAACTATGTATTACGTATTCCTGCGAAAGGTAGTCAGGACACCTTGAAGCAGTTGAAGGCTATTGGAGAGACCACTGACGAAAGCATCAGAACAGAAAATTATGGTGTGGCATATTCGGATAATGAAAGCCGAATCAAGGCCTTAGAAGCAGAGGAATCCGCCTTACTGGAACTATTATCTAAAAGTGAAAAGCTGGACGATATGCTGAAGATTCAGGATCGGCTGTCAGAAATCCGTTCGGAGCGGGAAATGCTGGTTCGTTCGAATAAGAGTATTGATAATCAGGTCGACTATGTAACAGTTGAAGTCTTTTTAAAGGAAAAAAATAAAGTAGAGAAGAAACAGGAAAGTCCCTCTGTAACTGACCGGATTCAAGGGAATTGGGAGGAACAGCTGCAGTATTGGAAAAATAAGGGAGAAGAGGTGCTGGTATTTATTGGCAGCAATGGTCTCTATATCCTGCTCGCTGCTATTGGCGGACTACTTCTTTGGCGTAAATATAGAAAATATAAAAAATCAGACAACAATAAAAGTCAATTGTGAGGCAGGAGGCTTAGCGGAGCTACTTTGTCTGCTCGAAGGTTGAATGATTACTAAAAAGAAAGAATAAGAGAGTTTGGGACATAAGTAAATGCCCGAACTCTTCTTTCTATAAAATCCGAATAAACGGCGTTCCAGTCTTTGTATGCTTCGAGGATCGCAACAGAGTGAGAACTGTAGACAAGCTTGTAGGAACCTAATGCTTTGTCTCGAGAATCGCTAGACTCGTAGAGACAGCAAGCTCACTACACTTCGTTCCGATAGCATCAACTTCTAAGTGCTAAAAGCACTAAGAGTTGAAGTTCTCGGAAATAAGCCGAACGATCTCAAAAATATGAAAAGCTCCAGGTAGGTATCAATCAACAGCTACTCGGTTCCCTCGTAGTGTTTCTTGACAATTTCCGGATAATCCGTCTTATTGCTGTGAAACACAGCGAGGGATGAGCTGATGTTGAACAGTACCTACTTATTTCTCGGAGCTAAACACTTTTGTCTCGACCTCATTTTAACTATTGAAAATAAATAGACGATGTACACTTTCGAGAGCTGCACTAAGGATGTTAAAATGGTAGAGAGAAAACCCTTTTTTGAATATCAGCTGAATGATTCAGGTGATTTATGGAGTATCTTTTCCGTAAGCTGCTTTGCGTTTCTCTGAAGCCTGTCATTTTGTTTAGTTTTCGGATTTTTCAAAGAAAAAATGAACTGTTTACAACTTGGTAATAACTTTTCGCTATTCTTAAAGTATCAAAGATAAAGGAGCGAAAGAAGATGAAAAAAATGAGTCTTGGAAAAAAATTGATTGCTGTAACAGCGGCAAGCGCCATATTGTTTGTCGGAGGTGTTTGGATTACACAGGTGATGGCAGAGCAGAAAGTCGATATTCCTATGGAAGAAACGATGGAAGAAGCTGTGGCCAGAACACAGGAAATGTTTGCGCAGATTGATAATATGTCTCTGAATGAATACTACACGGAGTACATGGAATGTTCTCCAGAGCTGGTTGAAGCGTTTAATAAAAAATATGCAGTTGATGTAGATACTATGAAGGTCAAGGAACTGAATGATGAGCAATATGAATACATGAATGCTCTTTACTATATCTATAAACATGGCGAGCAGCCAATTCTATCAAAAAATGAAGTAGATGCAGATAAAAAATATGAGTTTGCTTATGCACTGGAAACATTTACAGCCGATGTGGCAGCTGTTTCTAATGAGATTGATACAGAGCAGCCGATTGTGGCAATTTGTGAAAAATATGGAAAGGATCCAGATGGCAAGATAAATGATTTGACTCCGGAAATGATTATTGAAATCGATCAGGCAATCTTCCAGATATCAGATCATCTTGACGGGGAATAACAGAAAAAATGAAAACTATTCTGATTGTTGAAGACGATCATAAGGTGAATCAGTTGATTTATACGAGCTTAAAGATTGCAGGATACACTTGCTTCCAGGCCTTTTATGGCATGGAAGCTCTTGCTGTTTTGAAAAAAGAAAGCATCGATTTGATTCTGCTTGATGTTCAGCTTCCAGATATTGATGGCTTCTCACTATTTTCAAGCATGAAAAAGGTACCGGTTGTCTATTTAACCGCCCGGGATGGTGTGGAAGATCGGGTTAGAGGATTAAATCTGGGGGCAGAAGATTATATCGTTAAACCGTTTGCGTTAGATGAGCTGATTGCCAGAGTTCAAGTAGTTTTGCGGAGGTTTCATTCAGAAATGGCGTTGGAAGTTGGCGGCTGGCAGGTTGATCTGAAGAAACGGCAAGTATTTTGTGAGACGCAGTCAGCTGATTTGACTCCACAGGAATTTGCACTGCTGGAAGTGTTTGTGGTCAACAAAAATATGGCTTTGACCAGAGAACAGCTGCTGCAAGCCGCTTGGGGTTTTGATTACTTGGGGGACGAGCGTACGGTGGATGTCCACGTTCAGCGCTTAAGAAAAAAACTGGGCTTGGAAAAGCAGCTGGTGACAGTATATAAAATCGGCTATAGACTGGAAGTGGTCTAAATGGTTTTGTGGAAGAAGAATTTCTTTTTTATATTCACACTTTTTCAGGGGCTTATTTTTGTCTGTCTGCTTTTTTTTGTAAGCTATAGTTTTCAACAGGCGTTGAATAAAGAAGTACGCAGTTTTAGAAGGCTAGTTCAAGATAACGGCTGGATTGCTCAAAAGCTGACAGCTGATGACTTGTCATTAGTATCTAGGGAAATAGTTCTTTCTACCTATTTGCAGCAAGAAATTTCTGTCGAAATAAGGCGGGAGGACGGTACGGTTCTGTTATCGTTGAATGAAATCGAAAAAATGCCGGCTTTTGAGGAAAATCAGCTATCTGTATTTAAGGAGTCGGGAAAGCATTTTCTTACTTATAGCAGTTCGCTTTTCCTTCAGGGAGAACCAAGTGAAATATTTTATGCAAAAAATGTGAGCTTTTTATATGAGGAGCAGCAGATACGTATTTTTCAGAGTTTGATTTTTGGGCTGGGTCTGTCTACCGTGATTAGTTTGATTATTTATTGGCAGATGAAGAAAATTTATAAACCTGTCCAACAGATTTCTCACGAGCTTCGAACGCCGTTGACCTTGATCTCTGGATATTCAGAGCTGATGATTCGAATGAAATCAACAGAAGAAGAGAAACTCATGATGAGTCAGGATATATTGGATGAAACCAGACATCTGCAGGAAATCATTGAGCAGCTGCTTCTGATGGGAGAGCTGAAGGAAGGTACCGTAGCTAAAGAGCCAATTTATCTAACTGAATTATTGACTAGTTTACAGGCAGATTATCCTTTTCAGTTGGTTCGTAGTTTTAAAGAAGAGCCTGTGGTTGGAAATCGTATCTTACTGCTGAGATTATTAGATAATCTATTGAGAAATGCATTTAATGCTAGTACGCACGTGGAAATTATCATTAAAGCAAAAGAGCTGGTTATTTCAAATGGGGGAAAAGCTATTCCAGAAAGCAAGTTAAAAAAGCTGAACAGGGGAAAGAAGCTTCATCCTTCGGAATATGAGGGCTCAGGTCAGGGATTTATTATCTGTCGGGATATTGTACTTCTTCATCAAGGGAAAATAAGAATTGTATCGAATGAACTGGGAACAAAAGTTATCGTGAACTTTCCGTAGGAAAAATAAAAGAGCACGTGAAATTAATCAAGTCTAGATTTACTTTCGCATCTAATTTCAAATGAAAAGACTAAGATTAGAGGAGGTTGTGATAAAGTGTTCAGCTCCGAGACTCAAGCAGGTACTGTTTTAACATTAGCTCGTCCCTCGCTGTGCTTTACAACGACGAGAAAATTGTCAAGAAACACTCCGAAGAAACTGAGTAGCTGTTGATTGATACCTACTTGGTGCGTACAAATTTTTGCTAAATTTCAGCTTGTTGCTGAAGAATTTACTCCTGTGGTTACTCGTCGCAGTTAAGTGTGGGTATGTGTTACTGTCCCACTGCTTATTCGGATTTAAGCAGACTAAAAGTCTGGGAATTTAGTTTATGCCCCAGACTTTTAAGGTTCTTCGGAATAACCGCTTTTACCTCGTTCTTTTTTAACGTTGAATAAAGGTGTACGGAATGGACAGACGTGAATTGTTTTCCTTGAACACCAGCTGAAAAGCGGCTTCACCACAGCGGTCCAGATGATGATCAATGGTTGATATATTCAAGAGCTTGCTTGCCAGCAGATTTTCTTCACCGATAATTTCTACAATGGGGTTATTAAGTGTTTGAAGAATGCCAGCAGCAACTTCGTCGCTATTTGTCAGGATAGCGTCGATTTTTTTAGTTTTTGAAAAGAAAAGGCCGGCGTTGAGACCGTCTGTGTAGCTTTGGCAGTTTGTATAGACCATCTCTGAAGCCGGCGGTTGACCAAACACCTGCTGATAGGCGGCTAAGACAACCCGGCTGCTTGGGCTGATAGAGGGATTTCGGCCGATGACGATTCCAACGGCAGAAGTTCCTTTTTGTTTAAAATAGCGAAAGACTTCTTGATAAGATTCCATTCGACCGAATGATACGCAGGAAATTGGATAAGTACCAGTATCCTCGCAGCAGACGATTGGACCGTATTTTAAATAGCTCTGAATCGTTTCGAGAGGTGTTAGCTTAGAGGTGATAATCAGTCCATCGAAAGCTTTGGCAGCCAGCTGCTCCAGACAGTCTTTTTCTTTTTCAAGGTCATAATCGGTCGGCAGTAAGGTAATTTTATACTCTGCTTTGAAAGCAGCCTTCAAAATACCGCTGATAATCTTTTCATAATAAGGAACGTTGGCATGTGGAATCATTACGCCGATTGTTTTTGATAAGCCGCGGCTGAGTTCTCTGGCGCGTGCATTGGGGAAATAATCCAGTTCTTTAATAAGTGAAAGAATTTGTTTTCGTTTTTCATCAGCTACATAAGGATGGTTATTCAGGACGCGTGAGACAGTAGTGACGGAACATCCTGCTAAGCGGGCGATATCTCGAATGGTTGTCATGAGTACCTCTCTTTTTCAACGGTGTAAAACAGCTGGTATCTGCTGTTGTATGTAGTCTACAACAGCATTACCGTAGTCTACGAAGCAGTAGTTTTCTGTATCGTATAGAAAGCTCAGAGAGCACGGATTGTCTTGCTGAGTTACATCGGATAGTTGAGTCAAGTCTACCGTTTTATCCAAATATTTACAACAGCTGTTGAGGCTGGTCAGCTTCATTTGATGATTAGTGATGGAGACAGAAACAAAATAGTACTCAGTTCCTAAGGTGTCGTGCAGTTCTAAAATGGTTTGAATCATAAAAGTTCCCCTCCTTGTTTTTTCTACTATACGTTATGAAACGCGTAACAGGTCAAGGGTAAAAATCAGGAAAGGTCTTCTTTTTGTAAAATTCTTTTTTCCGGCATATACTCAAGTTGAGTACTGCAAAAATTACTAAAGGGGGAACAATCTCTATGTTGAAATTGAGTGAAGGAAAAAAAGCGGCTCTGGAACGATTGTCTACGGAAGCCGGGGTGATTGAAGCGCTGGCGATTGATCAAAGAGGTTCGTTAAAAAAAATGATGGCTGGTTTTGGCGAGTTGAACCCTGAGGAAAAAATTGTTGATTTTAAAGAAGCGGCTTCAGAGGAACTGACAAAGTATGCATCAGCTATTCTGCTGGATCCTGAATATGGATTGTCAGCTGCTAAAAAGCGGGCTGACAATTCTGGATTGCTCTTAGCGTATGAAAAAACTGGTTATGATGCAAATACGCCGGGTAGACTGCCTGATATTCTGGAGGACTGGTCCGTGCATCGGTTGAAAGAAGAAGGAGCAGATGCTATTAAGTTTTTACTTTACTACAATCCTGATGATGATAAAAAAATTAATCATTTGAAGCATGTATTTATTGAACGCTTGGGAAGTGAATGTCTAGGGGAAGATATCCCGTTCTTCTTAGAGATAGTGACCTATGATACAGAGGTTGCTGATGATCATTCTCCGGAGTTTGCTCAAATCAAGCCGAGAAAAGTGATTGAATCAACCAAGGAATTCTCAAAACCTCAATATCATGTAGATGTTCTAAAACTAGAAGTTCCTGTAAATATGAATTACGTTGAAGGATTTTCCGATAAAGAACCTTTGTATAGCCGGGAGGAAGCATTAGGCTACTTTAAGGCGCAGAGCGATGCAACAGAGCTGCCGTTTATTTTCTTAAGTGCTGGAGTAACTATGGAGCTGTTTCAAAAAACTATCCAGTTTGCAAAAGAAGCTGGATCAACATTTAATGGTGTTCTTTGCGGCCGGGCAACCTGGCGGGATGGAGTAGAGCCTTATGTAATAAAAGGTGATGAAGCTGGACGAGAGTGGTTTAATACACAGGGAAGACAAAATATCGAAACATTAAATTCAGTAGTAGAGCAAAGCGCCCGTTCTTGGCGGGATAAAGTAATGAAATAAAAAATTAGATAACAGAGAAAGGCGACTACATCAAAAGTGTTTTATCTCAAATCATAGAAGTGATACAAGGAAACAACCACTCCTTTTTTTAGTATAAAACGATTTGCTTTTGAATAGGCAGCCTCTGAAACAATGCTTATTAAGGCCTGAAGGACGTACTACAGTCAGTTTGACTAGTGGTATAGTCCTTTTTTTGTTATAAGTAGTGGGATTTACTGATGATTAACTGGTATTAATAATATAACCTCTTTTTGTTTGTTTACTGATCCTTTTTCCTATTTTTTAACAGTTTTCTTTAGAAAAAAATTGACTTTGTAAGCGTTTTGGTATTATACTGATATTGTGGTTACTACCAGTTGAGTTTTTAATACCAGTGAAAGGAAGTGAAAACATGATTGGATGCATTGTGACAGGACATGGCAGCTTTGCTCCGGGAATGATGGGAGCAGTAGAAATGATTGCTGGTCCACAGGAAATGTTTGAAGTGGTACCTTTTCATGAAGAACAGCCGTTGGAAGTGTTTGAAGAAGAGATGAAACGAACGCTGACAAAGCTTTTGGAAGAAACAGATGGTGTAGCGGTTTTCTCTGATTTGATGGGTGGTACGCCATTTCGGACAGCGATGCTTTTAGCAGCAGACAAGGAGCAGGTAGAGGTTGTAGCAGGGACAAATCTTCCTTTGCTGATTGAAGGAAGCGGTCTACGCTATACATTTAGTTCAGCAGATGAATTTTTGGAGGCAATCATCGAAATCGGGAAATCTGGTTTGGTCCATGCGAAGCTGGATTTGTCTGAGAATGAAGAAACTGAATCTGAGGAAGAGGGGATTTAGTGATGTGGCAAAGTATACTGGCATCATCTGTTGTTATGATTGTTTTTTTACTGGTTATGGCAGTCGGCTATTATCTTCTCAATTATAAAAATGTAAAAAGACAAAAGGATCACTATCGGAAGCTTCATCAGGATTTGGCAGTGGGACAGCAGATTATTTTTTTAAACGGCGTTTATGGAACCTTGATGAGAGTCGGTGACGAGACTGTTGACGTTAAGGTGAAGTCGAATGCTGTGATGGAAATATCAAGATTTGCCGTTACAGAGATTGTTAAATCAGCTAGTTCTGATAATAAATAATCGTTGTAAATTCTGTAAAAGATTCTCTGTACGGGAAGTCACGCTTAGTCTGTAGTGTAAAGAAAAGGCGATTGAACTGCATTTGAAATCTTTTGCGGAAATTATATAGGAAGGAGATAGGAACAATGCCCAATATTTTATTAACACGTATTGATAATCGTTTAATCCACGGACAAGTAGCAACACAGTGGAATGGTTCTATCGGTTCTAATCTGATTCTAGTAGCAAATGATAAGGTAGCAGGTGATAAAGTTCGGCAGGGATTGATGGACATGGCAGCTCCAAACGGAGTAGCAACACGTTATTTCAGCCTGCAAAAGACAATTGACATTATTGGCAAGGCATCAGCAAATCAGAAAATCTTTATCATTGTTGAAAGTCCTGAGGATGCATTGACTTTAGTAGAAGGAGGAGTGCCAATTAAAAAAGTGAACATTGGAAACATGCATATGGCGGAAGGGAAGCGTCAAGTAGCAACAACAGTTGCAGTGGATGAGGCAGATGTTGCCGCATTCAGAAAGTTGCAGGAATTAGGTGTTGAGCTGGAAATTCGCCGGGTACCGACAACACCAGTAGAAGACACGGGCAAACTTTTTAGTTAAAACTAGGAAGGAGATAAAAAAATGGATTACAATATTTTACAGATCTTATTAGTATTTTTAGTGACATTTATTGCAGCGATTGATCAATTCAGCTTCCTTGAATCCTTATACCAGCCAATTGTAACTGGTATGGTGATTGGGCTGATTTTAGGTGACTTACAAACAGGGCTGATAGTAGGGGGAACCTACCAGCTGATGACTATCGGGAATATGCCGGTCGGCGGAGCACAGCCGCCAAATGCGGTAATTGGGGGAATTATGGCTGCTGTTCTGGCAATTACTTTGAAGCTGGAGCCAACAGTAGCAGTAGCAACTGCGATTCCATTTTCTCTGTTAGGACAATACGGTGTTACTTTAATTTTCTCTTTAATGTCTCCAGTAATGACAGTGGCAGACAACTATGCTCATGAAGGAAATACTAAGGGAATTGACCGGATTAACTATTTAGCGATGTTGGCTTTGGGTTCAATTTTTGGCATTATCGTCGTATTATTCTTTATCGGCGGACAAGCATTCGGTCAAACCGTGGTTGATGCTATTCCTGAATGGCTGATGGGCGGCTTAAGTGCAGCTGGTGGAATGATGCGCTATGTTGGGTTTGCTATCCTGCTGAAAGTAATGGTTTCCAGAGATATGTGGGGTTTCTACTTCTTCGGGTTTGCCTTAGCAGTCATCGTAATGGCAGCACCAAGCTTAAGCGGACCAGCGTTGATTATCCTGGCGTTTATCGGTTTTGCTCTGGCGTTCTGGGATTATCAAATTCAAACGAAATTCAAGCAAACGGCTTCTGCGAATAACTTCGGAGGTGACGAAGATGGCATATAATATTCCAGATAACTATCAAAATACAACACCAGCAGCTCAGCTGGATAAAAAGACCTTAAACAAAATGGTTTGGCGTTCGTTATTCCTGCAGGCCTCTTTTAACTATGAACGGATGCAGGCTGGCGGCTGGCTTTACTCTATCCTTCCCGGGTTGAAAAAAATTCACGGGGATAACAAAGATGATTTATCTGCTTCAATGAGCCACAACCTGGAATTTTTTAATACACACCCGTTTTTAGTAACGTTTGTTATGGGGATTGTTCTATCTCTTGAACAAAATAAGACAGACATTCCAACGATTCGTGCAGTTCGGGTTGCAGCAATGGGACCTTTAGGCGGTATCGGCGATGCATTATTCTGGTTTACGCTGGTGCCGATTACTGCGGGAATTACGTCTAATATGGCAATTGACGGTAATATTGCTGCGCCATTCATCTTCCTGTTGGTATTTAACGTTGCTCAGTTCGCTCTTCGTTTCTTCCTGATGAACTGGTCTTATAAGCTGGGAACAGATGCAATCGGTGTTCTGACGGAAAATGCTAAAGAATTTACTAGAGCAGCAAGTATTTTAGGGATTTTTGTAGTAGGGGCTCTGACCTGTGTATATGGGGCAACAAAAGTAGATGTTAAGATTCCAAACGGAACAACCAATGCTCTTTACTCTGTAACTGAAGTTGTTCCGGCAGCTGAAGTAAGCAAATTTGATGAGTATATCTACAAAAAAGATGACGACGGCAATCTGACAGATGAAATTCAGGATGCAGGTACAGATCAAAAAGCGTTAGGTGTAAAAGAATTGGCGACTGGCGAATTTGAAGTTACTTACAACCAGAATGAAACAAAAGATGTAACAATCAATATTCAAGAAATTCTGGACGGGATTCTGCCTCAGATGATTCCACTGGCCGTTACCATGATGCTTTACTTCTTCCTGGCTAAGCGCGGCTGGACGCCTCTCAGATGTATTGGGCTGATTCTTATCCTTGGCTTAGTTGGTTCTGGATTTGGACTATGGCCGTCTATCTGGCCATAAATGAGCCGCTGACTATAGTAATTAAAGTGTGACTGCAGGCGGAAGGGGTGTGACATTGATATAACCCTATTCTCTAAACTTGAATAAACGGTGTTTCGTTCCAATCCACTATACTTCGAGAATGGAGCGAAGCGGGAACCGTAGAGGTAGGTAGAATCATTCTGTCGCAACCTCAGTGTCTGCAGTCTTTTCTTTCGATCTCTAGAGTAAGTAAATCACCTTAGTTTGTCTGCTGCTTTCTAAAATCGTTGAAATTCGATGAAAGAATGATAAACTTATCATGTGGTTACGACCACTTGATTCGGGAGGGGAAGACTTTGGAAAGAAAGAGAAGACAACCACTGTATGATCAGCTGGTTGATTTATTGAAAGAACAGATTGAAACAGATTTGGAGCCCCATGCTATGCTGCCGTCTGAACGGGAGCTGTCAGATAAATATGGATTAAGCCGTACAACAGTGCGTTTGGCACTGCAGGAGCTGGAGAAAATGGGCTATATTTATCGCCAGCATGGAAAAGGCACCTTTGTTTCATCCATAAGTCAGGAAGTAACAAACTTAACTGGCGGCTACAGCTTTACTGAGCAGATGAGACAGCTGGGCAAAGAGCCGAATACCGCTATTCTAGAATACCGAATAGTAGAAGCTAATAAATTCTTTGCTGAGCATTTAAATCTTTCGCTCGGTGAAAAAATTATCAAAATTAAACGCTTGAGAAGTGCCGATGGCATGCCTATGATGGTTGAACGCTCGTATTTACCCTATAAAAAATTTATGAGAATGAAAAAAGAAGATTTAGAGAAAAAACCGCTGTATGACATTTTTGCTGAAGATTATAGTGAAACAATCAAGCTGGCGGAAGAAGAGTTTTATGCAAGTATTGTAAGTGATAATGATGCGAAATTATTGGAAGTGCCTTATAGTGCCCCCAGCTTAAATTTAGTTCGAACGACCTATAATATCAAAAATGAGGTCATTGAATTTACGCTGAGTGTCGCACGTGCAGATAAATTCCGTTATAAGGTACGCCATGTTCGCTGACTAGTTTACTAAGACCAAGGAGGCGCATGCTGAATGTTCGAACAAGAGGCAGAGACTTTAGAGAAAATGGGCGCTGAGATTACAACTCGTGAAATCAGACAACAGCCGGAATTATGGCAGGAAACAGTCGCTATCTATCGTAAAAATGAAGCTGCTGTTTCAGATTTTCTTGCACAAATTAAACAGGAAACCAATGATAAAATACGCGTGATTTTTACGGGTGCCGGGACCTCTCAATATGTGGGAGATACTTTAGTCCCCTACTTAACCCGGAACGGAGATAGCAAGAAATTCTCCTTTGAAAGCATCGGAACAACCAATATTGTAGCAGCTCCGTATGATTATCTGCTGCCGGACGAGGTAACCATTTTAGTTTCATTTGCCCGCAGCGGAAATTCACCGGAGAGCTTAGCGGCAGTGACGGCCGCGAATAAAATCGTAAAGAATATTTTTCATATTACGATTACCTGTGCGCCTGATGGTCAGCTGGCTGCGGCAGCTGCAGGAAATGAACGGATTCAGCTGTTGCTGATGCCTGAGCGATCAAATGATAAGGGCTTTGCGATGACAGGCAGCTTTACTTGTATGACATTGATGGGCCTATTGATATTTGATTTGACTTCTCTGGAGCAGAAGGTGAAATATGTAGAGGCAATGAGTGAAATGGGTCAGGAAGTGATTCAGCGTGAAGCGGAGATTCAGGCGCTGTTAAAATCTGATTTTCAACGGCTTGTTTACTTAGGCTCTGGGGCTCTTGCAGGACTAACGAGAGAATCTCAGCTAAAGGTTTTAGAGCTGACAGCTGGAAAAATTGCCACTGTTTTTGATTCATCATTAGGCTTCCGTCATGGGCCAAAATCTTTTGTTAATGAGCATACACTAGTCTTTGTTTTTGTAAATAACGATCCTTATACACGGCAATATGATTTGGATATTTTAGAAGAGGTTCAAGGGGATAAAATTGCTGCCGAAGTTATCGGGATAGGTCAGGCCGGAGAAACAGCTTTCTCTGGAACACAGTTTACTTTTACGAATAAAGAGCTGTTGCCAGATGCCTATCTGGCACTTCCAGATGTGATGTTTGCTCAAACTGTGGCATTGAACAGTTCAATTAAAGTCGGTAATACACCAGATACACCGTCTCCAACCGGAACGGTTAACCGTGTCGTTCAAGGTGTAACAATTTATGAGCTTTAGTTTGAAAATAGAAAGCACTGAATCCGGTTGTTGAGTGAAAACAGTCTAACAAAAGGAGTTCAGTGCTTTTTTTGCAGAATAGTATGCATCGTGAATGTGAGAACTGAATAGTGGAAGAACTGGAGAGGCTATCCGTTGGATGCTCTTTGGCTTTTTAGTGACGAAAGGAAGTAAGAGAAATGGCAGAGTATTTTATTAAGGCAGACCGTTTTTTTCTGAAGAGCGGTACAGCTGCAGCGGGCTATTTAGAAGTAACTGATGGAAAATTTGGACGCTATACGAAGGAGCAGCCTTTGGGAACAATTCTTGATTATAGCGGCAGCTGGATAGCTCCCGGACTGGTTGACACACATATTCACGGTTTTTTAGGTCATGACGTAATGGACAACAATTTTGACGGTATTAGAGAAATGTCTAAGGGGCTGCTAAGCTGCGGTGTGACGTCGTTTTTGCCGACAACATTGACAGCTGCAGTAGAAACCTTGAATGAAGTAACGGCTTCTATCGGCGAACACTATCAAGAGGTCGAGGGAGCAAAAATTCAGGGAATCTTTTTTGAAGGTCCCTTCTTTACGGCTGAGCATAAAGGTGCGCAAAACCCCAGTTATTTTTCCAATCCTAATATTGAGGTATTTAATCATTGGCAGGAACTGAGTCATGGGCTTATTCGGAAAATTGCCCTTGCTCCAGAACGTGAGGGAGCAGTTGAATTTATTCAAACCGTGACGAAGCAGGGAGTGACTGTCGCTCTCGGTCATAGTGCAGCGAGTTATGAACAAGCACAGGCTGCAGTTCTTGCCGGAGCATCGGTATTTGTGCATACGTATAACGGAATGAGCGGACTAAGTCATCGAGAACCTGGCATGGTAGGCGGAGCAATGAATACCAAAGAGACCACTGCGGAGCTAATCTGTGATGGGCATCATGTGCATCCGGCAGCGGCTGAAGTACTGATTACGGTAAAGACACCTGAAAAGGTCGCTTTGATTACAGACTGTATGCGTGCAGGCGGTATGCCTGACGGAGAGTATACATTAGGTGAATTCCCAGTTGATGTGAAGGATGGGGCTGCCCGGCTGCAGTCAAACGGCAGCTTGGCCGGCAGTGTTCTGCAGCTCTTTGATGGGGTGAAAAACGTTGTTGATTGGGATATAGCAACGGTTGAAGAAGCCTTGAAGATGGCTTCGCTAGTTCCAGCACAGAGTGTCCATATTGAGGATCGCTGTGGAAGTATTGAAGGGGGACTGCCTGCTGATTTTCTAGTTATTAGTCCACAGATAGAGCTGCTGGAAACCTATGTAGACGGTCGGTCACTATATAAAAAAGATTAATTTTGCAGAATAAAGGAGAAGAAAGTATGCTGAAAATAAGTAAAGCAAAAAAAGAAGCGATGGATAGATTATCTACAGAAAACGGTCTGATTGAAGCGCTGGCAATTGATCAGCGCGGTGCATTGAAGAAAATGATTGGAGCATTTGGTGAAGAGGCTACAGATGAACAGATTAGTGATTTTAAGAAGCTGGTTTCTGCGGAATTAACACCGTTTGCTTCATCAATTTTGCTGGATCCTGAATATGGTTTAACGGGTGCCAAAGCAAGGGCCACTGATGCCGGATTGCTGTTGGCTTATGAAAAAACCGGATACGATGCCTCTACACCGGGACGATTGCCGGACTTGCTGGAAGACTGGTCTGTACGTCGTTTAAAAGACCAGGGAGCCGATGCAATTAAGTTCCTATTATATTATGATGTGGATGAGTCAGCGGAAATTAACCATCTAAAGCATGTATTTACGGAACGCTTGGGCAGTGAGTGCTTTGGCGAAGACATTCCTTTCTATCTTGAACTGGTTTCCTATGATGCTGGAATTACTGATGCATCCTCTGAAGAATATGCGAAGGTAAAAGCACACAAGGTTATTGAAATGATGAAGGAATTTTCTAAGCCTCAATACAAGGTTGATGTGTTAAAGGTGGAAGTGCCGGTGAATATGAATTATGTGGAAGGATTTGCGGAGGACGGTACGAATATCGTTTATTCTCGTGAAGAAGCCTTAGGTTACTTCAAAGAACAAAGCGATGCAACGCACTTGCCGTTTATCTTTTTGAGCGCTGGCGTTTCTGCGGAATTATTCCAGGAAACCCTTGAATTTGCGAAAGAAGCCGGTTCTACGTTTAATGGTGTTCTATGTGGTAGAGCAACATGGAAAAATGGGGTACAGCCGTTTGTGGAAGCAGGAGAAGAAGCTGCCAGCAGCTGGCTGCTTTCTGAAGGTAGAGCAAACATTGAATCTTTAAATGAGGTAGTTAACCGTACCGCCTCCTCTTGGCACGATAAGGTAGAGGTAGGAGAATAATCCGCTATCGGATATGTAAAATAAAAAAATGAGCTGAGATGACTGGTGACGCCAATCACCTCAGCTTTTTTGTAAAGCAGCTTTTATGAAAGGAAGATCAAATAATGATTTTAACAATTACGATGAATCCATCTGTCGATATGTCCTACCCGTTGGCAAGCTTCAAACTGGATACAGTAAACCGGGTGGAAAAGGTATCAAAAACAGCTGGCGGCAAGGGATTAAATGTCTCACGGGTTCTTTCTCAGCTTGGGAAAGAGCTGTTGGCTACAGGCGTGTTAGGGGGATATTTAGGTGCTTATATAAAAGAAAAGCTGACTGAGGAGGGAATCAACCACAGCTTTACGATGATTCAAGAGGAATCACGGAACTCGATTGCTATCCTTCATGACCATGGGCAGCAAACAGAAATTTTAGAGAAAGGCCCAACAGTCTCCCGCGTAGAAGAGGAGCAGTTTTTAGCCCACTACACGGAGCTGCTTGAACATACTTCTTTAGTAACCATATCTGGTAGTCTGGCTGGCGGCTTATGTTCAGATTTTTATGAAGTGTTGATAGGTCTTGCTGCTGAAAAAGGAATTCCGGTTTTGCTGGATACGTCAGGGGCAACACTAAAACAAGCCGTATTTTCTGAGAATAAGCCGTTTTTGATTAAACCGAATGAAACAGAAATAGCTGAGCTACTTGAGGTTGACAGGGCAGGAAAAGAGACGCTTGCAGAGCAGCTGAGAAATCCTGTTTTTAAAGAAATTGATTGGGTGGTCGTATCACTGGGGGCTGAAGGAGCTGTAGCGAAGCATGGGGATATTCTTTATCAAGTGACGATTCCTAAAATAAATGTAGTGAATCCTGTAGGCTCCGGAGATGCTACACTGGCAGGATTAGCAGCGGCAATAGACGGGGGTTATTCTGATGAAGACATTCTAAAATGGGGCATGACAACGGGAATCTTGAATACACTTGAAGAAAAGACAGGCTGTATTAATCCGGAAAATGTAGAGATACATTTTAACAAGATAACCGTAACGAAAATCGAAGAATAAGAAAACAATCGTTCGTTAAAATTATCACAAATACGTAAAACGACCTTGCACATCATTTTTTCTTACCTTATAATTTTTACATAGATATGTGAGAAAATAAAAATCGAATGGAAAAGAAGGTAGAAAGTATGAGAATAGGGATTCCTAAAGAAATCAAAATTGGCGAAAACAGGGTTGCACTGCCAGCCTCTGGCGTACTTGATTTAATCAATGCGGGTCATGAAGTATTTGTGGAAACAAATGCTGGTGCAGGTGCTTCAATCAAGGATGAGGAGTATACAGCGGTAGGTGCAGTAATCGTAAAAACAGCCGAAGAAGCCTGGGAACAGGAAATGGTGCTTAAAGTAAAAGAACCGCTGGCTGAGGAATATCAATTTTTGAGAGAGGATTTAATCCTGTTTACGTACCTTCATTTAGCTGCGAATAAACCATTAGCAGAAGAATTGATGAAAAGAAAAATAAAAACAATTGCTTATGAAAGTGTTCAGTTGGCAGACGGCTCACTACCGTTATTGACGCCTATGAGTGAAGTTGCCGGCAGATTAGCAACTCAGATTGGTGCCCGCTGTTTAGAAAAAGTACCTGACGGGAAGGGTATTTTATTAGGTGGTGTTTCTGGCGTCCGCAAAGGTAAAGTAACGATTATCGGCGGCGGTATATCGGGAATGAATGCAGCGAAGGTCGCATTAGGCATGGGAGCAGATGTTACGATTTTAGATGTAAGTACAAAACGCCTGCAGGAGCTGGATAATCAGTTCAACGGTGGAATCAAAACACTGATGTCCAATCAGTTCAATATTCAGGAAGAGGTTAAAACTTCCGATTTAGTAATCGGAGCGGTTTTACTGCCGGGACATAAAGCCCCTGTACTGGTAACTGAAGATATGGTGAAATCAATGCCGGAGCATTCGGTTATTGTAGATATTGCAATTGATCAAGGCGGGATTTTTGAGACGATTGATCAGGTAACCACTCATGAAAATCCTACGTATGTGAAGCATGGTGTGATTCATTATGCGGTGGCAAATATGCCGGGAGCTGTGCCGCAGACCTCTGCATTTGCACTGGCGAACGCGACATTGCCGTATGTATTAGAGCTGGCGAATAAAGGCTTTGAAGGCAGCTTGAAGGAAAACGAAGCGTTGAAGATGGGGGTCAATACGATTGGCGGAGCGATGACTAATCCTGCAGTTGCAGCTGATTTGAACTTGCCGTATACAGCGGTTTCTACTTTTATTAATTAAAAATTTTTGTTTCTTTGTTTAGCTGCAAAAAAATTTCTGTAAGCTTGAACCGATATCTCTAAAGTTAGACCCAAAACCTAACTTTGGATCATCGGTTCATTTTTTTGGTTCACAGAAATTCGTTGGATTTTAGTCCAACGAGATGGTCGCCCATTCGTTTTTCAGCATTGAATAATAAAGCCGGTCTACATATTCACCATCTATGTAGAAATATTCTCGTAAAGCACCTTCATAAGTAAAGCCGCTTTTTTCAATTCCCCGTTTTGACGGCATGTTTGTGGATTTATGGCAAATTTGTACTTTGTTTAGCTGAACCGTTTCAAAGCCAAAGGCTAAAACTGCGTGTACAGCTTCTGTCATATAGCCCTTATTTTGAAAAGCTGATCCAATACAGTATTCCAGTTCGCCAAAATGATTGGCATCATCAATTAGGAAATAGGCTATTTGACCAATGCATTCATTTGTTTCTTTTAAGCAGACCGCCCACCGATAGTAGGTATTGCTTTGATAACTATCGATCCATTTTTTTAACAAGTCTGCAACCTCTGTAGTTGTATGATAGGTAGGTTCAGAATACATTTTTTGAATAGCTGGGTCGCTAATCCAATTCTTACGCATCGCATGGTTGTCAGCGCTTGTAAATGGCCGCAGTTTTAGACGGGGAGTCTCAATCGTTGTGGTTCCTACATGGATTAAATCCATAGCATGGTACTCCTTTCTGGTTGTTAATCATGCTCTAATTTTGATGAGCGATAAACGGAAAAGGGCTATGTCTTTTTCGAATCAAAACAACACCCAGCAGCAACTGTATAAAACCTATAATAAAGAAGATAAGATGTAAGGCTACAATTTCCCATAGCATGATGCATTGAATGACTATCCATAAGCAGAGAATGCAACCGATAGCTGCCTGATAATATGGAAATTCAGGTAATTTTTTTATTGAAAGAATACCAACTAGAATATTTCCGCCGCTAAGTACCAGCAGCAAAAACAGACCTGGGATCAAGAACGAGGTAAATGGGGAATTAACCAGCATGCTATTGTCGATGCCAACTGCTTCTCTGGCACCTGCATTTAGAGCGAGAAAGCTTCCGCTTGCTGCCCCAAGCCCCATAAGACAATTCAATCCAATAAGCACCCAATAAAACATAATTTTTCCTCCTCTGTTTGTTTAGAAAAAGTATAGCATGAGGAAGGAAGAAAAAAATGAGACTACAGCATGATTTATCAGAAAAAAGCGTGTTTCTAATGATAAAATGGAGAAATAAAACAAGTATAAAGACAGGAGCTGTGACTATGGAAAGACCGATACTTAGCAAGACAATGGATTCAGCAGTATTTTTAGATTTTTATTATTTGAAAGAAGAGCTGGCGGCATTCTGTAGAGAGGAAGGTTTGCAGACTACAGGGAACAAAGAAGCGCTGACAAAGCGAATCGCACACTATTTAGCAACTGGTGAAAAAATCAGAGTCAGTAGTTCTCCAAAACAGAAACCTGTTATACATGAAATTACGTTGGATAAAAAAATCGAGGAGAATTTTGTTTGTTCAGAAATTCATCGGGCTTTTTATAAGGAACAGATTGGAAAGGGCTTCACCTTCAATGTTCAATTTCAAAACTGGTTAAAGCAGCATGCAGGTAAAACATATGAGGAATCTATTCAAGCGTATAAGCAAATTATGGAAGATAAAAAGCAAAATACGACAAAAATAGAGAATCAATTTGAATACAATACTTATATTCGGGATTTTTTTGCAGATAATCAGGAGCGGACGCTGCAGGAGGCTATAAAATGCTGGAAAAATAAGAAGGCGAAAAGTGGTCATAATAAGTATGAAAAAAAGGATACGATGATTCTTAATAAAAATTAGTCTGACTAGAAAAGCAGCTTTAGGGACACCGGTGATCAGGTTTTATGAAATCAAGACAGACTAACGAGGCACTCCCCAAAAGCTGCACTTGAAAACAGCTTTTGAGGAGTACCTCGTAATACCACAGCTTCTTTTAGAATACGGTACGTAGTCAATCCATTGTTTAGTATTTTTCAATAAACTGCTTTGCCAGAAGGTAGTCTCCCTCATAAGGAACATCTTCCTTACCGACTTTTTGATATAGATCAGCACCTTTTCCAGCTAGTACAACAGCATCCTCTGGTGCACTGGCATTCAAAGCAGCTTTGATGGCGCTTGCCCGGTCGATAATGATTTGGACATCAACAGCAGGAAGAATATGCGCCGCAATCTGCTCAGCAATTACCTGAGGATCTTCAGAGGCTGGATCATCTGTTGTTAGAATAGCGATATCTGCCAGCTGAGACAAAACATCTCCAAAATCTTTTCTTCGTGAAATTGCCTTGTCTCCAGTGCTGCCAATCACGACAATGATTTTTCCATTTGAATGCTCTTCTTTTACAAAGCTGAGCAGGTTTTTCAAACTATCATAATTATGGGCGTAATCCACATAAACCTGGGCACCATTCACGTGTGTTAGCTGCTCCATACGGCCTGGTACAGTAGCGGCAGCAATTCCTTGCCGGCAATCTTCTTTGGAAGCACCTGCCAGACGACTGGCGATTGCTGCACTAAGCGCATTTCCTATATTGAAATCTCCACCTAAACGCAGCTGATAGTTTCCAGAGAGGTTAAGGGAATCATTGGCAGCTTGTACAGAGAACGCTAATGAATGCTGAGCATCTTTTGTATAAACATAGTCTGTATCAGCGGCTTTTCCACTGCCATACGTAATCATGGGTGTTTCTGCCATTTCCGCTGTTTCCTTCAATAGTTGGAAATAGTCTGCATCCCGATTGATAATAATTCTTTTAGAATGATGGATCAGCTGTCTCTTACAGTAGAAATAGTCATCAAACGTCGGATGCTCAATTGGACTGATATGATCAGGTGAAATATTCAGGAAAAGTCCGATATCAAAGTTTAGACCATAGACCCGATGTGTTTTATAGGCCTGAGAAGAAACCTCCATGACGAAATGAGACATCCCATTTGCAGCAGCTTCCGCCATCATTCGGTAAAGGTCTAATGATTCAGGTGTCGTTAAATGAGACTTAAAAAAAGTAACACCGTCTAAAGTAGAGTTCATTGTCGATAGCATGGCGGTTTTATGGCTTGTTGACAAATCTAAAATGAATTTTGTAAAATAGGCCGCTGTAGTTTTGCCCTTTGTACCAGTAAATCCAATTAAGGTCATTTTCTTTTGTGGATAGTCATAAAACAGCATACTCAGTACAGCCATAGCTTTTTTTATATCAGTAACAATAAAGCCCAGCTTTGCGGGTACATCGTAAGGTGTTTCGGATACATAAAACTGCAGACCTTCAGTGACGGCAGCTTTTAAATATTCTTCTTTGAAGTTTAATCCTTTACAGAAAAAAAGCGTTTCAGCAGAAACCTTTCTGGAATCATAGGAAAGTGTATCAACTACTGTGTCAGAAAAGGATTCTGATATGGTAAGCGACCAGGTAGTCATTGTCGTCAGCTCTTTTAAAAGCCCTTCGTCCAATAAGCATTGGCGTATGTTGGTTAACGAGATACTCATATTTATAAGCCTCCAAGTTAGTGGGCGTCGCAAAGCTTCACCCCCTTTTTATCATTTCATTCATTATCATACAGTTTCAAGTCAAAAACATCAAGACAACGGCAATCCAGCACTACTAAGGCTGGACTGTTCTAGTTATCAGGAATAGAAAAAATTAAAGAGGGGCTGTGACATTAGTATGCCTCAGTCCCTTAAACCTAGATAAACGGTGTTTTAGAAGTAACTTCTTCGACAATAAGAAGAAAATTCGCAAAAATTTGTGGAACACCAGGTAGGTGCTTGAAGCTGAACCCTTCTGGCACAACCGCCCTCTTTAAATCAAAAAATGTTTCGATAGTCTTCTATATTTTGAGCATCACGGCGGAGTCATACTAAAGGATAAATCCCCAGTAGCTGCCCCTTGGAAACTAAATTGAGCAACGTGAACGGATAGTCATCAATACCGGCTAACTATCTGAGCTGCAGCTTGTCTTACCTGCTCTTCTTCGTAAACGAATGAACTAGTTTACTTGTTCAACAGAAACCGCTGCACCATCGTCAAAATGAATCGTCCAGCTCTGCCCGTTGTCTGTTGTCCAAAATGCAGTAACAGCTGTTACACCGTTGACAAGAGCATCTGTCAACGAGTCCGGCGTGCCAAGATCTTTGACAGCCTGTTCATAAGTGTAGCTTCCGTCAGTAGCAATCCCTTCAAATTTGCTCCCGGCAGGTTTTTCCTTCGTTTCCGATACTAGATTTGAAACATTTTTACCAGTAGCAAAATTATCTTTAAAGTTCACACTGATAGTTGTTTTCCCATTGAATTTATTCCAGATAGCCATTTTTGTTTGCGCCCCGCTCAGTTCAGAGTCTACATTTGAGCTAGGATCGCCCAACAAGCCGACAACGTCATCAAAGCTTGAGCCTTTCACATCTTCTACTAAAGGATCTCCTAGCTGGATTTTGGCATATTTCGCTAGGATATCTGTGGTTGGTTCAGCTGGAGTGCTTGTTTTTGTTGTTTCTTCTGTTGTTTCTGCCGAAGAATCTTTACTGGCTGTATTTCCAAAAGGCAATTCTATCGGGATGAATTTCACAGCTGCGAAGCCGCCGCCTCCAAGTAATAAAAGCAGAAGAAACCAGAACCACCATTTTTTTGTTACTGGTTTTTTCTGCATTGCTCTTCTATCTTCTTTTCTTCCCATCATCATGCCTCTTTTCTAGTCTTTATTATTTAATTCAGCATTTCAATCATACAAATCTTTATTTAGAAATACAAGCTGTTTTTCTAAATATTTGAGAGAAAGAGAACAAAATTTTTATTTGGATTGGGTGGTTGTCTAAGCTAGATAAATCAAGCTGGATTTTTTGCTGAAAAAGAGAAGATAAAAGGAGACTAAACAGGAATTTTGAAAAATAAAAAACTGCTGTCAGGATATTTCCAACAGCAGCACAGAATTATTTTTTTAAACGGATAACATTGATACGCTGTGAGCTATGAAAGACTCTGAATAAGGGAATGCCATTTTCCTGCTCGGAACAAGAGAGGGAAAGATAAGCAAGACAAAAGGATACCTTGTTTAAAGGTCGATATCAATTATATCACTTTCACCGAAAGTTAGAATATTGTCTTTTGTAAGTGGATAAAGAAAGAGGGCGCCCCTAAATCTATTGTTTGGCAAGACATCGATTATTGTAACCCAGGTTTTCTCTGTAGCATTTACCTGAATTAAAATAACTGCTCCTATTCTTAATGGGTCCATAGCTGAACGCCTCCATAGCTAAAGATTGCTCTTTTCAAATATTATACTGCTATAACAAACAGAAATAAATATTTATTTAATAAAAAACAAAAACTATATTTTTGATAATAGTCTTATGAACGCTAGTTGTATTAGAAAATTTCATTAATATAGAGGGGATTCAGTTTAAATGAAAGGATGTGTTTAAGCTTAAATATAAATAATCAACTAGCTATGAGTAGTTTTATTAAAAAAAACAAGAAACTATCAAAAAAAGCGGATAGTCTTCTTGATTGAATTTGAGATGGAAAAGTTGTTCTTGCAGCTGCTCGTCCTATGTAGAGGGGACTATACCAGTACAGTATAGTCATTTGTTTCAGTTGCGGATTTAGATATACTAAAAGTTTAAGGATAGATGATTGTCTCGTATTTGGATGGTATTTCCAAGCTAGGGATTAAGCAGAAATGTTCTCACCTTATTATCTCCATCAAGTCGATAAAGCGTTGCTTATTTTTTTGTTGCTGTTTTAAATGGCTTCAATGCAGAAATGATAACGTAAAAAAGCAGCAGATTAAAAAGGATTACCAGCAAATCACTTAGCTGAATAAGAGAAAATAGTCTAGGCAACAGGTGGATACCTCCCTGAGCCAATAAGATTCCGGCGACTATTGCTAAAGACGAGGGCTTCATAATGTACACACCAGCCTTTCTAAAATTTTTGAATGTATATCGATTATACAGAGAAAAAAGCAGGGAAAACGTCTTTGGAATATATCTTTTCGCCAATGTAGGGGCAGCCTGTCTGTTGTGCTTTTTACTATTTTTGAGGAAACTATAGTTTCTTTAGGAAAGGTATTTAAAATGAAATTGAATCAACTTAATTTGCGGCAGCTGCTGTACCTCTAAAATTCTCGTTGAGAAACGTTAAAATAGTTGTAATAATGAAGGACACAGCTTGACGTTTTTAGTGAAAACAGGTTGACTAGTATTGGGTAGTAAATATGGATTCAACAGATAAAAGATTTGTATTTTTTGTTTGTTTAAATAACTGGAAGCTGCGCAAAATGACGCAGTTGTCACTTTCTCGGGGGAGAATTCTAAGACATCCAAGAATTATTCTATAAATTCATTGCATATCCTTGATTTTACAATTAAAATAAAGGGAGTATGTCTAAGAAAGTTGGAGGAGTAAATGATTAATCAACCAGGGTCTGTAGAACAGCCGGTTTTAACCAATCAGGAGAAGATGGTTAAGGGATCGGCCTGGATGACAGCAAGCAATATCATTTCCCGCTTATTAGGAGCGGTTTATATCATACCATGGTACGCCTGGATGGGAGAGCATGGGGATGAGGCCAACAGCCTGTTTTCCATGGGCTATACGGTCTATTCTCTGTTCCTGCTGATTTCCACTGCTGGAATTCCGGCGGCAATAGCGAAGCAGACAGCCCATTACAATTCCATGAATGAATACAAAATCAGCCGGCAGCTTTTTTACAAAGCACTGCAGATGATGGCTGTTTTAGGCGCTGTTTTTGCACTAGTGATGTATCTTGCCTCTCCATTTTTAGCAAAATGGTCTGGCGGCGGGGAAGAACTGATACCGACAATGCGTTCGCTTAGTCTGGCAGTACTTGTATTTCCTTCCATGAGTGTCATCAGAGGCTATTTCCAAGGAAATCAGGACATGATGCCTTTTGCATTGTCACAAATTGTAGAGCAAATTGCCCGGGTCTTCTACATGCTGCTAACAGCCTTTATCATTATGAAGGTGTTGGACGGCAATTATGTGGATGCAGTAACACAATCTACTTTTGCCGCATTTATCGGAATGATTGTCAGCTTCTTAGTTCTGTATTTTTATATGCATAAGCAAAAGCCGATGTTCGACTATCTGGAAGAGCATAGTGCCAATAAGCACAAAGTATCACCACAGGATCTTTTAATTGAGACGTTTAAAGAGGCAATTCCGTTTATTATTGTTGGATCAGGAGTCACGGTTTTCAAGTTGGTTGACCAGTTCACCTTCTCAAACTTTATGCGCTCCTTTACAACCTATTCTGATACGCAGCTGAGAGAGCTTTTCGGTATTTTTAATGCCAATCCTGACAAGCTTACGATGGTCGTGATTGCGCTGGCCACATCTATCGCGTCAACTGGTTTACCTTTAATTACCGAAGCAGTAACTTTGAAAAACTATCGGGGGTTATCTAAGCTAATCAGCAATAATCTCCAGCTGTTTACATTTGTTATGCTGCCGTCTACTTTTGGTATGATTGTCTTGGCACGCCCTCTTTATACGTTGTTTTACCGAACAGATAATCTGGGAACAAATGTGTTGGTACAAGCCTGTTACGCCGGGCTGTTTTTAGGCTTATATATGCTGGTTTCAAATATGCTGATGGGAATGTATGGAAATCGGGCAGCAATTAAATTCTTTGGTATTGGCTTTGTCGTGAAGCTGTTGGTTCAATATCCTTGTATTCGTCTATTTGAGGTTTATGGCCCACTAATTGCGACAATGATTGGTTTCAGCGTATCAATTTTCCTGATTGTTCGAAAAATCAAAGAGATGTCCCGATTTAATTTAGGCTTAGTTATGCGTCGCAGCTTGCTGATCTTTATTATTAGCTTGATTATGGTGGCGGCAGCCTTTCTTACAAGACAGGTTCTCTACTTATTTTTAAGTCCGGATCGTAAGGTTCAGGCCTTTGTTATTGTCTTGCTGGTAGCAGCGGTAGGGGTTGCTGTATATGGCTACCTAACCTTGAAAATACGGCTGGCAGATCGCCTGCTTGGAAAAAATGTGAATGGTTTGCGCAGCAAAGTTAAAATAAAATAAAAAGTCATGTTGGTTCGAGAGTAATTTCCCGGACCAACATTTTTTTAAGAAAATGCAGGGCGGTTTGTATGAAGCAGGAGGTAAAGAAGATATGATGCGTTTGGATAAATTTTTATCAGATACAGGCTGCGGCAGCCGAAAAGATGTAAAAAAACTGTTAAAACAAGGAGCGATTACAGTTGATGGGAAAATGGTGAAGGACGGTAAGCTAAAGGTCGATGAGCTTATGGATAAGGTAGCATACAACGGTGAAGAGCTGCACTATCAGAAATACTATTACTACATGCTGAACAAGCCGCAAGGGGTTATTTCAGCCACAGAAGATAAATATGATGAAACGGTCGTTGACCTGTTGTCCGATGCAGATTTCAGGGAAGATATTTTTCCCGTTGGACGTCTGGACAAGGATACAGAAGGACTATTGGTTTTGACCAACGATGGCCAGCTGGCACATCGTTTGCTATCGCCAAAAAAACATGTGGATAAAGAGTATTTTGCCCGTATTTCCGGAATCGTCACTGAAGCGGATGTAAAACAGTTTGCAGAAGGTTTTCAGTTGAAAAACGGCGAGGCAGTGAAGCCTAGTCAGCTGTTTATCGATCAGCTGGATGAAAAATTAGGGGAAACAGAGATTCGCCTAGTCATTCAGGAAGGGAAATTTCATCAGGTGAAGCGCATGTTTGAAGCAGTGGATAAAAAAGTGGTGTATTTAAAACGTCTCAGAATGGGACGGCTGATATTAGATGATAGCCTTGATTTAGGGAATTACCGACCGCTGACAAATAAAGAATATCAGCTTTTAGACCCGGATTTCGAGGGAAAATAGCAGTATTTTAGCTAATAGCTGGGCTGTGATAAAATACCGAATTTCAAAAGCATCAACTCTTAGTACAATCTTTTTTAACAGCTGATATTTTCGAGATGGGATCAGTGCTACAGCATTTGGCTGCCGTTTATTAGATTTTGAAATGTGACAGTGTGCCTTGTATCTTGGCTGCACTGTCACATTTTTTATTTCTCTGAAGTTTGTTCATATCGCTTCATATAGGAAGACAGGTGTGTGGAGATGCTTGTTGGCAGGACGACATAGCTGTCTTTTCCCAACTCTTCTCCAATCAGGCTATGGAGATAAACGGCCGCGCAAAGAGCGTGCTCTTTGGCATCAAACTGAGCAATAAAGCTGGCAATAATTCCAGCTAAAGTATCTCCCATACCGCCTGTAGCCATTGCTGGTGTTCCGATTGTATTTAAGTATGAATTATGAGACGTGTAAATTCGAGTGCGATGACTTTTAACTACGATTGAGGCTTGCAGCTTCTGCTGGGTGAGCTGATTATTTTCATCAGTTTGTTTAGCAAGGGGAAGACCGCTGATTCTTTCCCACTCCTTTTGATGAGGTGTAAGGATAATCTGCTCCGGATGATTCAAAGAAACTGCCATATCGGCAAGCAGCGTAATAGCAGAACCATCGATAATTACCCACTGATTTTCCAGCTGATTTCGCAAGACAAACCGCAACAGCTTTCGACTATGATTCTCTAAGCCTAGACCAGGACCGATTAATACAACATCGGCTGTATCTAAAGCTGTCTTAACTAATTCAAGATCGTACCAGTTGATAACCATGGCTTCCGGCAAACGGGCGTGCAGGGGTGCATGGTTTTTTTCCTCAGTAATGACCGTAGTCAGACCTGCACCAGAGGCAACTGCGGCCTGTGCGCTCATGATGATGGCTCCGCCGTATTGGCTGTTTCCTCCGATTAAAACAACCCGTCCGTAGGTTCCTTTATGGCTGTCTTCTGGTCTTTGCCGGATGACTTGGGGCAAAATTTCTCTGGATAGCTGTTTCACAAGCTCCCTCCTTTTCTTTTACAAGTTTATTATAGCGAAAGAAACAGTATTAGAAAAAAATAAAATGCGGCGGCACCTTTTTATTTTTATGAAGGATAATGGTATGATGGGAAGGTAGAATATTATATTAGGAGTGACTGAGGATGACAATCAATTGGCAAAAAGAAGTGGAAGAACGCAAAGAAGCGCTTCTTGAAGACTTACAGAACTTATTGCGTATTAACAGTGAGAGAGACGACAATCAAGTGACGAAGGATGCTCCTTTTGGTCCCGGACCTAAAGCGGCTCTGGAACACATGCTGGACTATGGTGTACGGGACGGCTTCACTGTTAAAAACGTCGATAATTATGCTGGACATATTGAGTATGGTGAAGGAGACGAAACTTTAGGTATCTTTGGACACATGGACGTTGTGCCTGCTGGAGATGGCTGGGATACAGATCCTTACGAACCAGTGATTAAGGATGGTAAAATCTTTGCCCGTGGATCAAGTGATGACAAAGGACCAAGTATGGCAGCATACTATGGTTTGAAAATTATTAAAGAGCTTGGGCTGCCGTTGTCTAAGAAAATTCGTTTTGTTGTAGGAAGCGATGAGGAAAGCGGCTGGGGAGATATGGATTACTATTTCCAGCATGAAGAAGCACCTGATTTTGGTTTTTCTCCAGATGCTGAATTTCCAATTATCAATGGCGAAAAAGGTAATGCAACCTTGTATGCGCATTTCAATGGTTCCAATACTGGAAAAACGAAACTGGTCAGCTTCCATTCTGGTTTACGGATAAACATGGTTCCAGGAACAGCTGAAGCGGCAATTTTAACTGAAACAGCTGAAGAGTTGATTGCTATGAAAGAAGCATTTGAAGCGTTTGTTGACAAACAGCCGATTAGCGGTTCATTTACAGCAGCTGGAAATACAGCTGGGCTTACAATTGTTGGTAAAGGTGCTCATGGGGCAAGTCCTCAGTCTGGAATTAATGCGGCAACCTTTTTAGCTGTATTTTTAAATGACTATGATTTTGCAGGTGATGGAAAAACATTCCTTAATACAGCAGCACACATCCATGAAGATTTTTATGGAGAAAAATTAGGAGTAGCCTATGAGGATGAGAAGATGGGCCGTCTGACAATGAACGCTGGCTTGTTTGTTTTTGAAGAAGAAAGCACGGAAGGCAACAAGATTAGCTTGAACTTCCGCTATCCTAAAGGGACAACTGTGGAAGAGTTGAAATCCGGTGTGCAGCAATCAATTGGAGTTGACGGTGTTGAAATCGTTCAGGATGACCGTAATCAAGAGCCTCATTATGTTCCTGTGGACGATCCGTTGGTAG
This sequence comes from Enterococcus sp. LJL51, assembly GCF_054871795.1. Taxonomy (NCBI): domain Bacteria; kingdom Bacillati; phylum Bacillota; class Bacilli; order Lactobacillales; family Enterococcaceae; genus Enterococcus; species Enterococcus sp. LJL51. The sequence continues at coordinate 34,693 of NZ_JBTXLW010000017.1, read as the reverse complement.
AAACGCTGTTGAAGGTTTATGAAGATCATACAGGAGAAAAAGGCTCAGAAAAGATTATTGGCGGCGGAACATATGGCCGTTTACTGAAGCGCGGGGTAGCCTATGGCGCGATGTTCCCTGGCTACACTGATACTATGCATCAGGCAAATGAATTTATGGAACTGGACGATTTGTTCCGGGCAGCAGCAATTTATGCCGATGCAATGTATCGTCTGGCAAAATAGCGTACGGAAAAGGGCATGTTATTTAAGCAAAGCAGTCCAATTATGAACACAATTTTTGAGAAGTGTAACTAGAATAAAAAATATACGAAAGAGCCGACAGAGCTAATCCATTATTATCTAAAAAGGTCCCAGCGAATTGCAACATGTTCGCTGAGACCTTTTTGATTGAGTATAAATTTTCAATACCTATTTTTAGATAAGAACAACCTTTTCCATCGGAGCACCAGGCTGATGGTGGCCTTCAAGCTGATAATCTCCAGCAAAACGGGCGACTTTGTCCATGTTGGTTACGACAACAATAATTGAGGTATCCTTCGCTTTCTTATTCAGGATATCTAAATCCATATAGGCAATTTTTGTGTTGGCAGCTACATGCTGTCCTTCTGTGACGAAAAGCTGAAAGCCATTGCCGTTTAGGCTGACTGTGTCAATTCCCATATGAATCAGAACGTCAAGACCATTATCTGTGGTAATACCTATGGCGTGTTTAGTTGGGAAGATGGACGTTACTTTTCCAGTAACTGGTGAGAAAACTTCCCCTGAAAGAGACTTCATGGCATAGCCGTCGCCGACCATTTTACTTGAAAAAACAGAATCATTAACATCTTCTAAAGGAATGTACTGACCATCTGTAACAGCAGTCAACTCAATTTCATTAGTGAAGCTGCCGTTGTCAGCAGCTTCTTTCGGTACTAGGAAGTAAGCGATGGCAAAAGAAGTGCCCAAAGCAATCACAATCCCTAATACAGCAAAAATGAAATATTCTCCAATATATGCCGGCAGGCTGAAAATACTGGATAAAATGTAGCCGTAAATTCGAACGCCAAAGAAGCTGATAAATGCTGAAGCAACGGAACTGCCGATAGTTGCTGCAAAAAACGCTTTTTTATACTTGGTTAAAACACCAAACAAGGCCGGCTCTGTAATTCCTAATAAACCAGATACTGCAGAAGAAATAATAATTGATTTTTCTTCTTTGGATTTTACTTTAGTATACATTGCCGCAGCAGCTCCTGTGATTGCCATATTTGCCATAAACATCATGGGCATCAGCATATCGTAGCCTTGATTCGCAAAATTCTGTAAGGCGATAGGCGTCATTGCATGGTGAAGACCTGTTAAAATGGCAATTGGGCGAATTGCACCTACAATGATTCCGGCAAGAACTGGCGAAATGGAGAATAACCAGCTGACGCCGTCAGCTAAAAGATTGCCTAAATGAATGCCGGCTGGTCCAATAACAACGAGTGCCAGCAATCCGGAAACAAAAAGAGAGAGTGTAGGAGTAAAAACTGTCCGAAGGACTTCCGGCAATATTTTATCCACCCAACGATAGATATAACTTAGACATAAGATCGAAAAAATAATGGGGATTACAGTTCCAGCGTAATTGAAAACAGGTACAGGCAAAAAACCAAAAACAAGGAATTGGGAGACATCTCCCTGCGTCAATGCTTCAGTCATCGTTGGAAATTGAAGCGTCGCAGCAATGGCAATAGCCAAGTATTGATTTGTTCTAAAAATCTTAGCAGCTGAAGCAGCTACAAAAAAAGGTAGAAAGGTGAAAACACCACTGGCTAACATGTTGATGACGATGTAAGTAGGTGATTCTGCTGAAATTAGATTAAGTGCAGCTAAACCAGCAATCAGCCCTTTAATCATACCTGCACCAGCGATAGCTGGAACAATTGGTCCGAAAACACCGGAGACTGTATCCATAAACAGAGATACTAGTCCCTTTTTTTCACCATTAGCTGTTTCTTGCCGCTCGCTATCTAAGCCCAGTATTTTGGCTAGAGTCTGATAGTAGTCAGCAACAGCTGTGCCAATCACAATTTGAAGCTGATCGCTTTGATATTTTGTACCAACCACACCAGAAATTTTTTCCAGAGCGGCATAATCAATTTTTTCTTTGTCTTTCAGATTGAAGCGGAGGCGAGTCATACAGTGCCAAGCATTGTTGATGTTTTCTTTTCCGCCGACCCCTTGAATTATTTGAGTAATGGCTTGTTCATATTTCATCTAATCATCCTTTTTACTAGATTTCTTTCGGCCGATTGATTCCGTTTACAAATTTGATGATAGCATGGAATTTAATTTTTGAAAACCAGTCCTAAAAAACAGTTCATTGTATAAAAATGCTTATTTAAAGGCGTTTATGGTTGGTTTTATTGTGAATTGGACTGTTTTTATGTTGTTTTCAGGACATTATTCAGTCCAAATTGACAAAGGCTGTTTCTGCGTGGTTCAATAGCTTCTGTAAGACAAACACGATGACAAGGATGATGATAAATGACACCAACAATTATTACGGATGTAAAAAGCTTTGCAATTAAACCAGACCGGCATAATCTTGTTGTTGTAAAACTTGAGACCAATAAAGATATCCACGGATTAGGCTGTGCAACCTTCCAGTTTCGTCCGCTGGCTGTGAAAACAATGATTGATGAGTATTTGAAGCCCCTGTTGATTGGACGAGATGCCAATGAGATTGAAGACCTGTGGCAGGTGATGCATGTTAACGCATATTGGCGCAATGGACCGGTTATCAATAATGCAATTTCCGGAGTTGACATGGCTTTGTGGGATATTAAAGGAAAGCTGGCAGAAATGCCTCTATACCAGCTGCTGGGTGGAAAGGCACGGACAGCAATTCCAGCATATACACATGCTGTTGCAGAGGATTTGCCGGCGCTTTTTGAAGAGATTAATCGTATACGTCAGGAGGGGTATCAATATATCCGCTGCCAGCTGGGCTTTTATGGTGGCAGCCCGACTAGGTTGAACACGCCGGACAGTCCGCTGTCAGGCTCCTACTTTGATCAGCAGCAGTATATGGATACTACTTTGAAAATGTTCCAGGCAGTCAGAGAGACTTATGGAAACAGCTTTCAGATGCTTCATGATGTTCATGAACGTCTTCACCCAAATCAGGCATTGCAGTTTGCTAAGGCAGCTGAAGAATATCAATTATTCTTTCTGGAGGACATTCTTCCGCCTACTCAAAATGAATGGCTGTCCCAGCTGCGCAGTCAGTCGACCACTCCGATTGCATCAGGCGAGCTCTTTAATAATCCGATGGAGTGGAAGCAGCTGATTATCAACCGCCAAATTGATTTTATGCGAGTCCATGTATCCCAGATAGGCGGTATCACCCCGGCAATAAAACTAGCTCATTTTTGTGAAGCGATGGGTGTTCGGATGGCTTGGCATACACCGTCAGATATTACTCCGGTAGGGTTGGCGGTTAATACGCACTTGAACATCCATCTTCATAATGCTGCAATACAGGAAAATATTCCGGTTCCTGAAAACACGCTGCGTTTGTTTGATAAGACACCTGCAGCTAAGAAAGGCTATTTCTACCCAATCGAAGAAGCAGGTATTGGTGTTTCTTTTGATGAGGCAGCAGCGCTGGATTATCCTGCGGAGTATCGTCCCCATGAATGGACACAGAGCCGCACGCCGGATGGAACGATTGTGACGCCGTAAATAAAATGAAGAGACAGCTGAGTCATTACCGGGCTCAGCTGTTTCTTGCTTCATGAATTTCTCTGTCAAAGGGTCGGATATAAGTACAGGTGTAATCAATGGCAGTAATCTCGCTATATTCGAAGACACGCCCGTCCTCCAACAGACAGCGGTTTTGAATCAGCATAGCCGGCGTTCCTTTTTTACATAGTAAAAGCTCAGACTGATTTCGTGAAATAGTTGTCGGTGTATAGCTGGTGATGTAGTGAGAGATGCGAAAACCTTTCTTTTCCACATATTCCTGAATGGAATGCTCTACATGTTTTCTTGAAAGGTCAGGAAATAAAGCTGCCGGCATTTTTGACAGCTCAATTTGTTCAAAAGAATAGTCGACAATACGAGCCCTTTCGAACACCCAGATTTCTTGTGTTTCCTCTAATTGAAATATTTGTTCTTCTTCTGATGTAGATAATCGCTTTTCAAGAGAAAGCAGCTTGGAGCTAATGCGGTCATAAGGTGTTCTAGTTAATGAATTAAAAATTAACGGATTTTTCTTCAAGCGTTCCTGAATATAAATTCCTGAACCTTGCACAGTATAAACTACGCCAATTTCCTGCAGATTTTTAATAGCCTCCTGAATAGTAAAACGGGAAACCTGATAAGTAGCTGCAAGCGTCCGCTGATTCGGTAGTTTACCACTCTCGAAATGATCTTGATAAATTTTGCTCAATAAATCCTGTACGATAAATTCCTTCTTTTTCATCAGTTCATCCTTTGTTGTTTTTTAATATCTCAAATACAGCTCTGTATTTGAGATAGCTTAGGTTTCTCTAGTCTCAGTTCATTTTCTTCTAATGCTTCTGATGGTATCATCATTTATTCGATGTAGCAATTAGAAATATGGTATTCAATCTAGAAGAAAATGGATGTTTAGCTCACAAAAATTCAAGCATATTCATTCATGAAACATTCTGCTTCCTGCTATACTGAAAATAGCTAGAGACAGAAATGGAGAGTGTGAAAATGAAAAAAGCTGTATTAATTGTAAATCCCAGTTCTGGTAATGAAGAGGCGAAGAAATATGAACAATTGGCTTATGAGAAGCTGACGAGTTTGTTTGATCATGTTGAGGTACAGCATACAGAAGGAAGCGGCGACGCAACGGAATTTGCCAGACAGGCAGTTCTGGAAAAAGCGGATAGTGTGTTTGCCATGGGTGGTGATGGAACCGTGAATGAGGTAATCAATGGTTTAGCTGAACAAGATTATCGGCCAAAGTTCGGTTTCTTTCCTTTAGGGACAGTAAATGACTTAGCCCGTTCTTTAAATATTTCGATGGAACCGGAGGAAGCAATTAAAGAGCTAAATCTGAAAAATAGAATCCAATTAGATGTTGGCAAGGTCAATGATGTCTATTTTACCAATATTGTTGCTGCCGGCAGTATTCCAGAAGCAATCAGTGATGTAGATGTTGAAGAAAAGACGAAGCTTGGAAAATTGGCTTATTTCATTTCAGGCTTTAAGCAGGTTCTAAATAATGACAGCTATCATTTTTCATTGGAAATAGACGGTGAAAAGAAATTAATTGAAAGCAGTACGGTTGTCGTTGTTTTAACCCAGACAGTTGGGGGTTATGAACGTGTTGTGCCAGAAGCGAAGCCGAATGACGGTAAGCTTTATCTGCTTTATTTGAAAGATCAGACAATTACAGACACAATCAAAAGTGTACCGGATATTTTAAAGGGGATTGACCATACTAGTGAAACAATTGGCTATCAGCCTTTTACAGAAGGTAGTCTATTTGTAAAAGAAGAAGTTGAACTGCATCCCAGTGTAGATGGAGATGAAGGACCTGAGCTACCCCTGCATTTTAAGGTACTTCCGCAGCATTTGGAGGTTTATTGCGGTTCCAAGTAAATCATTTGAAAGGCTGGGCTATGTGTTTCTGCGGTTACTTGCCGCTGTGGGATACTGACGAGTGTTTCCATAGTATTATTTATTCGAAAATTAGCGAAAACAGAGAGTCGGACATGTATTTATGTCCGTGCTCTCTGTTTTATTTAAATGATTCCAGTGATTGTTCATTTGACGCTTAATCTGTTATTTATACATAAAGAATCTAAAAAAACAGATTTGGAGTAAATGCAGGACACTTTAGCTTTGAAAGCAACTTTCTTCTGTCGCGAACGCTATCTCCAAAACTTGGTAAAGTCTGCTTTGTCAGCTATATTAAAATCAATCAATTTTTTTAATAAGTCATAATTGATATCCTGAGCCCAGTTGACTCTAATGATATTTTCAGTATGGTCATAACCAGCTTGTTCAATTTCTTCTTTAAATTGCTTCAAGGTTTTCACTTCTGGAGAAATAGAAAAATGTTTTTTAGAGATACTGAATCCAATAATAAAGGTTCCGTGGTCTGTAAACATTGGCTGATTCCATTTTATGACAGGAACCAGGCTTGGGTACTGCTTTGTAATCCAAGCCAAAAGAACAGTCATTGTAGCTCGTTCTTTTGGCTGATCAATTTTGCTAAGGTACTCTTCTAAAATAGCCATAGATATTCTCCTTTCTTGTTATAATGATAGTATAGTGGCTGCGTGGATAAAGCTCAAATAATCCGGAAAATAGGGGAGCAATGGCTGTAGAGGAAGGGAGATCCTTCGGGAGACAACAGCTTGCTTTTGATAGAGAAAGTAACGTAGTTTGTACAAGCGAAGCTTTGAAATTGTCAGAGGTCATATTTATAAGTGCGATACCTGGTTTTTTCTCGCTGATAAACACAGAAAATAGAAATATCATTTTAATCTTTTTTGGAGAGGGACATATTAGCTGGGTTCTCATTAAGAATTAGGAGGTTAAAACAGATGAATGTAGAAGAGATAAGAATAAAATTAAATAAAAAAGCTGTGGTGTTCAAGACGGGAGGCTTCAGACCTACACACTTGCTGGAAGAGCATTGGATAGGTGCGGTACCTTATTCTTTACAGCAGGAGCAGCTGCCGGTGGATGAAAATGGTATAAAAATGATTCCGTTACTGCAAATTAATCTCGAGGCACTGCCCTATGTACCAGACTCGCTGAAAGCAGTTAAACTGATTTCAGTATTTATTTCTTTAAATTTTAAACCAGTTGGAGAGAATTTAATAAGTTATTTTTGTATTCGCGAATATGCATACTTAAATAAGTTGATTTTTACTGATTATAAAAATGAAGATTCATTTATCAAGCCCTGTCCAATGTCTGTTCATTTAGTAGAAGAGGATCGTCCTATGTGGGATTCTGCTGATATACCAACTGATATTTCTGATGAAATTTTATTATTGGAAGAGCAAGAAGAAGTTGATTACGAAGAAGATATAGCAGTGCATCATTATGAAACAAAAGTTGGCGGCTACGGTTCTTATATACAAGGACATTTAGGTTTTCCCGAGGGCTTTGATTTTGCTTTTCAGATATCTTCCGACGAAAAAGCTAATTTAAATATTGTCAGTAATGGGCGTCTCTATTTTGCAAGAAATTCAAATTCAGGAGCTTGGTATGTAGACTGTGATTTTTTCTAAAGCCAGTAAAAAGTTAAGTATGAGAAAGGATAGTAGCGTTTTGCTGAATTATATAACGTTTATTTAAAATATTCTGGTTATCTTCTAATCATTTTGTCAGTTAATGACTGTGTTTTATTTATCTATTTTATTAATTAAAAAACATTCATTATGATTGAAAACGTAGAATAGATGTAATAGATTTAAAGTATCTGTCAAAGATAGACTAGTATTTTTGTCAAGATATGGAATGGCTCTAAAAACTAATAGCTAATGTTCAGATCTGGATAATAAGAAAGGTTATTAAACGAATCATGATTAAGAATAAGGTAGTAACTATAAAAAATGATATTCAGGAAAGAGAGAAAAAAGCATTACAGCAGGCGTTAAGGATTCTAGATATGCAGTTTGACAACTATCTTTCAAAAGAATTAGATGACCCTGAAGTTATCGGAGACGGCTACATTTGTTTGGCATCCAATAACTTATTTTCAATACTGCGGATTGATGCTAAGTATTTGAATGAGCAGGGCTTTAACAAAGTATTTAAGTACATAAAAAATTATTGTCGAATCCAAGGGTTGAATTTAAAGGTAATAGAGCGGGATAAAAACTTTTTTTTTGTAAAAATTGTCTTTATTGAATATCGTTCCCTAAGGGTTCGAATAAGAGAGTATTTCAGCTTTCTGATCAGCCGTTATCTGTTATCTAACTGAAACCGCCAAATGGATAGTTTTAATGAGCTCCAATCAAAAAACAGCTGCTCCGCTTAACGGAGCAGCTGTTTTTTTAGACTATCCATAGAATGAAAGAAATCAAGATAAACCTGGGATAACTAAGTATCGAACAGTTCTTTTGTTTAATTAGAGAGAAACAGCAGAGCTTGTCCCAATCTCATCTTGACTTCCTGAATTCAGCCGTCACAAGAAGTGGCTGAAACTGTATACTGCATTTGTTAAGCTGCTATTTTTTGTCCTCATCCAGCAGATTGTCCAGTTCAACAACTTTACTGTATTCAGCAATTTTTGAAATTCCGATAACTTTATCAAGATCAACAACAAAAGCAATCCCATTTCCAGGCTGACAAATTTTCATCTCTACACTCAGTGCATCTAATACCTTGTTGGTCATCGCTTCGGGAACCAGGGTTAGAACAATATCCTTTTCCGGTTCAATATCAATACCTAAAAAGCGTCCGGCGTCATGAACACCTGCACCGCGTCCATGGAGAATCGTTCCTCCTGTAGCGCCAGCTTCTTTAGTGATGTCGATGACATCAGAACCATTACCTCCGTCAACAATCGTGACAATCAGTTCAAGATTCAAAGCAACTAATTTTTTCATTATACTACCCCTCTTCTTCTGCTAATCTTTGCCGTTCCAGTCTCAGTTGATGGTCACGGTCATCTTTTTTCTTGTAAATATACCCTAAAACCAGTGTTGACAAGATAGGTGCCAGAGCAATCATTGCCACCACGCCAAAACCGTCAACCAGTGGATCTCGACCTTCTATCTGAGAGGCGATTGCGACACACATTGACAAAATAAACGTAGAACACATAGGTCCAGTTGCCACGCCCCCATTATCAAAGGCCATCGCTAAGAACATTTTATCCACTTTGCGTCCCAAAAGAAAGACTAAAATATAACCTGGAATTAAAAAGTAATAGAGAGAAAATCCAGCCAATAGACGCCACATAGACAAACCAACGGCTGCACCGACGCCGAAGGAAACAAACAGCAGCATGATTTTGCTACGAATTCGCCCCTCGCTGATATTCTCAATCTCTTTTACCATCACATGAATAGCCGGTTCCGCAAAACCAACTAAGAACCCCATGAAAAAGCCCAGAGGAATCAAAATATAGTTGTAGTCTAAAGCAGCTAAGGATGCTCCTAAATGTCGTCCAACAGGTACGTATGCGATGTTGACGCCATGAAGGAACAAAATAAGTCCGACAATCGTAATTAGAAAACCAATCATAATTTTAGCGAAACGCTTTTTACGCAGTTTGAAACTAGTGAAGTTCAATACTACAAAAATGATGATGATAGGCGATACAGCCATCAGTACTTCCCAAATAACTGTATCCAGCCCTGTAAATAGGCGTTCGATAATCGTCATCGGAAGATCACCCCCAAAGCCATAACAGCTAGAATGGGACCTAATGAAGCGACACCCACCATACCAAAGCTGTCATTCTCATGTGGTTTCTGTTTAATCATAGAGGTAACGCCAATAGCTAGGGAAAGAATGAACGGGACAGTGATGGGCCCGGTTGTAACACCGCCTGAATCAAAGGCAATCGGCATAAATTCCGGACTGGTGAAGAATGAAGCGATTAGAACAAATAGATAGCCAATCAGCATCATTTTATAATAAGAAAATTTGAAAACAACCCGTAGTAGAGCCAGTGCAAGGAAAATTCCTGTTCCTACACTAACAACCGCTAATATCAGGGAGCGTGAGATTGCTCCGTCTGAAATTTCGTTAACCTGTTGTCCTAATACCTGAACGGATGGTTCTGCGATTGTGATAACAATTCCAATGACAAAGCCGAGTCCGACAATAATCCACAACTTTCGCTTCTTAACCATAAACTTTCCGACCAATTCGCCAACGGCCATCATAGAATGATCGGCTCCAAATAAAAATAGTGCCATTCCAATAATCATAATACCTGCACCAATCAGAAAAACGACCAGATCTTCCCACGGTAAAGGGGCAAAAGCAAAGGTCAGGATAATAATCAGCAGTGTCATAGGCGCAATGGCCATTAATACATCTTGAAAAGATTTTCGCATGTATCCTCCTCCTTTATTTTTCAGTGTACTTATATAGTATAACCTAAAAAAAAATTAAAATTCAGGGTTGACATCCTACTGTGTACAAATGTTAGAATGAAATGACCATTAAAAGAACGTACGTTCTTTTTTTAAAAACAAGATATTCGTAAGATGAAAAAGGATGCCGTATACTTAAATAATGTATAGTAGCTGATTTTGAAAAAAGAGGTGGAAGAATGATTGAATTTCAACAGGTATCAAAGGAATACAGTAGTCAGCAGGTTTTGACAGAATACAATCTGTCTATTGAAGACGGTGAATTTTTTGTCCTGGTAGGACCAAGCGGCAGCGGGAAAACAACAACATTAAAAATGCTTAATCGACTGATTGAACCCACAGATGGGAATATTTATTTTGAAGGAAAACGGCTGATTGATTATGATTTAAGAGAGCTGCGTCTGCGTATTGGCTACGTGCTGCAGCAAATTGCTCTATTTCCTAATATGACAGTTGCTGAAAATATTGAACTGATTCCTGAACTAAAAGCATGGAAAAAAGAAGAGCGCCGGCAGCGGACGAAGGAGCTCCTTGAAAAGGTAGGACTGCCTCCTGAAGAATATATGAATAGGAAACCGGCAGAACTTTCAGGTGGAGAACAGCAGCGTATCGGTATTTTACGTGCTATTGCAGCGAAGCCGGATATTATATTGATGGATGAACCTTTTAGTGCACTGGACCCCATTTCCAAAAGCCAGCTGCAGCTGTTGATTAAGGAGCTGCATAAAGAACTGGCTAGCACCATTATTTTTGTCACCCATGACATGAATGAAGCGATGCTGCTGGGCGATCGAATCTGTATCATGAAGGATGGAAAGATTGTTCAAGTAGATACGCCTGAACAAATTAGAAAAGCGCCTGAAAATGAGTTTGTAGCACAATTTTTCCAAAACGGAACATTGGGACTAGCTGATTACAATGCGACAGATTTACATGAGATGGGCTTGCTGGAAGCAGCCGGAAATTCTGGTGTCCGCCAAATTGATGGAGCCACCAGCTTAACTGATGTAATTGAGCTGCTTGCTGTTGAAGGCAGGCTGATTGTGAAAAATGATCAAACAGTGCTTGGCGCAGTTACCTCCGACACAATTGTTGCATTTCTTGAAAAACGGCTGAAGGCAGGTGAGCAGGTAGATGAATAATTTGATTGAAACATTCGTATCCCGTAAAGATCAGTATCTCCAGTCATTGTTGGAGCATATTCAGCTATCGCTGTTATCCTTGTTAATTGCTATCTTGATTGCCATACCTTTGGCAATTTTACTGACTAAATACAAAAAAATTGCAGAAGTTATTTTGCAGATTACTGGAATCTTTCAAACAATTCCTTCATTAGCTCTTTTAGGTCTGCTAATTCCTTTGATTGGTATCGGCACTCCTCCGGCAATCATTGCACTGGTAATCTATGCGTTGTTTCCGGTACTCCAGAATACGTATACAGGATTAACGGAAATTGACCCTTCTCTAGAAGAAGCGGCAGAAGCCTTTGGAATGACCAAAAAAGAGAAGCTGATAAAATTTGAATTGCAGTTGGCGCTGCCGTATATTGTTTCAGGGATTCGGACAGCCGCGGTAATGATTATTGGGACGGCCACCTTGGCGGCATTGATTGGTGCCGGCGGTTTGGGAACCTTCATCCTTCTGGGGATTGACCGAAACAATGTTTCGCTGATTCTGATTGGGGCAATATCTTCTGCGGTTCTGGCAGTGCTGTTCAATTACGGAATTCATCTGTTGGAAAAGTCCAGCGTGAAAAGAATTGTCGGTTCCTTTGTGCTATTATTTGCACTGCTAGGAGGTTCATTTATTTATTCTAATGCCGGCGGTCAGCAGCAAACAATAACTATTGCAGGAAAATTAGGTGCTGAACCTGATATTATCATCAACATGTATAAAGAATTAATTGAAGAAAATAGTGATGTCCATGTAGAGCTAAAACCGAATTTCGGAAAAACGACGTTCCTATATAATGCGTTAAAATCTGGTGAAATTGATATTTATCCTGAATTTACTGGTACAGTACTGGAAACATTTTTACCGGAAAATACAAATACATCTAATGATCCGAAGAAGGTCTATACGTATGCAAAAGAAGAAATCGCAAAACAGGACAAACTGGCTTATTTGGCACCGATGAAGTATCAAAATACTTATGCAGTAGCTGTTAAGAGAAGCTTTGCTGAAGAAAACGGCTTGAAGACGATAGAAGATTTGAAAAAGGTCAGCGGACAGCTAAAGGCAGGCTTTACTCTTGAGTTTATTGACCGTGAAGACGGATATAAGGGACTTCAAAGCGTCTATGGATTGACAATGGAGGTTCAGTCGATGGAGCCTTCTCTGCGCTATCAGGCAATCAATAATGGTGATGTGAATATTGTGGATGCTTATTCCACTGACAGTGAGCTGAAACAATATGATTTGGTTACTTTGGAAGATAACAAGCAGCTGTTTCCTCCCTATCAGGGAGCTCCGTTGCTGAGGGAAGAGACGCTAAAGGAATATCCTGAACTGGAAGAATGGCTGTCTCCGCTGACTGATAAAATCACAGAAGAAGAAATGAGTGAGATGAACTACCAAGTAAACGTAGAAGGACATGACCCGCAAAAGGTAGCCCATGATTATTTAGTGAAGCACCAAATGATTAAAGAATAGCTTTTTGCTTCATCAGCAGAGTACTCTAGCTACCATGTTGATTAGACGATACCCGCTCTCCATTATTTGAAATATGGAGCAGCGGCAGAGCACAAGTAAAGAACTGGAACCTCTTGTTCCAGTTCTTTACTTTTATCCATTTCTGTAAAAAGAGTAAAATTTACCAAAAAGAACTGATTTTTTTTAAGACTTTCGTTATAATGTAAGAAAATACTAAACAGGGGCGTTGCAACATGAAAAAAGTAGATCGTCAGCGTTTGATTCGTCAGATTATTACTGAGAATGAAATAGAGACACAAGAAGAGCTAATTGAACGTTTGAAGGCTGCCGGCGTTAAGGCGACTCAGGCGACCGTCTCTAGAGATGTTAGAGAAATGAGCATTGTTAAAACCCATGATTCAGATGGAAAAGTAAAATATGCCATCTTTTCACAGGTGAAAACGGAAAGCTTAGAAAGCAAGCTAAAGGAATCAGTCAAGGATTCTGTTATCCGTATTGAAAGAGTTCAGTTTACAGTTATCGTTAGCACAGATATGGGCAGAGCGGATGTGGTAACCAATCTTCTTGATGAGGTGAACTATAGTGAAGTGGCCGGAACTGTTGCAGGAGTAGATACGATTATTATCATTACTAGGTCAGAGCAGGAAGCACAGATACTTGTTCAGCGGCTGGAAGCAATGATGAGAAACGAATAAAAGAGTTTAACAATAACCAAACAAATGAAGGGAGTTTTGCTACATGGATTTGAAAGCGCTGCAAAATGGGTCTGATTTTCGAGGGATTGCAGTAAGTACAGAAGAATATCAGGCGAATTTAACCCCTGAACAAGTGAAAAAAATCGGAGTAGGTATGATTCATTGGTTAAGGGATAAGAAGGAGCTTCGAGAAAAACAGGAAGCAGGTCAATTAAAAATCGGGATTGGTCATGACAGCCGGATTACTGCAGATATCTTGAAACAGGCATTGAGTGACTCGTTTGTCTGTCATGGTATACAAGTGCTGGACCTGGGACTAGCTACTACGCCAGCAATGTTTATGGCAACACAATTTCCTCAGTATGACTGCGATGCAGCAATTATGATTACGGCTAGCCACTTACCTTACTATTTTAACGGCTTAAAGCTATTTACAAGAAGTGGCGGGGCAGAAAAAGAAGATATCGCTTATATTGTTGAACACAGTGAGCAGCCTTTAATAGAAGAAACAGGTAAAATAGAAAAAACTGAGATTATCCAAACCTATGCGAAGGATATGGTGCTGAAAATTCGCAAAGGGATGAAAACAGAGGAAGCTAAGCCGCTAGCAGGCTTTCGGATTGTTGTAGATGCCGGCAATGGTGCTGGCGGATTTTTTGCAGAACAAGTATTAGCTGAACTGGGAGCTGATATTTCGGGTTCGCAGTTTTTAGAACCAGATGGAACATTTCCAAATCATATCCCCAATCCTGATAATAAGGAAGCCATGGCAAGCATTCGTCAGGCAGTACTGGATAATCAAGCAGACTTAGGCGTAATCTTTGACACAGATGTCGATCGTTCAGCAGTTGTTGACGGAAGTGGAGAAGTCATTAATCGAAATAATTTAATTGCACTGCTGGCAACCATTGTGTTGGAAGAATACCCAGGCAGCAATATTGTCACTAACTCACCGACCTCCAGCCATTTGAAGACATTTATTGAAGAAAAAAGCGGAAAACAGGTACGCTATATTTCCGGCTACCGCAATGTTATTAACAAGATGCTTGAACTGAACAGCGAAGGGATAGAAACGCCACTAGCAATAGAGACTAGTGGTCATGCAGCGTTTAAAGAGAACTACAATCTGGATGACGGGGCCTATGTCATCGCTAAGCTGCTGATGCTGTTGCCGAGATTAAAGCAGGAAGGAAAGACACTGAGCGACTTGATAGGGACCTTAAAGCAACCTGTGGAGACTCAAGAGCTGCGCTTTAAGATTCAGACAGAAGATGTTCAGACTTATGGAAACCAAGTGATTTACGACATGCAGGTTTTTGCCAAGAACACAGCAGGATTTGCTATTGATCAGGAGAATTATGAAGGAATTAGAGTGGATGTTTTAGAAAAGTATGGCTCAGGGTGGTTTCTACTTCGCATGAGTCTCCATGAACCTTTACTCGTTCTACAGATAGAAAACGATTTAAAAGGTAAGAATCAGACTGTGTTGATTAAATTAGCTGAGTTTTTTAAGAATTATAGCTTTCTAGATTGTAAAAGCTTAAATCAGTTACTATAAATAAGAATATATACGATAGAAAAACATCGGAAAACGACAAAAGTCGTTATTTCCGATGTTTTTTTAGTTAGAAGTTTAAAAAACTGAATATAAAATTATTTTTTAATAAAAAAGTGAAAACAAAAATAAAAATCTCACTGTTTTTTAAAAAAAATAAGACGATGAAAAAAAGATAACGTGTGAAGAAGTATTTATTTTTGTTTAATGATGGTTAATTTGTCTTCATGAACAAAATAAAATCAAAACTCTTTCAGCGAAAATATATATGAACGTAAGAATTCATGCTGTTGTAGTAAAAAAAGATTTCTCAAAAGTATTAAGTTTGAGAAACTTTTTTTATTTTAAATACAAAAAAATAAATCAAATTCATTTCTTGGTTAATTCTAAATTAAAAACAAAGAATAGTCTAGCTAGTTTTTTATCAATTTTTTAATTTTTTTCGCAAAAAAATGATAAAAAAACAATGAATAGTAATTTTTTTCATACAATCAACAGGTATAACTAGCCTTTTAAAAAAAAAACAGAAATTTATAAACAGTTTAAGCCGTCGCAAATGCCGTCACAAATATTCAATGATTTTCCTCCCTATTTATCAACAATTTAAGGCAGCTATATCCATATTTAGTTGAAAATATTAAGCCGTCATTTAAGCCGTCGCTTCAAAAAAAGCGTCTTTAACCTGTATAAATTCAATGTTTTTAATTAGTTTCTCAAACTTAATACTTTTAATACATAAATCTATTGGATTTCAAGAAAACAGAAATCTGTAGAAAAACGAGCGATGTAAATTGAATGAAGGGGGAAAATCCTATGAATTTAGGAGTAATAACGTTATCAGCGGATATATCAGATAAGTATGTAGAAAATCTTAAGAAGAATCAAATAAACGTTGTTTCTTTGACAGATGAAAACTTTAATACATATATCAATAGTCTGGATGCAGTCGTAATTAGAGAGAACCCGGCAGAAGACGTAAGTAATACTTGCAGTTTACTGTTAAAGCTTAAAGAATATTCAGGGATTTTCGTTTGGGTTTTTTCATCTGATTCTGCTAAAATTATGCGCTCTGTCTACCTGCAGTTGGGAGCGGTAGGAATTATACCTGAGGACTCTGATAGTGAAGAATTTCGCTTGACCATTACAAATAGCTTATATAGGAAACAAGAACATCCTGATAATAATGAGGGAAAACGCACTGAAAAATCAGTATCTGTTACTCCGACTAGTGATAAAACACTAGAGCTGATTCCTCGAAACTTCAGCATTAATGTAAAAGGTAAGGGAGAAATTCCTTTAACACGCTTAGAATACCATGCGATGGAAACCTTATATAAATACATCAACTCTGCTGTTACTTATAAAGAGCTGTATGAAGAGGTCTGGGATGGAGAATTCGATGAAAAAAACAGCAATTACAAAGTTGCTAACTTAATTTTCCATTTAAGAGAAAAGCTTGAAGGAAAGTCTACTCCTTTCGTCTATATTAAAACAGTTCGTTCGAAAGGCTACATGCTGGTTATCAAAGAATGATTATTTTAGGAAAGTCGAAGATATGAATGGGGATTGTCATGGCGGCTTTGTCTGATTATCAGGAGTGACGGTGACACACATACGGTATTTCATTTTCCAACAAAATAGAAGCGGGCGATAACACAATATGAAATCTTTGCTCACTAATGATTTGAAGGAGATTGAAATAAATATGTACTTCTTTTAAGACAAGTACATAAAAATATTACGGGAGAGGAGATGAATAAATGAAAATCGGAAAAAAGTCTTATTTTTGGTTAGTGCTGCTTTCCGCGATTTTGATTGTAGGTTCAGTCTTTAGAGCTTCTTATATAAAAGCTTCAGAAGAAGAATATGGTTTTGAAGTATCAGATGTTTCTGAAACGACGAAGTCAGTCACGCTGAAGGTTCAAAATCCTGTAGATGAGGAATTAGTTCTGAATTATAGCGGGTTGAAAGATGTCAGCGAGGAAGTGATTCAAGAAGGTTTATCCAAATCTTTTGATGGTGAGCTTATCGTATCAACAATCAATGAAGGCAGTAAAAAACTAGAAATTAAAAAAGGAACTGAAGCTTTTGAAACAACATTCTTAGTTGAAAAATCTGAGGAAGCGGCTTCTGCAGATTTAAAACTAGTAAGTAGTAAGCAAACAACGCTTGCTGAAGCAAAGCTGGCATTTGCAGATTCATCAGTTGATTTAACAGAAAATCTGATGACACCACCCACACAGGAAGATTTTGAAAGACAAGAATATTCTAAAAGTTTGGAAGTTGCGCCAATGGCGTATGTTCCTTCAACAGATTCAGAATTAGATTTGGCTGATGCAGCCTACTATGCTGCAAAAGGCAACTTTAATCCTGATGCCAATATAGCTTATGTATCTAACTGGACAGAATTTGTTCGTGCGTATAAGAACAATGCTGTAACTAAAATTAAGCTGACTGCAAGCATTGCCAGTGAGAATATTTCAGTAGATGGTGTATCAACAACAATTTTCGGAGATAACGCAGATGAATACCGTAAAGCATCTGTCGTGATTGATGGAGGTTATGTAGATGGGACTGGAGCTAAAAAGGAGTACGGCTTAACACTTTCAGGTTCTAAAATGCTGCGTACAAGTGATGCGCCAACTGGCTTTACCGAAACCGCAGCTGACGGCAGCCAACAAACTCGGTCAATGATTCATTTGAAGGATTTGAGTATTGCACAACCTGGTGCAGAAAATGGATATTCCTATGGTTTTGTTGGTGCTCCTGGTGTAGATACAACAGTTGCTGGAGAAAATGCCAATGCACCATATTCTCGAAATTGGTATTTCCGTTTTACTAATGTCAATACGGATATCGATGATAACAATGCAACTTATACAGGTGTAGCTCGTGCAGTTGTAGGCTATCAAGCAGAAGTAACCCTGGCAGGAAAAGTAACCTTAAGTGTGACAGGTGAGCCGTTCTATTTAGGAAGTCTGATTGTTGAGCCAGGTACCTCATTTAGAGGGATTACTGAATACTCTAATTATTCAGTTGTCTGGTTTGTAGACCGAATTGATAAGAAGACAACCGGAGCAACTGGCGAGTTGACAATAGGTAAAGATTCATTTGTCTACCTGAAAAACGTAACAACAGGTGCTTCATATCCTGGGTTTTATGGGGATTACGGCGACGCAGTAATTGATGAAGGAGCAACATTAAACATCGATATGCAGGGAAATGCCTGGCGTTTTGACACCTATGATTCTACTGTTCGAGTGAAAAAAGATGCAACGCTTAACTTGATTAGTAGAGGGACTGGTGCAGTTTTAACTTATGGAGGCGGACCTGGTCCGTTTGCAGATGGCTATAATGCTATTACGCACCGTAATACTTTTATTGTAGAACCAGAAGCAAGTTTCTTTGCTTATGGGAAAACAGGTACTAACACGGGAACAATTGAAACACAAGCAAGCTCTACTAATAATTCTTTTGTATTGGACAGTCCAAAATCGTTTGACATTCGAAACTCGACCAATAATACAGCTAGTAATAATGGTAGTTATCGAGCAGTCAATATGTACAATGGATTATCTGTTGCAAATGGAAGAAACAGTAACAGCTTTGAGATCATCAATTCAGATATCAGTTTATGGCGGAATGGTGCTGCAGGCGGGTCAAGCAATGTTGATATTGACGGCTTAGCTTCAGAGGAATATGTGAAGGTTGGCGGGTTTAAAATGAACAGCCAAAACTCAGATACGTATGCAGCAGCTAATACCAATCCATATCCTGTAGCAACTGATGCTAACTTTGCAACAACCTTAGGGAAATTTAATCCGCCAGTTGTCAAAAGAATTGCTGGACGAAATACACCGCCGGAGGTTATCTGGAATCCAACAACGGATGCCGATAAAACGTTGAAGGTTCGTGTTTATTTAGGTGAAAGACCGACAGGCTATGATCAGGACGGGAATACGATTTTGGTGCCGGTATATGCGGGTCAAGGAGAAGCCTCAGTGTACTTTACAGACACTTACGGCAACAATTATGGACCAATCTTAACGGACGCCAATGGATATGCGAGTGTTCCTGTGGACTTCCAGAAAGCTGGACAGCAGGTTACTGCACATGCTGAACGAGGTCCAGCTGAACCGAATAAGTGGACTGGTGATGATAAGTCAACAACAGTCATCGATGTAACTCCGCCGGAACCGGCAAAAGTTGTCGATGACAAAATAACAAATGCGACGAAGCAGCTGATTGCTGAAAATCTGGAGGCAGGCGCGAAAGTCTTCCTGACAATTACTGGAACAACTGCTAATGCGGGAACAATGATTCCGGCTGGAACAGTTGGTGCAGATGGCAAATGGACACATAATCTGTCTGCTTACCTAAATACAGGTGACACTGTAACCATTTATCTGCAGGATAATGCAGGTGTTGCAGCGGGTCAGGCTGGAGAACTGCCATTTGATCCAGCCGCACCATCAACGAATAGCGCAAACGGAAACATTAATCCTTCGCCAAATGATTTGTCCTATCGGGATGCAACATTCACAAAAGCAACAGTATATACTGTGAGCGATTCTATTCCAGAGTCAAGTTTGACAAAGGAACAAAAATTCTACCGAAAAGGGACAGAAATTACTTCTGGTATTCAGGTAAATGATGTAGTCCGTTATACGCTGACTGTTAGAAATACCAAAGCAGCAACTTTAGACACCACATGGAAAGACGTTGCAATTACAGATGTCTTACCAACAGGTATTAATTTTGAACTGGCAACAGCTAATCTAAAAATTAATAATACTGACCCAGCTGCTGGTGCTGTAACGTATGACGAAGGTACGCGGACACTGACAGTGAACGCTGGCAGTTTAGCATCTTCTACTGAAGCAGTTATTACGTTTGATGCAGTCATCAATCGAAATGCAGTTGGCTTTAAGCTGAAAAATGAAGCAACAGCATTAGGTTATTCGCCGCGGGAAAGCAATAATCCATTTGTACCAGGTGTAAATCCTACTCCGACCTACGAAGAAATTACTGCTACAGCACAAGTGGAAACACCGGGAACAATCGCTGGTGTACTGGAAATTACTTCCGGCCCATCAGTTTTGAACTTCGGGGTAAGAAGTAATAATACAGATACTCGTGTAAATAAAGCAGAGTATACAGAACCGTTGGTTGTTACAGATACACGGGCACAACGCGATAGCTGGAAGCTGATGGTTGAAGTAACACAAGATTTAACACATCAAACTGATACAAGTAAGACCTTGCCGGGAGCACTTCGCTACAAATACGGCAGTAGGCCGGAATTGACGTTAAACGGCTCTCCTCAAGAAATCTATCGAGATAGTTCAGGGACCGCCGGCGACTTCGTTATTAGTGATAACTGGTCAGAGGCTGGAGATGGGTTCAAATTACAAATCCCGGCTGGCCGTGTTCAAGCAATGGGTGAGTATCAAGCAGAGATTCTTTGGACACTGCAGGATGCCAATTGATGAGGAGGAACACAATGAAAAAGAATACTTGGTTTCATTTGCTTATTGTCTCTTTCCTTGCTCTGGCATTCACGCTGTTTACACAGCCGGTTCTAGCGGCTGAAGGCGGCGCGGTTCAAACGAACGGAAATGTTGGATTTTATGAGGACAGTACAGAGCCGTCTAGTACGACAGAACCGTCATCATCAAGTACAACACCGTCATCTAGTACCACCCCGTCCAGTTCAGTTACTAAGCCGCCGGGAAAATATCCGTCGACAGGTGAGCTGATTCAGAAAAGCCTAGGCATTAGCGGAGCAGCACTCGTGCTGCTGGTACTGATTTTCTTCTTGTGGAAGCGCAGGAAAGAGAAAGAGGAGGGCAGCCGATGAAAAAACATTGTTTATACGCTGTCCCTTTCGTTTTATTCAGTAGTTTGCTGTTTGGTACAACCGCTGTTTCGGCAGAAAGCAACTGGCAGGGTGATGGAACGATTTCGTTTGACGGGGAGTATGGAAAAGATGTATTGGACCCAGAAAATCCAGGGAATATCGTTGATCCGGGACCTAGTCCCAGCACCGATGGACTGTTGAGAATTGAATTTGTTCCTCAACTGAATTTCTGGAACAATAAGATTTCTTCAGAAGATCAAACGTATGCAGCGAATGCTCAGCTTTTCCACAGTGATACTGGTCCGAGAGGAAACTTTGTTCAAGTGTCCGATTATCGGGGAACAGGTGCTGGCTGGACACTACAGCTGCGGCAGGAAACACAATTTAAAAATGAAACGACAACCAATAAGGAATTGACAGGAGCAGTGATTTCCATGGATAAATCTTGGGTAAACTCTACCTTTGATTTGGCCAATGGACCAGCAGTTTCCAAGGATGTCATCCGTATTGATAATATCGGTCAGACTTATACGCTGGCTGAAGCGAAAAAAGGAACAGGGGAAGGTACTTGGTCACTCGAGTTTGGGGCTTCAATTGAGAACCAGAGCGGTCAGGCAGATACCTTGAGTCCAAGGCTGGATAAAGACGGCAATCCCATTTCAGATGCGGATTTCGGCGGCCAGCCAATTTATGAGAACAGCGCAGTAACACTCTTCGTACCGGGGAAAACGAAAAAAG
This sequence comes from Enterococcus sp. LJL51, assembly GCF_054871795.1. Classification (NCBI taxonomy): domain Bacteria; kingdom Bacillati; phylum Bacillota; class Bacilli; order Lactobacillales; family Enterococcaceae; genus Enterococcus; species Enterococcus sp. LJL51. Next base: position 13,112 of record NZ_JBTXLW010000017.1, on the reverse strand, counting down.
ATCCGGTCCAATACCAAACGGTGTTAACTTGGATATTATCTGAGTTGCCATAAATAAAACACACACATATTATTAGGAGGAAACACAAATGAAAACTTCACACAAATTAATCGGAGCTGCACTAATCGCAGCAGCAGGCGTTGCAGTTGTAGTGCCAAGCGCAACAAAAGCAGCACCAGGAGACTACACAGGTAAAGGTAAAATCGTCTTCACGAAGAACAACACAGGTACTACTAATACACCTCCGGGAACAACAGGACCAGTTATCCCTGGACCAGTAAACTCAGCCGATGAAGATTTGAAAATCATCTTTGTTAGCCATTTAGATTTCAAACAAAATGAGTTGCTAACTCACGGAAATCTGAAAACTTATGATGCAGATGTATACAAAACAAACGAAGGCGCAGATGGCAGCGGTGCAGCAATTTCTATGCCTAACTACGTGAAATTCCAAGACCACCGTACAGATGGTTTGGAAAACCACTACACAATCAAAGCAGAAATTTCTAAACAGTTCACACACACATCTGGTCATGTAATGGCAAATGCAAAATTGAACTACTCAAATGCTAAATTAGTATCTGCTACAAACGGTGCAACAATGCCTACAGGTGCAATTGCGAACTTTGCTTTAACTTATGGTGCTGAATCTACAGTGTTGACAAACAAAGAAGCTGGAAAAGGTTTCGGTACACATGACATCCAATTTGGTGATTTAGGAACAAATGCAGATAAATCTGTTCAATTGGAAATTCCAGGTGCTGTTATTTTACGTGACGGCGAATACCAAGCAGAAGTTACTTGGAAAATCGAAGACGCTAGATAATTAAGTAAAAGAGTAAGCTGGAATGAGGCTGTCGGTTAAACTGCCGGCAGACCTCGTTTCCTCTTTAAGAAAGGATACATACATGAAGAACACAAAGAGAATCACACAATTAATAGCATTTTTATACATAATCAGTTTTGGGGTATTTGGCGGATTACGGGTGTGGGCAGAGGAAAGCAGTACCTCAACAACCCAGCGTGCGTCTGGATTTTCCTATGAAAGTCTTCTCCCAGAGAACCAACATAGCGATGCCAGCTACTTTGACTTACGGATGACGCCGGGGCAGGAACAAACCGTTCAGATTGAATTACGCAATCCTTGGAAAAATCCGATTGATGTAGCTGTAAATCTCAGCGGTGCTAAAACAAATAGTAATGGTGTTATTGAATATGGTCCCAATGAACTCGAAAACGATGCGTCCTTGAAGTATGATTTCGAGAAAATCGTGACTGGTCCTGAAAAAGTAACCATTCCTGCTGAGAGTAGTATCATGGTAGATTTAGCAATCAAAATGCCGGAGGCAGGTTTTGATGGAGTGATTGCTGGTGGAATCCAACTGCAGGAAATTGAAGGTGAAGATGCACCAAGGGAAGATGGAATGGTGGTCAATAAGTATGCCTATGTCATTGGTATGCTGTTGAGTGAAACTGATACAGTGATTGATCCGGATATGAAGCTGAATAAGGTCTATCCTGAACTGAACAATGGTCGAAATGCTATTTTTGTTAATTATTCCAATATTCAGCCTGTATATACAGATGATATGACTACGGAAGTTCAAATCATGAAAGCTGGGTCAGAGGAAGTTGTTTATGATACGAAGAAGGCAGATATGCGGATGGCACCTAATTCGATGTTTGACTTTCCGGTTTCATTAAATGGGGAAGCGATGATTGCGGGCGACTATAACGCACATATTTTGGTAACGACAAAAGCGGGAGGCCGTTGGGAGTGGGACCAGAAATTTACAATTACTGATGAAGAAGCTGAAAAATTTAATAGTCAAGATGTAGGGCAGATCCAAGAAAGAGGTATTAACTGGCTGCTGATTGTTTTAATCGCTGGCGGTGTTTTTCTATTACTACTGATTATTTTCCTCATCGTACGTATAGTGAACAAGAAGAAAGAGCAGAAGAAGCAACTACAAAAAAGAAAGAAAAAAAATGGGCGGAAGAAGGCCTAATCACTAGAGGAGGATAGGAAAACATGGGAGTATTGGATTGGTTATTTGTCGGCGTCTTGTCTGCCGCTATCCTCTGTTTATTAGTTACTTTGTTTTTGATAGTTTTGTCTATGGGAACTGGAAAAAAAGTCAAACTGTTAAAACAACGAAAACCAAAGAACAAGCGGAAACGGAAACGCCTGAAACGGGAAATACGTCATTTAGAGAAGAAAAAGAAAAAGCAGCTTCGCAACGGGATTCTATTACTTTTGACTGCCGGTGTCTTGGCCGGAGGTGCCTTTTATGCCCAGTATTATCAGGCAACAAATCTAAGTGACTATGACTCGGAAAATGTGGTGCAGGCATACTATCTTATGAGTGAAACAGAAGGCGCTATGACTCAGGTAAAGGATGGGGAAAATCAGGTCAAAGCTGAGAAAACCTTACGGGAACTGGCAGCCCGCTTAGCAAGCTATGGCGGGATTCGTTCCAGTACACGGATTACGACGGAAGGTCAGCTTTTGTTAAATCGCTACTATACCTCTGTCAAGGAGCTAGGGTTGAACTTAAACAGTCAGACGAAGGATACGTTACAGCATCAGGAAACATATGACGGATTTTTAAAGGACATTACAAAAATAACGGAGCAGCAAAAGAAGGTCATTGATTACTTTGGTATTAACGAGTCTGCATTACAGCAGAAAAAATAAGGTGGAATCATCATGGTAGAAGCAGAGACCCAGGCTAAGAAAAAACGCAGGAGAACTGATAAAAACCAGTCGCTATCTACCGCTAAACCCCAAAAGAAGACTCCGCACAAGAAAGTGCAGAAACATACAGGTGCAAAGCCGCCGGCACGTGGTGGACAGAGCAGAAAACGCGTAAAGAAGAATCAAAGAAGGTCTGAAGCCGCTTCTAAGAAGGCACACGACAGTTCTGTACCAGCGAAGAAAAGGCTTTCCTCAAAAAAAATCGGCCTCTCAAAGAAGAAGAGGCGTGCTAAGCGGAAGAATCTTAGGAAAGAGCTGACAATTACAGGAGCGGTATTTTTGATATTGCTGTTTATCGGCAGTCTGACAGTGTTTTCTGTATATAAGCAAGAAGGCTACTCTATGACACAAACACTTAGAGATAAAGACCAGCTGTTTGTCAATCGATTGGGGGTTCCGCGTCGCTATAGCCTGGTGTTGTTTCGAGAACCTCAAAAAAAGGAGCTGTCGATTCGCCGGATAATCGGTCTTCCAGGGGAAACGGTTACTTACAAAGAGGATGAATTGTACATAAATACAGAGTTAAAATCTGAATTCTTTCTTGCCGATGCCCGACAGCTTGCGAATGAAAAAGGTTATTTTTTAACAGATGACTTTTCAACCACTGAGCTGCCTGAGTTATCCGAAGGGATTATTCCCGAAAAATCATACTTTGTGATGGGGGATAACCGTCAGTTTTCTACAGACAGTCGGCATTATGGGGTAATTCAGGCAAAAGACATTGTGGGTGTTGTAACCATGCGTCTGTTACCACTCCATAAGCTTCGACAATTTTAAAGAAAGTAGTGCAGCAGATGGAATCAAAAGGAAAACAAAGAAGAAAGAACGGACCACCAAACAAACAGCTGCAGCTGCAACAAAAAAAGAAAAATAGAAAACGGCCCAAACGCCCGGAGCAGCAACACCAGTCGGTAAATTGGGTATCTAATGCCCTATTTCTAGTGTTTGTTTTGTGCTGCATCTTCTTTTTTTTACGAATAAAAACCCATCAAGTAGATGGCCAGTCAATGTCTCCCACATTGGAAAATCAGGATCGGATTTTTGTTTTTAAGAAACAACTGCCGAATCGCTATGACTTAGTGACCTTTCAGCCAGGTGCAGATAAGAAGGAATCCTATGTGAAGCGAGTGATTGGCATGCCTGGAGATACGATTTGGGTGGAAGGAACATCGCTGTTTATCAACCAACAGATTACTGAAGGAACCGTATTGACAGATGGCTCGGCAACGGAAATGCCGGATGGTACCTTGAAGGTCAATCTGTCGGAGTCTTTAGTTAGTGCTATCCAACCTCTGTCAGTTATACCAGCGGGACACTATTTTGTCTTGGGGGATAACCGCAATCATTCCAAAGACAGCCGAGCATTGGGTTTTATTAAGGAAGAACAGCTTGAAGGGGTTGTCCTTTATCGTTATTATCCTTTTACGAAGCTGGGCCGCGTAAACTAAAGAAAAAGAACTAGAACTAAACAAAGAAGAACAGGCTGGAATCGATTGATTTTCAGCCGTTTTTTATCAAAAGAAATTGAGGTGTACTATGGGAAAAATCAAGCAGCAATTAAAAGTAAATGGAGTGTTCGGCGTAGCGAGCTTCGTCTTGCCGGTGCTCATTTTAGCCTTTGTCTATTGGCAGGCGGATATTTATCTTGGAAGTGAACGAAGTGTGTTAACTAGTGACAGCTTCACACAGTATTCCCATTTTTTAGCTGGGTTTCACAATGTTTTAAAAGGGGAAGGCAGCCTATTGTATACATGGTATGGCTCGCTAGGATTAAACTATTGGGCATTTGCGGCCTATTATCTGGGCGGGATTTTTACCCCGCTAGTGTACTTTTTTGACAATGCGTCAATGACTGATACATATTATTTATTAACCCTGTTGAAGTTTGGCTGTATCGGTCTTTCAGCCTGGATTTTTGCAGGCCAAACCTTCAAGGTTCCTCGGTGGGTACAACTGATTCTAAGTCAGTGTTATGTGCTGATGTCCTTTACATTGGTCTATTCAGAAGTCTTGATGTGGCTGGATGCGGTCATGTATCTGCCTTTAGTTATTTTAGGAATTCATCGTTTAATGGATCAAAAGAAACCGACGCTTCTTTTTGTTTCTTATTTTCTGTTGTTTGTATCGAATTTCTACATGGCCTTTATTGTGGGAGTATTCTCATTTCTCTATTATTGGGCGCGCTTTTCTATCAAACCCAGAGAATACAAAGGAAGTATCCTTTCCTATTTTGTAACCTCCTTTTTAGCAGGAGGTGCTTCAATGGTTGTCATTTTACCAACCATTATGGACTTGCAAAACAACGGAGAAGCCCTAAGCCAAGCTGGGACATTAAAAACAGATGCGACTAGCTGGTGGGATTTACTTGTAAAAAATATGGTGGGTGTATATGATACTACGCAATATCAAGGGATTCCCTTTATCTATGCGGGTCTATTGCCGTTACTTTTTGCTCTTTTCTATTTTGTTTCCAAGAAGTTTTCTTCACGGGAAAAGCTAGCTTATGGCGGGCTGCTGGGGGTCTTGGTTGCCAGCTTCTACATTGAACCGTTGAACTTATTCTGGCATGGAATGCATTCGCCGAATATGCTGCTTTTTAGATTTAGTTTCCTATTTTCGTTTCTTGTTATTCTTTTAGCTGGCTATGCTTGGGAAAAGGTGGAAAAAGCAGATATAGACAAACTGTCCATGCTGCTCTTTATCTGGATTGGCTTATTAGCAGCCTTTAACTTTTGGCGTCTGATGTTTGGCGGCAGTAGCTATACCTATATCTATAAAGATTCCTTTATCTATACCTTTGGTTTTCTGATTGCCTATTTGGTGCTGCTGACTCTGTTTTATAAGCAGAACCGCTGGCAGAAAGTAGTTGCGGTTGGCTTGGTCGGTCTAACGATGGGTGAGCTATTTCTCAATACCCGGAATATGATTATCGGGTTAGGAGAGGAGTGGGGCTATCCCATGACATCACTATATGAAGAGCCCTATGCACCACTAAAGGAGCTAGTCGACCAGACGAAGGAAGCAAACGACAGCTTTTATCGTATGGAAAATCTGGACAAGCTGTCAGAAAATGAAAGCTTTAATTTTGGATACAGTGGAGTTTCCATGTTTTCCTCCATTCGGAACCGTCATTCCTCCATTTATATGGCCGATTTAGGCTTTCGTTCTTGGGGAACGCAGCTGAGTGTCCGCTATGATAACAATACGATTTTAATGGATGCGCTGACCGGCATTAAGTACAATATTTCAAAAGAGGACCCACTAAAATACGGTTATACTTTACAAGCAACCAGCGGTGAATATGGTCTTTATGAGAATGCGTATGCTATGCCGTTAGGGATTTTAACAAATGATACGATATATGAAGAAGATGCGGTGGCAAATCAGACCTTACTCTTCAATCAATTATCTGGTCAGTCCACCGAATACTTTGATTTTACCAAGCCTGAAATAACGAGTATAAAAAATTCTGAACAAACAACAGGTGAGATTAAAGGCAATGAAACCTTCATTTTTAAACCGAAAAAGAAAAATCAGAGTCAGGTAATTACTTGGCAGGTGAAGGTTCCCGCAAAAACACAAGCTTACTTTAGTCTGTATCCTACTTACCATGATGAGCTAGGCTCGACAGAGGTGAAGTTGGAGGTTGCCGGACAGGACTATACGTCAACGATTAATGTCACTGGACAATTTTACCGCCTAGGTTACTATGAGGAAGAAACCACAGTGACCTTTAAAACAGAATTCTTCAATCAATTGTATGAAGAGGAAGAAAACTGGTATGTAGAGATGTTAAATCCGAACATTGTCTTTTTAGATACAGAAGTCTTTGGTCAAGCGATGGAGAAGATGCAGGATAAGGGAGTGAACTTGAAAACCGAAGGACGAAAGGTTAGCGGGGAAGTAAATCTTTCAGAAGATCAGGTGCTATTCACTACGATTCCCTATGATAAAGGCTGGAAGGCGTATGTAGATGGGGAGGAAGTCGAAATTCCTTTATTTAAGGAGGCCTTGCTAACGTTGCCGTTGACAGCTGGCAAGCACACGATTGAGTTTGTCTTTATGCCTCAGGGCTTTGTGCTGGGTGTGGTCCTATTTGTAGGCTGTATGCTTCTGTTTCTTGGGTACAGTTTCTGGCTGTATCGGAGGCGCACACGCATAGAGGCTGGTCAAGAGCCGAATGTATTAGAAGGACAAGGAGAGGGTATAAAAGATGAAGAAAATTAGTAGCTGGCTTATCCTAGCGGCACTATTCATAGTAAGCGGCTGTACTCAGGAAAAAGCAAAAGAGGACTTGAATGATGTACCTAAGGATGAAGCAGGTTTTATCTGGCAAGCCAAACGTGAAAAAAACTGGGGGGAGTATACATATAGTATCCCTTCCAGTGAACTGGATCAGGACTTAGCGGAGCGGTTCAGTGTAGAGTTAACGCCTGTCTTCCATGACTTGCAGGCAGTTATCCAACAGGAGTTTCCTAAGGAAAATTTAGCGATGGAGCTAAATGAAGAACAGATTACAGCAAAAGAAAATCAGCTGACGTTAGTAAGCGGAACAGGTTTTCGCGAAAAGGGTACCGAAGAGTTAGCAGCTTCAGGTATCCTGCAGGCAGTTTATAGTTATGACTCTGAAAAGAAATTGGTTCGCCTAATGAGTCAGCAGCTGGAGCTGGTGAACTGGACAGGGGAGGGTCAGTATTATGGCAAATCATTGGAAGGAACTGTTCGTAAAATTGGAGAAATTCTTGAGATTAAGGGACTGGACCAAGTGATGTCGGACTTTGAAAAAAAGCTGGCGGACAAAGAGAAATTAAAAGGACAGTTAATAGAACTGTACAATGATGAGGAAGAAACGAGCATCATTAGTCGTAGTATCCGAGTAACTTTCAGTAAAGAAGAAGGGCTGCCGGAAAAGATTTATGCCGATGTCATTGATCATCGAACATAGATAAAGTTTGGATGTAGAAATTAGACAGATTGAGATGCGCCCCTAAGTTGGACTAAAAGTCTAACTTAGGGTTTTTTAATGGATTATTATGAGGATGGAATAAGAAGATATGTCGTCAAAGCTTAATTACAAGGGAAAAGAAGCTGTGAAGAGCGTAATCTCGACCACCGCTTATTCGAATTTAGGCATACTAAGAGTCTGGAATTTATTGTTATTCCAGACCCTCAAGCTTTACGAGCATATTCCAAATTTTGTACTGTCAACCAAGTGTGACGAGCTGCTGCTGTTTTATGAGATTAGTTTTTTATATAAATATTCTATGAAAATACTACCATAAGCCCGGCTCGGTCTGAACAACGATTTCTTCTTTTGAAAAAGGGTGAATCAAATGAAGTTCAAAAGCATGAAGCATAAGCCGCTGATTCGCTGCTCCTCCATAAAGCGAATCGCCAATAATAGGATAACCATTGCCGCTCAGGTGAACACGAATCTGATGGGTGCGTCCTGTTTCCAGTGTACAAAAAACTGAGGTTTCATTCGTTCTCGTATTATAAAAAGCTTTCTCGACATGAGTGACAGCAAAATCGCCTTTACGATTGTCAATCACTCGTTTGCGTCGGTCATGACGATGTCGGCCAATCTTATCTCGGATTATCCAGTGCTTTTCAGGAATTTCACCTGCAACGACTGCTTGATAACGCCGATAGATTAGTTTGTTTTCCAGCATGCGGCTAAGAATCGGAAGAATAAACTGATTTTTAGCGAAAACAATACAGCCGCTAGTCTCTCTATCCAAGCGATGGACAACGAAGGGAAAATCTCCCTTAGGCGCAAGATAGGCCGCCAAGTGATTCAATAGGGTATCCGTTTCATCTGGCTCATTAGGATGCGTTTTAAGCCCGGCAGGCTTATTCAAAATAATTAAGTGTTCATCTTCAAACAAGATATCTAAAGAAACTGCTTCACCAATCTGACTCTTTGGTGCAGGATAATCCTCTGCTTCAAAATGTAGGATCAAGGTATCGCCAGCTTGGGGTGAATGCTGAAATGACACAGGCTGCCCACTAATAGACACCCCTTTTCGAGTACGCAGAAAATGACGTACTTTTCTGGGCACTAGCCACTCTTTGTCCAGAAGCTCTGAAATGGTCATAGACTGAAAATTATCTGGTAAAGTAATTGAAATATCCATAGCAGGTTCTCCTTTATGTAGTTAGTAAAATAAATGAATACTCTGTTTTTTTAGTGTAACAAATCCATAGAGAAGGTCAATACAAAATCAAGGGTTCGAGGCAATACGCAGAAATTTTCTGCGTATTGCCTCGAACCCTTTCGGAACATACAAAAAGACCCGTCCATTGGGGGTGGACGGGAAAAGGAGTTAAAAATGAAAAAGTGTTGTGTTAGGGTTAGTAGTTTAAATGTTTTTAACAAATAAACTGTTTTGTTGGTATGTCTATATAGTACAAGTTAAATATGAATTTTTTATGGATGTTTCTTTTCAAAAGTGTAAAAAATTTACTAACGAATGATTAAGAAATCCTTTAAACGGGTTAAGTATTATTAATCAGTCTATCTTTTAGAACAAAAGAAACAGGCTTTTAAGATAAATACAAAAGACATCAAATTGAATTAATAGAAAGCGGAAATATGTCCTATAAGAAAAAATCATGCTGGATTAAAAGCTAAGGTTGTGACAGAAGTGGTTAGCTTCAAACACCAAGTAGGTACTTTTCATCATCTGTTCTGCTCAAAAGAGCAATTACAGTGATTCTAAGCAATAAGGCGGAAATTCCGAAAATGACAGGAAACACGAAGGTAAACCATTCGATGTTGACTGCTTCCTACCTGGTGTTTCCCAAATTTTTGCGAATTTCCGCCTTATTGTCGAAGAGCCTTGAAACACAGTGGTTTACCACTGATGTTGAGCGGACATCGATGCAGCTCGCTGCTAGTAGTTACTTCTGAAGCACCGTTTATCCGAGTTTAAGGGACTGAGCATACTAATGTTGAATAAAGAAAAAAAAAGACCCGCTCTTTGGGGGAGAGCGGGAAAGGAGTTAAAAATGAAAAAGTGTTTGTTAGGGTTTGTTTATTGGTATGAGCTAATAATACAAGGAAAATGTGAATTTTTTGTGTAGGAATCTTTTCAAAAGTGTAAAAGATTTACTAACGAAAACATAAGAAATAGCTGTACAGCCAATCTATTCAATGAAAAGTAAAAGAAATAGCGTATCTTTTATTCTGAAATTATAGCAATAATTAGGCTGCTTTCTGAACTGAATTAGAGAGAAGATTAGCTTTTTGTATTTTTTTCTAGTAGTAATAATGAACACTTTCAGCTCTTTTTACCGAGGATAGCGGTTTATACCAAGTTGTTGAATATAATCTAAGGATTTATTTCGATGCTCCATAAAGATTATTTCATCTTCAAGTAGTAAAGCTACAATTTACGGATTCTCACTAAAAAAAGTTTTAAATTTATAAATATATTTATCCTCCAGCCAAAATCTTTTTTTCGAATTGAAGAGAAGTTTTTAGGAAATGGTTAAACACTAAGTAAGAGTTTGCTCTAACTACTTAATAAGATGAACCTAGTCAGAATCGATAAAAAGGCGGATTTCATTTGAGGATAGCAGCAAAAACTATCTCTCACTCATTTTCCACAAATGCCAAACCTTGGAATAGTTTCTACGGTAAGCTCATAGAAGCTTTAAATCAGGAGTAGTTTATTTTAGAAAAAACAGCCTTTAGTTTAATAAACTACAAAAAAAGACCCGCTCTTTGGGGGAGAGCGGGAAAAGGAGTTAAAAATGAAAAAGTGTTTGTTAGGGTTTGTTTATTGGTATGAGTTAATAATACAAGGGAAATATGAATTTTTTATGTAGGAATCTTTCTTTAAATGTAAAAAAAGGTAAAGAAGACATTAAGGCTTATAAAATAGAAGCTGTTTTCTTTGAATTTCCTCCCATTGAGCATTTGAAATAAAGTTAAAAGTAGTTATATCCGTCTATTTGTATGTGATTTACTTTTGTAGGGAGTGACTTTTAGATGCATCAGAATTTATATCATTACAAGTTAGTTCTACTTAAATAAGCACAGTTAATGAAAGAGTACACAAAATTCCGTAAGGTTTTAAAATTAAGAGAGGGTTAAGATGATTTTTGAAGTGAAAATAAAAAAGGACCCGCCCTTTGGGGGAGGGCGGGAAAAGGAGTTAAAAATGAAAAAGTGTTTGTTAGGGTTGTTTATTGGTATGAGTTAATAATACAAGGAAGTTGTGAAATTTCTATGACGGATTCTTTGATAATTTTAAAATTATTTATGATGGAAGTTTTTTATTTTTAAATGAATGATTAACTAAGAATGGCTGTCGGAATGGTTTGTATTTATTAGATAGGAAGTTTGAGTAAGCAAAATATAGCATAAAAATTGGAAGGAAATAAAATTCTGAAAGGACGGATGCTATGATTTCTTTGTTATAAGAGAGCAGTTGGAGCAAAGAGGTTAAAGTACATATTTAAGCAAAAATTGAAGGAAGCCTACGAAATATGGAAATGGAATTTTATCGTAAGCTGAATTGAGGATTAATACATCACAGCAAAAACTTAATAATTTCTACACAGAAACCAGAAACAGGCTGAATATCCTTACGTTAAAGGCATCCAGCCTGTTTCAAATATATAAAAATAAATTTTGACCCAGTTTTTGACCCAGTACAACTAAAAATTCACATGACTTATGAATTTTTCCAAAGTCTTTTCTCTTTGATTGTCTGACAGATGGGTATATATATCCATTGTAGTTTTTATATTTGAATGTCCTAACCGTTCAGAAATTTCTTTGAACGGAGAGCGAAGCGATGAAATTCAAAGATTTATGTAAAGTATTAGGTGAATATACAGTAGTCCGCGTTCGAAATTCCGATGGCTGCCTGATGGCTGAAGTTGTAGCCGCTGAATTAAGTAATTTTCCTTTTGGTGAGTACGCTCTTTTCTGGCTGATTGAAGGAAGGGAAAGAACGTTTGATGATACAAGCAAAGTAACTGATTTATCTGAGCAGCAGCGGGAAGAGCTATGGGGAGATATCCGAGAAATGGAATCATTTCATAAACTGTCTACAGGGAATATAGAAATTAGAGAACTTGATGAAGAAGAGAAAAGAGTTTTGACCGAAGCCATAGGGTTATTGGATACAGCGGAGAAAGATGTTTTTATGTCTATCTATGGTGAACAGAACACAGAAGAGTTAACAGCAGAATATCTTGATATGACTAAATCAGCAGTGAAGTATTACAAGAAGCGTATCCAAACTAAGATTGATGAATATAATAATGTCGGGTATCAGCTTAGTTTCTGCTAACTATCCAAAACCCACTAACATATAGAAGGTTAATCATCACAGAGAAGGACACACAAAACAGGAAAGCTTCATGCTGATGTTTAACTGATTATCGCTTGTGGATTGAAATAAACTAAGAATAGGATGACTGTTCCAGTGCCGGTTACTATGCTTTACAGGCTGGTGGATTTCTTCCAGTGGGGACAATGGGAAATACAGATAGTTTGTTTAATCATCTTGAAGCAAATGGGTGGAAAGCTCTTCCTGAAGTAAATGGCTATATTGATGCAAAACGAGGGGATATCTTTATTTGGGGTAACCGAGGTGCTTCAAGTGGTGCTGCGGGACATACTGGTGTCTTTGTAGATTCCGAGAAGATTATTCATTGTAATTTCGGATATAACGGGATAACTGTTAATAACCATGATCAAATCTGGTCATATAATGGTGGACCGGCTAACACAATTTACTGGTATCAAGGAAACACAACTGGAGAAATTGCGGAAGGCTTTAAAGTAGGGCAAAAAGTGAAACTACTTAATCACGCAACACAATACCAAACTTTAGAACGTATTCCGTCTTGGGTTAAGAATAAGACCTATACAGTTCAGCAAGTAAAAAATGTAAATAATCCAAATTCTAAAAAGGCGTATCTGTTGAAGGAAATCAGTAGTTGGGTTCTTGAGCAAGACTTGACATAATTGAAAATAGAAGGAAATATCTATTTTAGTACTTTTCAAAATCTCTAAAATTAGAAAATAGAACAGAGACTGGGACATAATCCACTCTCAAAAAGAAAACAAGCTCGATTTTGATGATGAATGTCAAAATCGGGCTTGTTTTTTCTTCTTCCCTTCTCTTTCTCTCCATATATTTTCCTAATTTTCTTAGATTTAGTGCCATGAGAGCCAAACCAACATCAATCTTCGCTCCTTGTTTCCCACGTAAATGGAAACGATGGAACGCCAAATGAGCCTTTAGATGCCCAAACACTGGTTCTACATCGATTTTCCGTTGTCGATAAATCGAACCTGTTTTTTCATCTGAAAGCTTCTTCTTGCATTCTG
>NZ_JBTXLW010000016.1:0-94415 GCF_054871795.1 Enterococcus sp. LJL51 | reverse complement strand
TCAAAGCGTCGTTTGCGGTATTGGAAGGATTTATGTTAGGATATAACGGAGCTAAGACGGTTAAGGGAAAAGTAACTAAGGTTCCGGAAGTAGATGGGGATGCAGGAAGTACGTATCATGGACAGACAGTGCCGGGTGAGAAAGCCAGTGGGGCTGAGCCTATTAAGCAGCCAAATGATTTTGCTACAGAACCGTTCTTATCAGAAGAATATTATAAAAATAATTATTCTTCTATGGATGGTGTTCCGAATAGCAGAATGGAATATAATAGATTGGGTTCTAGTGGAAATGTAGAAAAATCCATTGTTATTTATGATAGTCAAGGAAAGCAGAGTATCAGAATAGATTATTCAGATCATGGAAATTCTTTACACCATACTAATCCACATATTCATGAGTTTGAATGGAATAATGGATATATAAATCCTAGTTCTAAGAAAAAATTCTTTTTAGATGAAAATGGGATTTTTCGTGAAGGGAAAATTGATAAAGCAACAAATAGTATAACATTTGATCTTGATAAATAAAAATGAATAGGAGAATTACTATGGCGGAATTTATTGAAAATCTTATAGAGGTAATAAATGCAGATAAAATTTTAGATGAAATTAAATCTCAGGGCTCATATTCTTTTTCTAATATTATGAAAATTGAATTTTGTATTGAAGAAAATATTTTTAATGAAAGTCGATCAGTTCTATACTTAGATTTTAAAGTTTCATTCTCAAAATCTAAGAGTATTCTACTAGCTAAAATTAAATTTAACAACGTTAGTAATTTATGTTTGAATAAATTAGCAAATAATATAGACATCTCTGAGGGACTTTATATCCATGATATGAAAAATGAACCCATGGATTGGCCTAATGAAGAAAGATTTCATATTCATGATGATAGCGGTTATGGACAAAACGACGGATATATGTATATTGATTTCTACTGTGAAAGTATTGAAGCAATAGGGTTAGAAGAGTTTCCTTACGAAGACTTCTAATTTATTTATAGTATAATCCTTGTTAAAAAATATTTGAAATAGAAATAATTAAAAAATAAAAAAGGCACTTTACTATTCGATTGGAGTCGGATAGTAAAGCCTTGACTAGCAAGCGTAAACTCACTATTCAAGTTGCCAATAGTTAATAAAAGCTAACTGTATTTATTGTACAAATAATGAACAATCTATTTTCGTAATAAAATAATAGGGGCATTAGCAAATTACAAATGGAAAAAAGTATTAGTGTGCCAGGCTAATACTCTTTTTTATACTTAAAGCCTCGTTCGCGGTACTGGAAGGGTTTATGTTAGGATATAAAGTTGGTAGTTATACACAGAAGAAGATTGAAGTCACTCAATTTGGTCAAGAAATTTTAACTAACAATCAAAAAGTAACTGATTTAGATATTGTAACTCCAAAGCACATAATTGAAGTTAAGAAATCTGCTTCGTCAATAAAAACTGATTAAATAGATAGGCTGATTGATTATAATAATCCCTAGTTTTTTAATTTTGAGTCAAAAAAATACTTGTATATTTTGATGAACCAATTCAGAATATCACTAATCCCAAAACCTTGGAAAAGATTGAGTATTTACGGAATTTGGAATCACAAAATAAGATAACAATAGTAAATTCACTAGATAATTTAGGAGAAGAGTTGAAATAAATGAGTATATCCTGTTCAATTTTATTAAAAGAAAATAGTTTTATAAATGCTACCGATTTGTATAATGTGATGGAAAAAATATCTAAAGAGAAAAAGTTCTTTTTTGCAAAGAATATGGTAGAAAGTGATAGTGAAAATCGTATCAAATTGATTAGAACAAACATCAGTGATAGACCTTTTCGGGATAGTGTATCTAGACAATTAAACGTGGATATATATGATGAACCTTATAAATTTAAAGAAATATCGTTTGACTGGTATGATAATAATATAGTTTTTTTTGAGGCAATAGTGATAGATTCAATTGATGGAAATGAAGATTTGTTATTCTACTTAACATTTGATTTTTTGTCCCTATATCCAGAAGCTTTGCTGTGGATAGAAGAAGATTGGTTTTATTCTTTAAAAGATTTAGAAAAAATGAATCCGGCTTCTATAGAGGAAGACTGGTGTTACCAAAATCCTTCAGAGTTTTAATTTTGTTTTAAAACAAAGGAGATAAACGAATAGAGTTATTAATGATAAATCGGAAATTGAAAACTATGTATATTTATTTTTCTTTTGTATTTCGGATATTTAATTTGTGTTTATGGTACAGAAATACAGAGAGAGGCATTAAAGCTATCATCTAAAGAGTAAGTTGTTTTTAAAGTAAATTAATAGTAGTGTTAGCAAATTACAAACGGAAAAGAGTATTAGTGTGACAGGCTAATACTCTTTTTTTATTCAAAGCCTCGTTTGTGGTACTGGAAGGCTTTGTGTTAGGATATAACGGAGTTAAGACGGTTAAGGGCAAAGTAACTAAGGTTCCTGAAGTAGGTGGGGATGCAGGAAATACGTATCATGGACAGACAGTTAGAGGGAAAAACTATCATGTGAGAATTGGCAGTAATGCTAGAAATCATTTAGAAAATTCAGAAGGGTTATTTAGAAAAGGTGGACAAGGAGTGAAGGGTGGACATAATATGGACGCTTTTTATGGAGAACTCCGTAATCAGGGTTTTAACATTGATGATTGTATTGTAAGTAAAACACCGCATCCAACGATAGAAGGAATTTATGAGATAGAATATAGGATTCCAGCTATTGACAATAAGAAAAGCATTATACCTAATCAATACAAAAATATTTCACGTCCTAAAACAGTATATGATTCGAATGTTTTTTCAAACGATGAGATATATAAAATGGGAGTAGAAGCAATGCAAAATGGAAAAATGAATGGGTATATTGTTGAAGGTTTTTCTTCTAATGGATTGAAATTCACAGGATATATTGACAAAGCAACTGGTGAAATAACAAACTTTTTCCCAACCTTAAAATAATTTGGAGGTATAGGTTTATGTATAAATTAGTCGTGAACAAATTGGATAAGGAAAAATTAATCAATCAATACTTCTTTTTAATTGGTGGATATATTGAAACTATGATGGAAAAATTCTTGAAAAAGGAGGCGTTTGGATTAGATGCAATGGGTATACTATTCAAAAGTGATTTGGATGAAGAGAATGATGAAGAAGAAATAGAGGAAATTAGAAATGATCAGATTTTACTTGTTTCAGAGTATCCCGCCTCTACAGAAGATGAAAAAGCCTATTATTATTACAATGAGTTTTATGAGTATTTAAAAATATTTATTGATGAGAATTATAATGATAATGATAAAATCAACAGTCTATTAAGTGAGATTAAGATAGAATTTCAATTGTAAAAAAATCCAGTGGAAATTATTAGGGATATTCAATCTAAATTAGAAATATAGAAGGTACTCTATCATAAGACTGATAATTAATGATAGAACCTTGACTAGTAAGTGTAATTTCACTAATCAGGTTGCCAATAGTTAATAAAAGCTAACTGTATTTATTGTACAAATAATGCACAAGCTATTTTCGTAATAAACTAATAGTAGTGTTAGCAAATTACAAACGAAAAAGAGTATTAGTGTGACAGGCTAATACTCTTTTTTTATACTTAAACCGATTTGTAGTATCTGAAGGCTTTATGTTAGGATATAACGGAGTTAAGACGGTTAAGGGAAAAAGTAACTAAGGTTTCGGGAGTAGCTTCAGATACAGGAAGTACGTATCATGGACAGACGGTGAAAAATGAGACAGCTAGTGGGGCTGAGACTATCAAGCAACCAAATGATTTTGCTACAGAACCGTTCTTACCAGAAGAGTATTATAAAAATAATTATTCTTCTATGGATGGTGTTCCGAACAGTAGAGTGGAATATAATAGATTGGGTTCTAGTGGAAATGTAGAAAAATCCGTCATTATTTATGATAAACAGGGGAAACAAAGTATAAGAATAGATTATTCAGATCATGGAAATTCTTTACACCATACTAATCCCCATATACATGAATATGAGTGGAAAAATGGCTATAAGCATCCTTCTTCTCATACAAAATATTTCTTAGATGACAATGATGTATTAAGGCCAGGGAGAATTGATCAAGGAACAAATAGTATTACTTTTTATTTTGATAAATAAAATAATTAGGAGGAAAAAAATGTTTGAATATATTGAAAATAGTAATGTGATTTTAGATGAGATAGGTTCAGATAATCCATTTCATTTTAGCGATATTATGAAAATAGAATATAATATTGAGGAAAATATTTTTAATGAAAAACGCTCAGTATTAATTTTAGATGTAAAGACTAAATTTTCAAAAAAGCCTCAAGTAATGTTATCAAAATTTAAATTTAATAATGTAAGTGAGTTATCGCTAAAAGAGGTTACTAATATTGACATCTATGACAGACTAATAATAAGAGATATGAAGAATGAACCTATGGATTGGCCAAGAGACAAAAGATATCATGTTCATGATGACAGTGGTTATGGAGAGAATGATGGATATAATTATATAAATTTTTATTGTGAAAGTATTGAAGCAATAGGATTAGAAGAGTTTCCTTACGAAGATTTCTAGTTTATTTGATGGAGACTATTTTAAAAAACTAAATAAATAAGAGTATTCTTATTTTGTGCCATCGATAAAAAGGGCCTCATTATCGATGACTTGATTCGTAATCAGCTGACGACGAAATAAAACAAAGGCTTCCTCTAACAGACCTGCCGTTGTCTCCTGACTTCTGAATCGATTAATGGTGCGATAGCTGACTTGTTCGTGGTTCGCTAACCAGCGCATACGATAGCTGTCATCCAACAGAAATTCCATTTTCCGACCAGAAAAGACACGCTGAGTATACGCATACAGAATAATTTTTAATAGCATCTTCGGGTGGTAGGCCGGTCGGCCTAATTGTTCTTCTAATTTATTAAAGAGTGTTTGCGGCATGGCTTCGACTAAGGCATTAACCGCAAAAGCGACATCCGTTTCAGGAATAAACTGTTCCAACTCTAATGGTAAAATCGTTTGATTGATGGTATAATTTTTAAACATAAAAGCACGCTCCTTTTGATTGGGTTTAGGCACTTTAATCTTACAAGGCTGTGTGCTTTTTGTGTACCCTAAAATTAAAAAAGTAGGACAATAATCAGATTTTCTTCTGACTATTGTCCCATTCCCTTTTTTATACTCAAAACATCGTTTGCGGTCTTTGAAGGCTTTGTGATAACGGAGCTAAGACGGTTATAGGAAAGGTAACCAAAGTGCCGGAAGTGGATGCAGATGTGGGAAGTCTGTATTGTGGATAGACAGCAAATTCCTAAGAACTGGCAATCACATTCAGCTTTTCTTATTATCAGAAAATACTGACAATAAAGCCTTTACATTGTTGAAAACTAAGTGTTATGATAAATAAAAAACGGGAGGAAAAAAATGGAAAACGAGCTTAGGGATTTGTTGCCGGAGTTTTGGCAAAAAAAATTTGAATCAACAAAAAAAGAGTACATTAAATTAACGTTTTCCAATGAAGGACCATTGGATTTAAAAACAAGTAAGGCAGGAGGAGTAGGCTATCTTCCTGTCACAGAAAATTACCCGCGGAACACGGAAACAGGTATGCCGCTCTTTTTATTAACACAGATTAATTTTGAAGAGCTGCCTGTCTGCAGCGGATTTCCTGAAAAGGGAATCTTAGCTTTTTATGTAGACTATACAGATGATTTAATTGGGGTAGATTATGAACAGTCGGAAAATCGTGCAGGTTATCATGTTTTTTACTTTAAGGACGATAGGACGACTTCTTATACCAAAGAGCAGCAGGAAGAAATTCAGAAGGAAGCGGTAGAGGGCAACGAGCTATATGCGGTAGTGGATGGAGAGTTTAGGATTACCGGCAGCTTGGATGCTCAAATATTAAATACAGATAGTTATGAATTTAAAAAAATCTTTGGTAAGACGATGTTTGAGTGGTTAAAGGATATCACCGATGATAGTGAGTTGGAAGAAAAAATTTATAATGCGCTACATAAGGGAGCTACTGGCAGTAAAATTGGTGGTTATCCATTTTTTACTCAGGAGGATCCACGTATCTATGAAGCAAAAACGGAGTACGACACACTATTGTTCCAACTAGATACAGAAAAAATTGGAGATTCATGGTCAATTATGTGGGGAGATATGGGTGTCGCCAATTTTTTCATTAACCATCAGGCATTGCAGCAAAAGGACTTTACAAAGATTTTATACAACTGGGATTGTGGCTGAGATATGTAGATATATAAGGGGAAATCGTTAGAAACAGACCAGTCGACTTTACTGCGCTTGTCAGTGCAAAATTGAACATTGAAAGGAGATAAAATATGAAGAAAATGCTGTTAGTCTCGATGTTTCAAAATGTTTATCCTTTCGTAAAAGAGATTGAGCCGGCGATTAGCGGACAAACAATCACTTATATCCCGACTGCAAGCAAGGTAGAGAAATTGGGTTTTTTTGTAAGGTTAGGTAAACGGAAATTAAGAAAACTTGGGTTGGCAATTGAAGAGCTGGATATCTCTACGGCATCCTACGAAACAATTAAGAGTACATTGGAAAGAAATGATTGTATTTATATTGCGGGTGGAAATACTTTTTTCCTGCTTCAGGAGATGAAACGAACAGGCGCCGACAAGTTAATTATAGAAGCAGTCAATGGTGGTAAGCTCTATATAGGAGAATCAGCTGGAGCAATCATTGTAGCACCAGATATTGAATATTCATCTCCAATGGATGATAAGCAGAAGGCGCCTCAGTTGCAGAATTATTCTGGTTTACAGTTAGTTGATTTTTATGTTGTGCCTCATCAGGGGCACTGGCAGTTTAAGGAAACTGTTGCCACTATCAGTGAGAACTATTCTGGAAAATTAGATTTAAGAATAATCAATGATCATCAAGCAGTTTTTGTTGAAGGAGAGAAGGTTCGATTGCTTGAAAAATAGCTGCGTAGTTTCACAGAATTTTTTCTCAAACAAAGAGTCACACGTCGCAGATATTATTCTATTAAAAGTTGTGAATGAAGGCACACACAATTATTTTGCAGACTAATCCTGCAGGTGAGAGTATTGCCCGACTTATTTCCAAAGAAGCAGCTTTTGGATTGTCGTTTATTTAAAATTAGGCAGACTAAGAGTCTGGAGAGGTATCATTGTCTCAAACAAATACAACTGAAATCTGTAGCTTCTATAAAGCAAGGAGAAATTACATGCTAAAGCTAAAAGAATACAAGCTATTGCCAGTAACTGTGCCGGAAAAAGAACTTTATCATCTTTTTTGTGAAGCAATCTCAAATTTTGAAAATGGTCGTGTAGATAAGGGTAATTTTTTTGAAATATTGGTAGAATTAACGGATCGACAAGGATATACTTATGAGATTTTAAAGGAACCGTTAAAATCTGAACTAGACAATTTAGTATGTAGCTTATGGAATACTGAAAGCTATGTAGATGTGGATATTCTGCTGGTGATTATCCTTAGTTTAGGATTAGTGAAGAGCTTCAATCAAGTTAAAGAATCGATTGCAGATAGAACAGATATTGATGGGCAAATACTTCTGGAAATACAAGAAGCAATTAGTGAAGCGGAGGAGAATATAGCCAATCCTTATCATGATTACTAAATAAAGCGTTGTTAGTAATGAAAATAGATAGGAAGTATATGTGGAGGACAAACAGTACGATAGTCAAAGAAGCAGTTCTTCCAATTATTTTATGGGATGAGCTAAACAGGTACATTTTAGAAGAAAAATGAGCAATAGGATTGTCGACGTATATGACAATCCTACTGCTCATATATTTTTATAAAACAGGCCAGATGCCCTGATTCCTTAAAATCAAACAACAGTGATTTTTAGATAAGCGGCAGGCGCAAGATAAAAGTAGCACCTACGCCAGGGTGACTATCTACAGTGATTGTTCCGCCAAGCTGTTCGCTGTAAGCCTGAACAATGGCGAGCCCTAGTCCAGTGCCTCCGGAATAACGGGCCCGGGCTTTATCCACCCGATAAAAACGCTCAAAAATTCGAGTTTGTTCTTC
This sequence comes from Enterococcus sp. LJL51, assembly GCF_054871795.1. Taxonomy (NCBI): domain Bacteria; kingdom Bacillati; phylum Bacillota; class Bacilli; order Lactobacillales; family Enterococcaceae; genus Enterococcus; species Enterococcus sp. LJL51. The sequence goes on along the minus strand of NZ_JBTXLW010000016.1, from coordinate 86,321 downwards.
CAGAGGTATGCCAATGCCGTTATCTTGAACCGAAATCACTAATTCTTGTGAATGCAGTCCGAAGGAAATCTTGAGCTCCCCATCCACAGTAGAATATTGGACTGCATTTTCAATCAGATTCTTTACAATCGGATGAAAAAGCTCATAAATAGTATTGAAGGTAAGTTTTCTTGCCCCAGTAATAGATACCTGCAGTTTCTTTTCCTTGATTGGGCGCTGATAAGAATGAACAATTTCCTTAATGAAGGAGTATAGTTCAATTTTCTGCTCTCCATAGCTGCTTTTAGAGTCTCTGGAAAGTAAAATAATTTCTTGAATGAGCCGCTGTAGCCGATAGGCATCTTTTTGAATAATTTTTAAAAACTCTGTTAGTGTTTCCGGGTCGTCTTTGGCACCATCCAAGAGTGTTTCAGTAAAACCAATTAAAGAAGTAACTGGTGTTTTCAGCTCATGAGAAACATTACCGACGAAATCTGTTTGGATTTTTTCCAGTCGACGTACTTGAGAAAGGTCATAGGCAACACCAAAAATTTGGTGGTTATTATAGTCATTATCAAAATAGTGTAATGAAAGGTCAATGATCGTTTCCGTTGATTTGGAAGCAAGCGTAATTTCCTGTTGAACATTGCGCTCCTCTGTAATTGCCTGATTGATCAACTGAATCAAAATGGGTTCATTGATTGTTTCTACATAGCTTTCCCGTTTGGCGGGCACTGTCCAAATGTCCAAAAAGCCGCACATTACAGGATTAATTAATTCCAGATTCCCATTCTTATCAATAATAAAAACACCAATCATCAGCTCGTTGAGTAGACTGTGCAGCTGCTGTTCTGTAGATGTGTAGGCACGATATGTTTCACTCATCTGGTTGCTTAGCTCATTTGCTGTTTCGTATAATTCGTGCCATTCAGAAGACTGCTGGATGATTGAACGATTTTTCTCAGGCTGTTGAAGCATCCGTTTCAGAAAAGGCAAGACGGTAAGTAGAGGTTTGTTCTTTTGCCGAATCATAAGTAGTAAAAAGACTGTAATGATAAGAAAGAGCAATCCAAAAATGATGATTAAGAAATTGCGAAATGCCGCTAGACTACTGGAAAATTTGCTGGCTTCTTCGGAAATTCGGATAATGCCGATTAATTCCCCTCTTATTTTTACAGGAATCGCCAGATAAAGCAGTTCTGAGTTTAGTGTAGCACTGGTCCGATGATCAGAGCCAAAAGCTGCACCGTTTAAAACAGCTTTAATTTCTGGTCGATTAGAACGGGAATCATCCAGATTCTTATCGATTGTGTCATAAAATACCTTCCCGCTAGGGTCTAACAAACTGATTCGTTCTTCATTATCAGCTATGTAGGCTTTCAAAAAGCTCTGCTCTTTTGCAGCAAGTTCCTTTTCTCTGAAAATGCTGACTGGAAGCTGATTGGTTAGGAATTCTGCTTTCTTTTGCAAGTAGCTTTCCTGCTGATTCATCAGCTCTTGTCTGAAAAAGGAATTAATAGTAAATAGGCTGACAAAAAATAATAGCAGCATGCTTATAATGGTGAGGAAATATTCCAGACGCTGCCGTTTATTCATTTTTTAGGCTCCTGGAAACGGTAGCCAAAACCGCGGACGGTTACTAGATAAACTGGACGTTTTGGGTCTTTTTCAATTTTGTCACGCAGATGACTGATATGGACATCCACAATTCTACTTTGACCAGAAAAATCATACTGCCAAATCCGCTCCAGTAAGGTATCCCGATTGACAACACGGTCTTTTCTTTTCATGAAATATAGAAGCAGTTCGTATTCTTTTGGAGTAAGTTCGATTTTTTTTCCTTGAACAAACACTTCATAGTTTTCCTCATCAACCTGAATTTCTCCGATAACCAGAGGTGCTTTCAGTTCATTTCTCTCCTCAGAATTACGAGGGCTGACGTTCATCCTTCTAAATATAGCCTTCATGCGGGCGAGAACTTCACGGGGGCTGAAAGGCTTCGTTAGATAATCATCTGCACCAATTTCTAAACCAATAATTTTATCTACTTGATCATCTTTAGCTGTTAAAATCAGGATTGGCGTCTCTACTTTTTCTCTTCTAAGTGCTTTAGTAATATCAAGTCCATCCATTCCGGGAAGCATTAAATCCAAAATGATAAAGTCAAAGGAGTTGCCTAGTGCTAGTTCATATGCTTCAGTTCCAGTATCTGTAGTGGTTACCTGATACCCTTCCTTTTCAAGATTAAATTTCAATAAAGTTAAAATAGAAGGTTCATCATCTACAACTAATACATGTTTCATGGAGTCGCTCCTTTAATAATTAGGGATAAAGTGACGTCAGTCACCGCTGAAAATTGCCTTCTGCTGGGTAACAGCTTGCGTCTTTATTTTAGCACAGTTTCACTAATAGATGTTTATCTATCAACTTCTTAGGTTTCTATTTTTGGAGAAGAAAAAATTGTACACGTGATTTATTCAAAAGAATTGCTCAAGAGCTTTTGATACAGTTCAAACTGATCAAGACCGTAAGCACTGTAACCCAAATCTACAGCAGCAATATATTGAAATTCAAAAGCCCTGTAAAGATTTTTAGCCGGAATATTTTCTTCATAGACATCTAAACGAAGAGCTTTTATCTCCATTTGCCGACTATAGCTGATAATGCTGCGCATCATCTGTTTTCCGATACCCATAGTTAGAAAGTCAGGATGGACTGCGAAAGTACGAACAACAAAAATATCCTTGTAGTCTAAATGGATTTGCCAATCAGCCAGAGAATAGGCAGCTTCTGGTTCGTGGTTCAAAATAACTGCGCCAATAATTCTGCCTTGTTTACGGAAGACAAAAAGATTACTAGCTGCCACTGCTTGTTCTGCTGTTTCCCTGGTAGGGTAAATCGCCTTTTGCCAGCCGGGATAATTAGTATGAGCAGCTAGATAATCATTGAGTGCATCATATAATAATGCTACCTCATTCACATCGTGTTTCCTGGCTTTTTCAATCAGTTTAATTACCCCTTTCTTTTCTAACAGTGTTTGGATAGTATTATAGCTTATTTATTATTATACAGATGAGTCGCTGTTTCTGTCAGTTTTTTTAGAGAATAGCTATGTTAGTAATAACTTTGTAGACAGTATAGAGAAAATGGTATAATGGACTAGATTTATAGTAGGGCGATGACAGATAAATAGTAAAATTGGTTTTGGGGGTAAAAAAATGATTGGAATCAGCGCCTGTCTCGGAGGCAGCTGCTGTCGTTACGACGGCACAGCAAAAACAATTCCAGAGCTGCAGCCGCTTATTGAGGCTGGAAAAGCTGTCTTGATTTGTCCGGAAGTACTAGGCGGCTTGGAGATACCTAGAGAGCCAGCAGAAATAGTCGGTGGCGACGGCTGGGATGTTTGGACTGGTAAAGCAAGTGTTCTGACTATCAGTGGCGAAGATGTAACAGCTGCTTTTAAAACTGGTGCAAAACGAGCGTACCAAAAATTAAAGGAGCAGCAAATCACTCATCTCTTAACCAAAGAAAACAGTCCTTCCTGTGGTAAACAGCTGATTTATGATGGTCGTTTTTCTGGAATGAAAAAAGCAGGAGTTGGTGTCGCGGTTGCCTATTTTGAACAGCACGGTATTAACGTAATGCCAGAAAGTAAGTGGAAACAAGTATTGGAGGAAGTAGAGCTGCATGAGTGAAAAGGAAGTATTAAAAGTATTCAATGCTGAATATGAAAGTATTGGAACAGCAACCCGGGAGCAAATTCATCAGCAAGGGCTTTGGCATGAAACTTTTCATTGTTGGTTCTATGAGTTAAAAGCTGATGATTTAATTATTTATTTTCAAAAAAGAGCACGAACCAAAAAGGATTTTCCCGGAATGCTGGATATCACTGCTGCAGGTCATCTTCTAGCAGCCGAGCAGGTTGCAGATGGGTTTCGCGAGGTAGAAGAAGAGCTAGGGATTAAAATAATGCCTGAGCAGGCAGAATCGCTGGGGGTATTTATTGTTGAAATTGCCTTGGACGGTTTTATTGATAATGAATTTACCAATGTCTTTTTAGTTCGTCAGGAGCTGGCTGCTCGGACATTTCTTTTACAGGAAGAGGAAGTAGAGGGGCTTTTCCCAATCACTCTTACAAGTTTTAAACAGTTGTTTAAAAATGAAGTTTCTCAGCTGAGCGTTGAAGGGCTTTGTCAGCAGGACGGTCAGCAGTTTTCAGTGGTTCAAACGGTTCGAATGTCTGATTTCTGTGCCAATGCCCGCTCGTACTATGAACAACTACTGGCTGCTTTTGAAAAAATCCTTGAAAATCATTCCAAGACTCTTGACTATTGGAAATGAAATCGGTAACCTAGAAGGGATTGAGATGGAGGAATAAACATGGAAATCGAAAAAACGAACCGTATGAACGCCCTGTTTGAATTTTACTCCACATTGCTGACTGAAAAGCAGATGAACTACATGGAATTATATTATGCAGATGATTTTTCTCTTGGCGAAATCGCTGAAGAATATCAAGTGAGCAGACAGGCCGTTTATGACAATATCAAGCGGACAGAAAAAATTATTGAAGAATACGAACGGAAACTCCACTTGTTTTCGGACTATATTGTTAGGGGAGAGCTGCTTGACAAGCTAAAAACCTACTCCACTGAAACGTACCCGAAAGATGAGGCATTAATTCATTATATCGAACAAATTCAAGAAATAGAGGAATGAGAATATGGCATTTGAAAGTTTAACAGAACGTCTACAGCAAGCGATGAGCAAGCTGCGCCGTAAAGGAAAAATATCCGAAGCAGATGTAAAAGAAATGATGAGAGAAATCCGCTTGGCATTATTGGAGGCCGATGTTAACCTCCAGGTTGTTAAAGACTTTACAAAGCGGGTTAGAGAACGTGCGGTTGGAGCGGAAGTATTGGAAAGCTTATCTCCAGCTCAGCAGATAGTAAAAATAGTTGATGAAGAGCTGACTGCAACCTTAGGGACAGAGACAGCCGAACTGAATAAGTCTCCTAAAATTCCTACTGTAATTATGATGGTTGGTCTTCAAGGGGCTGGTAAAACGACATTTGCAGGTAAGCTGGCAAATCAGCTGATAAAGAATGAAAAAGCCCGTCCGTTGATGATTGCTGCCGATGTATACCGTCCAGCAGCGATTGATCAGCTGAAGGTTCTGGGGCAGCAATTGGATGTTCCTGTGTTTGATATGGGAACAGATACGAATCCTGTAGAAATTGTAAAGCAGGGGATGGCACTTGCGGCTGAAAAGAAAAATGACTATGTTCTAATCGATACTGCCGGACGTCTTCACATTGATGAGGGACTGATGGATGAGCTGAAACAGATTAAAGCAATTGCCGAACCAAATGAAATCTTACTGGTTGTGGATGCTATGACTGGACAGGATGCAGTCAATGTTGCTGACAGCTTTAATCAACAGCTGGGGATTACCGGGGTAGTTATTACAAAGCTTGATGGTGATACTCGTGGTGGTGCGGCGCTTTCTATCCGTGCAGTGACTGGTGCGCCAATCAAATTCATTGGTTCCGGTGAAAAACTAACGGACTTAGAGGTTTTCCATCCGGATCGGATGTCCAGCCGTATTTTAGGTATGGGGGATATGCTGACCCTTATTGAAAAAGCTCAGCAGGATTATGACGAGAAAAAAGCTGAAGAGCTTGCTCAGAAAATGAAAGAAAACAGCTTCGACTTCAATGACTTCATCGAACAGATGGATCAGGTGATGGGGATGGGGCCGATTGAAGACCTGCTGAAAATGATTCCAGGAATGAGCGGGATGCCGGGCTTGGAAAATGTTCAAGTAGACCCCAAGGATATGGCGCGTAAAAAAGCAATGGTTCAGTCTATGACGCCCGCAGAACGGGAAAATCCGGATTTATTGAACCCTAGCCGTAGACGTCGGATTGCTGCAGGTTCAGGAAATACGGTCGTAGAAGTAAACAAGATGATTAAGCAGTTCAAAGAATCCAAGAAAATGATGCAGCAGATGACCAATGGAAACATGAATATTCCTGGGATGGATCAGATGTTTGGCGGTGGAATCAAAGGCAAGCTAGGCAAGATGGCTATGAATCGCATGGTGAAAAAGAACAAAAAGAAAAAGAAGAAAAAGAAAAAATAAAAAGCTGGACAACAAGCGGCCAACATCTTTTGGCAGGATGAAAACAGCAGAAATTTTTGCTGAAGCTCATAAGCAATGAGTTCAGATGGGATGTGTATGGAGCAGCTGCTCCATAGATTTATAGTAGTTATGATACCTGCATTCGTCAATTTGATGAATGCAGGTATCTTTTTTAGTAACAATTTATAGCGGAAATGATCTATTTCTCTTCTTCTAAATCCACAGTGATAACAGACGGCTCAGCAACTCTCCTAGAATAGATTAAAGCAAAAATACTAATAAGCAGTGTAGCAACCAGATAGATCTGCCAGCTAAAGACAGGTGTCAAAGTGTTGGCAATGCCTAGGAAAACGGCTTGCCCTACTGGACCGCCTAACAGAACAAGGGTATTAAAAATTCCACTGGTAACAGCCAGTTGCTTTTCGTCAATTTGGCGCATCATATAGGCGGATACTCTTGGATTCATTTTCCCAGTTAGATAGCCGACAATGAAAAGACAAACAATCATGAGTAAAGAATGTTTAAAAATTAGAAAGTTCAACGCCAAAACTCCCAAAACCACCATAGTAGCAGAGATTAGCGGCAGTGTAGAAACAGATTTAAGGAAGTCATTTGTAAATAATGAACCAATAATTATTCCAGCCGATAATGTGATGCCGATGACCGCCAATGTATTGCCGTAATTTCCTAACCACATCGGCTCTATAGTCAGCAGGCTGACGTTCATCAGACCATCGATACATGTTCCAAGTGTATTAACAGCTAGAGCAAATAGAGCAATGATTTTTAAAAAGCGGTTTGTATAAAGCAGCTGTAATGTTTCCAACAGGTTTGACTTAAAACCTGATTTTGCCTGCGTTTTAATGGAGTGATGATTGGGTTCGGCTGCTCTCAACAATTTTCTTTGCTGAAATATTGCAGCACCTGCTAGTAAAAATGTCCCGGCGTTTATCAACCCGAAAGCAGAAAAATCATAACGAAGCAGTATGATAACCCAAGCACCAACGCCTTGAAAAATAATTTGTACGAGCGTTTGCGTAGCTGTTTGAAAGCCAAGAGCTTCTTCTAAAAGCTCTTCAGGAATGAGGCGGCGTAAAAGCGGGAGCTGAAGCCCGCCGCCATAGGCTCCTAAACAGTCAGAAACAATATTGATGAACAGCAGCAGCAGAAACAAGGGAACGGAAGAAGGCAGACGAATCGCAATTGTCAGCAGAATGAAGAGTAGGAATTGTCCTATTCGTGAAATAATCATCCAGCGGGTTTTATGTCGGGTTTGATCAGCCAGATATCCTGTAATAATGTTTAGCAAACTGGGGATGAGTAAAGCCATTGAAGCAAGTGAGACGGCCATTCCTTTAAATGGTGTAGTGCTGGCATAAATAATAAAAACAATATTGAATAAGCTATTGCCGATTCCATTGAGCAGAGCAGCATTGATGAGTGCCCGATAACCTTTATTTTTTCGATATTCATTCATAAAAAAATACGCCTTTTCAGTTTATTTTTAGCGGCCGGCTAAATTTATTTTGTATGTTTACTATAAACAAGGTATGATTAAATCGAGTCAAAAATCCACTATAGTAGAAAAAAGGTGAGGTATATGCGAGAAGGCGAGTTGTTTCGGCAATTAAGAAAAGATCGGGGATTAAGTTTAAAAAAAGTAGCTGATGAGCTAAATAGTGTCTCATTCATCAGCAAGTTTGAGCAGGGGAACTCTAACATCAGCATTCATCGGTTAGAACGTTTATTGGAAAATATCAATGTAACGATTGAAGAATTTTATTACTTACGCGCTCCAAAATCTCAGGTAAAGTTGTTTACACTGTTGACAGATTTGCCCCATTATATGACTGGGACTTACTTAGTTTATTTGAATCGGATTATGATTATAAATGAAAAATATAACTTATATCAACGAGAGAAGGGAATTGCCGAGCTGAGAAAAATCTATAGTGAACTGGACGGTAGTATCCGTTGGCAGAATTTTGTGCAATTGTTCTGTCAAATATTGATAGACTCCTATCAGGCGAATCTTCACAAAGTGAAAGGAGTAGGAGCACAGAAGCTTTTTGACAACTTTAGGATAAAAACGCGTCCAGTTGTGAGTTATCTATATAGTGTGGAAAATTGGGGAGTATTTGAAGTGTTAATTTTTCGTTTCTTTCAGTTCGCTTTTCCTGTTGAGACGATTCGCCAGCTGTTGCCCACGGCACTTTCCCGAATGGAAAAAGAAGCAGGTCTTTCGATGATGAGAGACCTACGCACAAGTCTCCTGTTTTCTGTTTTCACAACCTTCATCAATTTTCGATACATCGATGAATGTAAAGAAGTATTGAAAATATTAGAAAAAATTTTGTCAGATACCTCGGATTCGGCAAATAGCATTCATCTTTTATTTTATAAAGGCTGGTTTCAAATGGTTACAGAGTCGAAAGAGAAAGGGCTGGAAAAGTGCCAGCAGGCAATCTCAATTTTTCGAATTTTAAATTTGCCAAAACTTGTTCAAAATTCAGAATACATTTTGGAAATTGTTCTACAAAACTTGGAGAAACCCGATGATTACATGGTTTTTAGCTAAAAAATAAAGAGTGAGGGAAAGGAGTTAAGCTATGGAAAAATGTGAATGGGCAAAAACTAGTGAAAAGATGGAGCACTATCATGATGAGGTGTGGGGTGTTCCTGTCTACGAAGACAGATTACTGTTTCGTAAACTAGTTCTGGATATTAATCAAGCTGGGCTGAGCTGGCAGACGATATTGAATAAAGCAGAGGCATTTGATACAGCATTTGATTTTTTTGATATTGATAAAGTTGCCTTCTATGATGAAAAGAAAATTATTGAACTGCTGGAAAATCCTGAAATTATTCGAAACCGCAGAAAAATTGAAGCGGCTATTCATAATGCAAGAATTGTTCAGAAAATTCAGAAAGAGCACGGCAGTTTTTCAGTTTATTTGTGGCGGTTTGTTGATTATCAGCCACTAGATATGAAACGAAGTAAACTGAATCCACCAGTTGTTACGAATGAGCTGTCTGATGAAATTAGTGCAGCAATGAAAAAGGATGGATTTAAATTTATTGGAAGTACAATTATTTATGCGTATCTTCAAGCGGTTGGAATTATTAATGACCACGTGATTGAATGCTGGCGGCATGATGAAATCCAAAATTTGGTAAAAGGCTAACAGGAGTAGCTGAGCTGACTGAGAAATCTGTATTTGACTACGAGGTAGTGAAGGATGGGCAGCTTTTTATTTAGTATAAAAAGAGGCAGATTATGAAGCGTTACAGCTGCTGATTTGGAGATGAGACTGTTGAGTAGTAATAAAGCTGCTTGCAAAAGCAACTGGTATTTTTAAGTGGGAAAACGAACGTATTCCAAAGAAATAAACATTAATCGGATATTGCTAAAGACAAAAAAATACCTCTAAGCAGAAAAACCTGCTCAGAGGTTTTTTTTTATGAATTTGCTTCAGTAAACGCGATAAAACTATCCATGATTGCTTGTAAAAAGCCAGTAGTTCCTTCAGCAATTGTACCGTCTTCGTTAATTAGGTTTGCAATGTTGCCGATATAGGCTTCAGGCTGCTGTAAAGTTGGTACATTTAGAAAGACAAGGGACTGTCTCAAATGATGATTTGCTCCAAATCCACTAATCGCACCTGGAGAAACACTAACGACTAAGCCGGGCTTCTTATCCCAAACGCTTTGTCCATATGGACGGGAGCCGACATCTAAACCATTTTTTAAAACAGCAGGAACTGAACGATTATACTCAGGGGTGAAGAAGGCAAGAGCGTCAACTGCTTTTACCTGATTTCTAAATGTAGTCCAGGCTGGTGTTGGCGTACCTTCATCATCCAAATCTTGATTATACAGCTCTAAAGGAGCTAAATCGATAAATACTGCTTCATATCCTTCTGGCAGCAGCTCAGCAAATGCTTTTGCCACCTTACGGGTATAAGATTCTTTTCTTAAGCTTCCTACAAAAAATCCAATTTTCTTTGTCATAACTAATTTCCTCCATTCTGAACGGTTCTTCTCTCTTAATCCTAGGCTCATTTAGCAGTTATTGCAAATAAAACGCTTAAAAATGGGTAAGGAAAAGAAATCTGTACTTGTCATATGAAAAGAAATTGTTGCAAACATGCGAACAAATGATACTTTTAAACGAATTATCTAAAGTAGATGCTCTTAAAGGACAATTAAAAAAACACGGTATTCAACGGAATACCATACTTATGTTTCACTTCTCCTGCCATTTAAATTAAGTGGAGGAAAGAAGTATATAGATGTACTTAACCACATCAGGCAACCGGAAAGAGTGAATAAATACTATTTAGTACGATATCTACTCTGTTCTCAAGGTTTAGCACTTCTGTTCCAACCACTATAAAGACACAAGGTGCCCCTGCCAAGGTAGGAAAACTATAGCATGGAATAAAAAAACTGTAAAGAAAAATTAGGTGTCAAGAAAAAACTCTTTACAGCCTAGAATAAATCTGGTAAACTAACATTTGTGATTAAGTTAATGGAGGTGTAATTATAAATGGCAGTTAAAATTCGTTTAAAACGTATGGGTTCTAAGAAAAATCCTTTTTACCGTATTGTAGTAGCTGATTCACGTTCTCCTCGTGATGGACGTTTCATCGAAACTGTAGGAACTTACAATCCTTTGAAAGATCCTGCGGAAGTAGTTTTAAAAGAAGATTTAGTGTTGAACTGGTTGTCTAAAGGTGCTCAACCTTCTGATACTGTTCGTAATATCCTTTCAAAAGAAGGCGTGATGAAGAAACATCATGAAGCTAAACTTGAAAAGAAATAAGGTGATTAAACATGACTGATGTAAAAGAGTTAGTATTAACGATTGTTCGTCCGTTAGTTAGTCAGCCTGAAGCTGTTTCTTTAGAAATTGAAGAATCAGACGATTTTTTTGAATATAACTTAACTGTATCGCAGGAGGATATCGGACGCGTGATTGGGAAACAGGGGAGAGTTGCAAAAGCAATTCGAACAATTGTTTACAGTGTTCGTACAGATGGACCTAAAAAGGTTCGTTTAAATATTCTTGATGGACAGTAGGTTTTGACCAGTGAAGCAGGCGACTGTTTTGCTGGTTTTTTATTACAGTAAATTGTCGAAAGGAAGTAATTCTTGTGATTGATAGCTATAAAGAGCAGCTGCTGACAGGTATGAAGGAGTATTTTGCACAGTTTTCATTAAGTGAGGGGGATGTTTTTGTATTAGGATGCAGCTCCAGCGAAGTGATTGGAGAACAAATCGGCAAGCATTCTACTTTGGAAATAGGAGAGGCAATCGTGCAGACACTCTTAGAGGTGTTAAGAGATAAGGGAGTATTTTTAGCTGTACAAGGATGTGAGCACATCAACCGTTCATTGGTCCTTGAACAAGCGGCTGCTAAAAGGCTTGGTTTAGAAATTGTCAGCGTAGTTCCTTCTATGGCTGCAGGCGGCGCTGCTGCAACTGCAGCATACAGGCTTTTTGAAAGTCCTGTCATGGTTGAAAAAATCACTGCTGTTGGAGGAATTGATATTGGTGATACCTTTATCGGCATGCATGTTCGACATGTGCAGATTCCTATCAGAACAAGCGTTAAAGAAATAGGTGCAGCACATACCACTTATTTGGCTTCACGGCCCAAACTAATTGGTGGTCCGCGGGCAAGCTATGAATAAGATACTTAAAAAGACAAAGCTGGGACAAAAGTAGGGGGCTTTTTAGCATCTACCCTGTCCCAGCTTTGATTAGTTGTCTGCTCATTTTTAATTTTTTCTGAATACTTTTATATCAAAGATTGAGGAATCAAATGTAATTTCCGCTTCATCAATCATCAAGCCCAACAGATGATAATCCTCCTCCTCATGATGAGTAATCCCCAGAAGTTCGTCATAATATGATTCAACACTAAGGTCTCTTGGTGTATTCAACAGCTCTAACAGCTGTAGAACCCCTTCAGGCTCTTCTTCGATTTTTCCTTGCATTTCTACATAAAAACCATCTTCAGTAAAATCCAGACCAATTCGAATATCTTCTATTTCATTTGCGAAGAAATAGGTGAGAAGTTCATCAATGATTCGTTTTGCCTTTTCTCTTTCCTGCATTTCTGTTCACCTTTCTGATCTGTAAAATATTATCAAGCAGCGGTACCATGACAGCTGCAACAAAACCAGTAGAAAATCCATTATTATATAAATTGAGACCGCCGTGGAGAAAACTGACATTTGTCACCAGAGCCATATGGAAAAATCCGGCAATCATCCCATAAACAGGACCGTAATATCCGGCAATAGGAGCTAGACTTGTTCCGAACACACCAGCCATGACAACGACAGTCTGATCTACCTGAAAGGTAGTTGAGAGCTTAGCAGTAAAGAAAATACCTATTAATAAAGGGAAGCTGTTTAATACATGATTCCCAAAAGCACTGAAACCGACTGCGGAAAGGATGGCGCCGACAATTGGTCCATTCAGAGGCGCCTGACAAATCAGTGAATAGCTGAGAAGAAGAAAGCCCATCAGAGACATATTCATCATGGTTGGACCAACCCCGGCAATCGAGATAAAATCCGTAATCAGCTTTCCTGAGGTTTTACTAATTGTTTTTAACCCATTTAAAGAGAAATGGTTCAATCCAAAACCTATACTGAACATTAAACCAAATAAGACCAATAAAAACAAGAGTAATTGATTATGAAATGAAGTAGAAACAAGGTGTTTAACTTCAACCTGTTTATCAAACATCTTTAACGTACTGGTGAACAACATGGCGATTAAACCAGAAGTGAAGCCCACGTTGTAAAGTGAAAAGCCTTGATGGAAAATCAAAACGTGAGAAGCCAGCGGCGGCAAGACAAGACCAAGAAAAATTCCGATTAGATAGCTCAAGGGAATACTAGTCACCAGAGGAAGGTCTAAACCGAAGGTAACATAACTAATAATTGGCGACAGCGCACTTCCAAAAAGACTAACAACAATTACGGAAGAAAACGGGCGTTTTGTCAGCTTACAGTATAGATAGCCACCTAAAATAATAGGGATTGAGTTATAAAGGTTTTTGCCGAAAAAAGAACAGCCTGAAACCGTAAATAGAGCAGCGATTACCGGTCCGGTAATCAGCACTTTTTCTCTTTTAGCTAAGAGAACGCTTACTAAAGTAAGTACACCACTGTTGAAAAAAGCACTGTTAAGTGAGCCCAGCTGAATATAATCTGTTAGAAGATGGCTGGGGGAAGTCAAAATATTAATAGTCCCGGATGCTAAAAGAGAAAGAGGACCGTTAAGCAAGCCAAATAATATCAGTAAAATAGAATAGGAAATTAAAAGAGTATAAGTTCGTTCACTTTTTTTTTCTAAAAATTGCTCTTTTTTTGTATGTAATAGCGTAATACTGTCGTTTTTTATCGCTAAAACTCCTTTCTAAAAAGATATTTATATAGTTAATATACCTATAGTTAATACCAAGGGTCAACATAATTCTGTGAAATTATCATGTTTTTTAATGATTTTCACAATTATTGATAAAACTGTAGTGAAATAACAGTGTAAAATAGAGAGTGAAGTGGAATGGGGAGTATATACCAAATCCTTTACGAAAGGGGATAACCATGGTTAGGAAGAAAGTCTATACAAAAGATCAGATATTGAAGTCATCGTACAATATTGTTCTGAAGGAGGGATTTTCAGGAATCACTGCTCGAAATGTAGCTGATAAGATGGGCATTTCAACGCAGCCGATTTATCTGGAATTCAGCAACATGGATGATTTAAAAGTTAATTTACTAAAAATGATGCATAGTCGTTTGGAAAAAAACTATTATGTTAATTGTGCAGTAGATGATCCAATTATTGATTTTGGCTTGAATGTCATTAATCTTGCGAAGAACGACAGTAAACTTTTCATGCATCTCTACATTGACCATCACGGGTATGGAGAGCTGTTGAATCAGCTGACGCTGAGTGTTTTTGAAAAGCAGCTGAGTCAGGCTCAAAAGTATCTAGGGTTGGAAAAAGAAACGATTATTGAAATCTATGAAAAAATCTGGATTACGGCAGCAGGACTGGCAACACTTCTAGCTTCTGATGCGATCAGTCTGTCAGATAAAGCTGTAAATAGCTTGCTGAAGGAAGCAGTTGAAAAGTATTTATAACGAATACGTTTGTCTGTTAACAAGATAATACAATACAGAAAAGGAGGAACTACTTTGAAGCTAACAGCGGCATTATTTACGGAAATCAATGATTTTTGCCAAAAAAAGGCAGAACATTTAGTTTCTCCAATGTATGGAATACGAGATGAGCATGGACTGGAAAGCATTGCCGCCTCTGTGGATCAATATGTCTTTGATAGAGAGGTCTATCCGAACTTGTTTTCAAAAGCAGCATTTGTCTGGATGTCTCTGACAAATTATCATTGCTTCTATAATGGAAATAAGCGGACTGCTTTATTTACTGTGTATCTTTACCTATATGTCAATGGCTGTCACATGGATTTACCGGAATCACAAATTTATGATGCTGCACTTTCTATTGCTTCCGGCAGGATGAGCGCTGAAGAAATAGCTAAGTTGCTTAAGCAGCTATCTATCGTAGACAACAATAGTTCAGAAGTAGCGGTAAATCTAAATCTGTTTGAGACGATTTATCTTGAAAACGAAGACTTAGTTCGAATTTTAGGGAAATTGGCTGTAACCTAAAAAATGTAGCTAAATAGAAAAACAGGAACTTTTTGACTAGAAATGTCAAAAGGTTCCTGTTTTTTTGCTAATTATTCAGCTTCTTGTAAAATATTGATTTTTTCTATTTTTACTTCTTTCACTGGCTTGTCATTGCCGTCGGTTTCTAATTCGGCAATCTTGTCAACAACATCCATACCTTCAATTACTTGACCAAAAACAGTATGAGCGCCATCTAAATGAGGTGTTCCGCCGTTCTTGTATGCATCAATAATTTTTTCTGGATAATCATCTTTTAAAAGCCCGTCAGACATATCTTCTGAATTTTGAACGATAAAGAATTGGCTGCCATTTGTTCCCGGACCAGCATTTGCCATAGACAATGCACCGCGGATATTGTACAGTTGGTTACTGAATTCGTCCTCAAAACCGCCACCCCAGATGCTTTCTCCGCCGCCGCCGGTCCCGTCAGGATCGCCGCCTTGAATCATGAAATTGTTGATGACACGGTGGAAAGTAACGCCGTCGTAGTAACCATCCTTCGCATGAGTAAGGAAGTTCTCAACAGTTTTTGGTGCAATTTCAGGGAAAAGCTTAATCTTGATTGCACCTTCTGAAGTAACCATCTCAACCAATGCTTCATTTTTGGCAACCTCTGTTGACAGTTGAGGAAGCTCCAAAGCATTTAAATCTACGGAAGATTCAGTTGTAGCTTGAGAGCTGGGAGTTGAACTTGAAGCACTTCCGCTATCTTTTTTCTCTCCACATGCTCCTAATAAAACTACTGCTGAAGTAAGTGTAATGGCTGTAGTTAAAAATTTATTCATTTTCATATAAAAAGTACGCCCCTTTGATTTAATCATTCTTTTCTATGATAACAAAACATCGTTGAGACTACCAGCTAATTTATAAAAATTTACTATTTTAAAGGTGTAGACCATTTTTTTTGGTTCTGTTATAATTACCTTGATTGACGATTATTAAAAAGTCAAAATTTTAGGGGGCATAAATAATGGGCAAATTAGGAATTTCTATTTATCCGGAGCGTTCAACTTTCGAAAAGGACAAAGCATATTTAGACTTGGCACACAAATATGGCTACAAACGGGTTTTCACCAGCTTGCTGCAGATTAAAGATGATAAAGAAAAGGTTCTTGCCGAATTTAAGAAGGTTGTAGATTATGCTAATAGTCTTGATATGGAAGTGATGGTAGATATCAATCCGGCGCTTTTTGAGCAGTTGGATATCTCCTATGATGATTTATCATTTTTCCATGAAATGGGTGCTTACGGTGTTCGTTTGGACATTGGTTTTACCGGTAGTGAAGAAGCAAAAATGACCAGAAATCCTTATGGGATTAAAATTGAAATCAATATGAGTACAGGTACAAGCTATATTGACAACATCATGAGCTATTCACCTAACACGAATAATCTATTGGGCTCACATAATTTTTATCCTCATCGTTATACAGGACTTGGTTATGAGCATTTTGTGTATTGCTCAAAACAGTTTAGAAAATATAATGTTAATACAATGGCGTTTGTAAATTCTCAAACGGCTGATTTTGGTCCATGGCCGACTTCTGACGGGTTATGTTCATTGGAGGATCATAGAGATTTAGAATTAGCTACACAAGTGAAGCATCTAGTGATGACTGGCTTAATCGACGATGTACTAATCGGTAATGCTTATGCTTCAGAAGAAGAATTAAAAGCAATGGCAGAAGCATTCAACGCTGATTTCCCAACAATTAAAGTAGATACAGAAGCAGATATTACTGAAAATGAACGAGTTTGTCTATTTGACAACATGCACAGCTATCGCGGCGACCGTTCAGATTACATGCTTCGTTCAACAATGACCCGTATCTATTACAAAGACAAAGAGTTTCCGGCTCATAATACTAGAGACATCGTTAAAGGGGATGTTCTCATTGATAACGTTGGCTACGGTCAATACAAAGGTGAAACACAAATTGCTCTGAAAGCGATGAAAAATGATGGACGTGTCAATGTGGTTGGTCGTATTTCAGAAGATGAGTTGTTCCTTCTGGATTTCCTGAAACCATGGTCAAGCTTTAAACTGATTGAAAATAAAAAATAATCTTTGATTTATAAAGTGAGCGGGTGGGACGAATGCATGAACGGCGTGCCTGTTTCGGCTGATTATTAAAGAAGCAGCGTCTGTCCAATCCCTTATTCAGATTTTCGGACTGTGTCATTGTCAACTCGACAAATGATACAGTCTATTTTTATCGTCATTTATTTCAAAAAGGCTACAGCAGAAAATAGGTTTTTTTGTTAACAAGTGATAAAATATAGTAATGAACAAGGGGGCGATTGTATGGAAAAAGAGCTGACTGTACTACTTTCTAAACTCCAGGGGATTGCACAGACAGGGAAAGCCTATGCGCAAGATCCATATGATATAGAAAGATATGATGAGCTTCAAAAAATAACAGCCGAGATGATTCAACTGCTCAGTCCCATGGTTGACGACCGACAACTGCAGCTTTATATGGAAACTGATCAAGGGTATGCAACCCCAAAGGTTGACGTTCGGGCAGTGATTTTTGATGAGAAAAACCGTTTGTTGTTTGTCAAAGAGAAAAGCGACCAGCATTGGGCACTTCCAGGCGGCTGGGCGGATATCGGTTACTCGCCAAAAGAAATTGCTGAGAAAGAAACGTGGGAAGAAGCGGGGATTAAGGTTCAGGCAGAACGGCTTATTGCATTAAGAGACAAACATAAGCATCCCTATCCGCCTTCATTGACCTATACTTACAAGCTTTTTATTGCTTGTGTATTTCAGTCAGGCGAGTTAAAGGGTGGATTAGAAACCTCTGACGCAGCTTTTTTTAGTTTGTCAGATATTGATTCCCTTTCATTATCCGAAGAGCGGAATACATATGAAGATATTCAAATGCTTTTTGATGATTACATGAACCCGGGAAAACGGACTGTTTTGTGTGATTAAAAAGCTGAAAAGAAAAACAGAGGAGTTAACAGGATGTGGAAAAAAATATTGATTGGTATCGTAATAATTATTATAGTTGCTCTAGTTGGAGCAGGCTTATATTTTTATAATTATGCTGTAGTTCCATCAGATAAGGATTTTCTTAGTGAAGGAACACCTGGAACAGATGTGATTGAATCGCCAGAAGAGACTTGGTTCAAAACAGAAGAAAACCGCACCTATTGGACAATAGAATCAGAAGACGGTTTGACACTTCAGGCTATTTATCTGCCGGCAGATAAAGCAACCGGTAAAAATGCAGTGCTTGCTCATGGGTATATGGGTAACGCTGAAACCATGGGGAAATTTGCAAAGATGTATCATGATTGGGGTTATAATGTTTTAGTCCCAGATGCAAGAGGGCATGGAAAGAGCGAAGGCAGTTATATTGGCTTTGGCTGGCCGGAAAGAAAAGATTACGTTCAGTGGATAAACCAGATCATCCAAAAAAATGGAGAGGACAGTCAAATCACGCTCTATGGAATCAGTATGGGGGCAGCTACTGTTATGATGACCAGTGGGGAGAAATTGCCTGAGAATGTGAAGGCAATCGTTGAAGACTGTGGCTATACTTCTGCCGAAGATGAGCTATCTTATCAACTGAAAGAAATGTTCAATCTGCCGAAATTCCCGCTGATTTATGTTACCAGTGGTATTACGAAGCTCTGTGCCGGCTACTTTTTTGGCGAAGCAAGTGCTGTAGACCAACTTAAGAAAAATAAACTGCCGATGCTCTTTATTCACGGAGACGCAGATGATTTTGTCCCATTTTATATGCTGGGTCAAGTTTACGAAGCAACTAAGGGACCAAAAGAAAAGTTTGTTGTCAAGGATGCGGGACATGCTAAGGCCTTTTCAAAGGACCCCGAAAAGTATAAACAAGAGGTTAGTCGTTTCTTAGAAAAATATATTCATTGAGTTGCTTTTTTACTTGTTCTCATGCGTTTAAACTTTTTCTAAAGAAAAGAAAGGCTCTGGAACCTGATTGAATACTGCATTAAAATCAACTGTACATTATGTGAAGATATCTGATATGATGGTACAGGGAAACGAGGAACTGTATGGAGGACGCTATAAAAGAATATCTGCACTTCTTACAGATTGAACGGGGCTTATCTGTAAATACACGTAAAAGCTATGCACGTGATTTGGATAAGTACCTTCATTTTTTAAATGAGCGTGAAGAGCTTCTTTCGTGGAATGATGTCGACCGTTATGTAATTATGGCATTTTTACAGGAGCTCTATGAAGAACCGCAGTCAGCCGCATCTATTATCCGAATGATTTCTGCTTTACGGGGCTTTCATCAATTTTTGCGTCAAGAGCAGCTGACTGAACAAAACCCCATGCAGCATATTGATACGCCTAAAAAAGCACAGAAGCTGCCGGATATCTTATCAGTGGAAGAGGTAACTTTACTGATTGAGACGCCAGATACAACTAAGCCTCTTGGTCTTAGAAACCGGGCGATTTTAGAAACGATGTACGCAACAGGACTGCGTGTTAGTGAATTAATAGGGCTGAAAATTTCTGATTTGCATTTAACTATTGGTTTGCTGCAGACAATTGGAAAAGGCGATAAGGAACGGATCATTCCTTTGGGAGACCATGCGATTTACTGGATAGAAAAATATCTGAGCGAAGGACGCCCGGCGCTCGTAACATCGACATCGTCTGTTCCAGAGTTATTTGTTAATCATCATGGCAAGTCATTGTCCAGACAAGGGATTTGGAAAAATTTGAAGCAGATTGTTCGCGAGGCAGGAATTCAAAAAAATATTACGCCCCATACACTGCGGCACAGCTTTGCTACACATTTGCTGGAAAACGGCGCTGATTTGAGGATTGTCCAGGAACTACTTGGACATGCCGATATCTCCACAACACAAATTTATACCCATATCACGAAAAAACGAATGGCCGATGTATACAAGAAACACTTTCCAAGAGCTTAGAGAGGAAATGAAACGTATGTTAATACCTTATCGAAAAGAGCATCAAAAAATTGCGATTGGTTTGCTTAGCTTTCATGACAAGTTGGAAAAATATCATTCTCTGCTCCATGAAATTGACAGATATGAACAGGATGAACGTTTAAGTCTTTATTTTTGGATGCTTGAACAAGGCGGCAACATTCAAGGACTGCTCGGTGTAGAGTTGTTGACGGAGGAGCAGCTTCTACTTCATGATATTAGCATTAATCCTTCGCTTAGAGGAAAAGGCATGGGGTTTCAATTGTTGGATGAGCTTCAGTCTGGTTATAATGAACATGCCATTCTTGGAACACAAGCCACAGCTGCCTACCTGACAAAATGGCAGGAAACAAAAGGACAGCAATACGATTTATAGAATAGAAAGCAGGAAGTCCATTGCAGGAAATCAATATTAAACTGGATGTATTCGAAGGTCCATTGGATCTGTTGCTTCATCTGATTAAAAAGCTGGAAATCGATATCTATGATATTCCTATTGCGGCAGTAACGGAACAATATATGGGATATATTCGCGCGATGCAGTCTTTAGAATTAGAAGTAGCTGGAGAATATTTAGTTATGGCAGCTACTTTAATGGCTATTAAGAGTAAGATGCTGCTTCCAAAGCAGGAGCTGGAAATTGTAGAAGACGAAGAAGTTGAAGGAGAAGACCCCCGGGAAGCACTGGTTGCTCAGCTTTTGGAATATCGAAAATTTAAATATGCGGCTGGTTTGCTTCATGAAAAGGAAGCTGAGCGAAGCTTGTATTTTACTAAAGAACCAATGGATGTCGAAGACTACCGTGAAGAACAGCCGCTCTTAGAACCAAATAAAATCAATACTATTGATCTTTTTCTGGCTTTTCATTCGATGCTGGAGAAGCGCAAAAATCGTAAACCGGTCGAATCCACAATTGCTGGTGAGGATGTCTCCATTGAAGTGAAAATTGCTGAAATTACTGAGGTGGTTAGAGGCCTCGACTATGATAAGCCAGTAAAGCTGGATTCTTTTTTTGAAACATATTCCAAGCAGGAAATCGTCACCACCTTTATGGCACTGCTTGAATTGATGAAGAAACGTTTTGTCCGAGTAGAGCAGGAAACAAATTATGGGACAATTCTTTTATACCATGAACAAAAGGGTACAACAGATGATTTGGAGGAAACACAGTGACAACATTGAGTCAACTTGAAGCAATTCTTTTTGTCGTAGGCGACGAAGGGATTAGCCTGGAAGAGATTTCTTATTTATTAGAGCTTCCAACTGCAAAAACCTATGATCTGCTTTCTGCTTTAAAGGAAAGATATGAGCGGGATGAACATGCCGCCTTGAACGTTTTGGAAATTGGTAATCAGTTTGTTCTTTCAACAAAAAAAAGCTTTGCGCCGCTGCTTAAAAAGTATGCCCAGTCACCCATTGCCAACAATCTTTCTCAGGCAGCGTTAGAGACCCTATCAATCGTTGCCTACAAGCAGCCGATATCCAGAGTGGAAGTCGATGAAATCAGAGGGGTTCAATCAGCCGGTTCCATACAGAAACTGGTTGCTAAACAGCTGATCGAAGAAAAAGGACGAGTAGATGGTCCCGGCAGAGCAATTTTATATGGAACAACTGACTATTTTATGGATTATTTTGGTTTGAAAACATTGGATGAACTACCTGATATTCACCAGATGGAAGAAGAAATTAACGAAGAGCTGCCGCTGGATCTCTTTTTTGACCGGTATAAGGACGCTGAATCAAGCCTTAACAATGAAACTAATCAGAGATCTGAGGAGGAAGAATAATGGAGAGACTTCAAAAAGTTATTGCTCATGCGGGAATTGCTTCCCGCCGTAAAGCAGAGGAATATATTCAACAAGGACGGGTAAAGGTTAATGGAACAATTACAAAAGAGCTGGGAACGAAAGTTGGCGGAAATGATTTAATTGAGGTTGATGATATCCCAATCTATCAGGAAGAGTATGTGTACTACCTGTTTTATAAGCCTAAAGGAGTTATATCCTCAGTTTCTGATGATAAAAATAGAAAAGTTGTGACCGATTTTTTTCCAAGTGTTAAGGAACGAATCTATCCAGTTGGACGTCTTGACTATGATACTTCCGGATTGTTACTGTTGACAAATGACGGTGAGTTTTCTCAAAAGCTGACACACCCCAGCCATGAGGTGAACAAAGTATATGTTGCTAAAGTTAAAGGGATGCCTAAAAAGCATGATTTACAGCCGTTGCGTAAAGGGGTTCGAGTGGATGGTTATAAATCGGCGCCGGCGGAATTCCAAATTTTATCAGTTGATTTGAAAACAAATACAGGAATCATTGAGTTGACGATTCACGAAGGAAAAAATCATCAGGTTAAGAACATGCTTCAAGCCGTAGGCTATCCGGTACAGAAGCTGAAAAGAGAGCGGTTCGGCAGCTTAACATTGCAGGGACTGCGCCCGGGAGAATACCGAAGCCTGAGCAAGAAAGAAATTTCAAGCCTGCTGAATGAAGCAAAATAATTGAAAAACTCAAAAGCTTGTTTTTGCAAAGGTCAGAACTATTGCATTTTTGTTCAGATACGCTATAATGAGCTTGTAACTAAATTTAATAAAGGTTCGTCTTCAGGGGCAGGGTGTAATTCCCGACCGGTGGTTATAGTCCACGACCTACTTATTTGATAAGTAGCTGAATTGGTGAAATTCCAATACCGACAGTATAGTCTGGATAAAGAAGATAGGGCTTATTTGAATCGCTTTACTTTCAAATGAGAGGCTCTAACTCTGTTTTTTCCCTGTGGAGAAAAACAGAGTTTTTTTCTGCAGCGAAGATGATGTGGGCGACAGAGATGTTGAGTGTCAAATGAAAGAAGAGCAGTTTGAATGGTTCGTTTGAAGATGGATCCTTGTCTGGAGGATTTCATATGAGAAACAGCAAGGTACAAAAAATGGTAGGAGTAGCAGTCTTGGCCGCACTAGGGGCCGCATTACAGTTTTTCGGCTTTCCTTTACTGCCGGCAGTTCCTTTTTTAAAGGTCGATTTTAGTGATATTCCTGTAATGGTAGGTATGTTTTTATACGGTCCTTTTGCAGGACTTGTTACAGCACTGATTCGCTCTATTCTGCACTTGGTTCTAACAGGACCATCGCCGCAAAATATGGTGGGAGATTTAGCCAGCTTTTTAGCAACAACCTTATTTACATTGCCGATGTATTATTTCTTCAACAAAGGCTCACATAAGCTGAGAAATAAAATTTCGGGTTTGACCACAGGAATTCTTGCGATGACCGCATTTATGAGTGTAGCAAATTACTTTGTCATCACGCCTTTATATCTGAGTCTTTACGGCGTAACGGCACAAGCATTTTTAAGCAGATCATTAAGCAGCTATATTGCCGTGGGAATCATTCCATTTAATCTATTAAAAGGGATTATCATCAGTGTTGTTTTCATGATATTCTATGTGAAAATACTGCCATGGTTATCCAGAAAACAGAATAGTCTGGGCAATCAGCCCATTGTCAAATAGAAATAAGTAAAAAGGGTTCTACGTCAAATTGTGTTGGTAGGACAAAAAACTGAATAAAACGATAGAGCTTGGAACAAAAGAACAGAGAAACCTCTGATTTTGTTTCAAGTTCTTTTTTAGAGAAAAGGGAAACAGCGCGAATGATTTGGGCAGCGGGCCGGAAGCGACTTGGCAAAAAGCACCAATTCCATTTCTAAATCGAGTCAAAGCAGCTGTAAGGAAATAGAAACACAGCTGCCAATTCCCGATTTGCCTATAGAGCTGCGGAACTATTCGCTTGTTTTTCTTTTTCATGTTGTGAAAAAAATAAGACCTTGAATACTATAAATACGCGAACGAAAATGATAGAAATTGCGATAACCATAGGCAACACGCTTGATTACTTTCATCTTGTTGTTTAGTCCTTCTGTCACCCCATTGGAGAAAAAATAACGAAAAGCATTAGTGATAATTTGACCTTGATTTTTTAGGCCACATCTTTCGCAATGTGTGGGTCTATATGTAAGTGTGGCTTTGATGACTTGAGCCTGAACTCCTTTCATCTGTCTGTATTCAAGCCATTCCTCTCCAAAGGAGAGATGTTTATCTGTTAGTCCAAGTAATTTTCTGGTATTCTTATCCATAGGGAACAACCTTTCTGATAATTTGGTTTTTAGTCGATTTCATTTTATCAGTTAGTTGTTCCTTTTTTGTGTTTGAACACTCAAAAAAGTGTTAGTGAGTTTTCCGATGCTATCTTTTTTTATTTCCAGCAATGCTTGTGCTGCAGGAGTAAAACCAGAAAAATGATATCAGCTATTATAAACCGGCTATTGCTGACATTTAGGGCAGTAGTAAACCGTTCCGCCCAGATAGTTTTCCTTGATAATATCTGTACCGCATGTTTGACAGCCTTTTTTATACGTATTTTTGGAGAGTATTGTCTGATAGCCGCCGAAATTTCCATAAACATCCTTTTCAGTGTCACGACCGCCGTTTTCTTTCATTGTTTCTAGGGTCTGAATCGTGACCTGGTAGAGCTTTTCCAGCTGATCTGGGTCAAGGGAAGCCAACAGTCTACGCGGGCGGAAACCAGCCTGAAAGAAGATATCCTGCATGCAGCCATTTCCAAGTCCGGGAATCCGCTGCTCGGTGCCTAAAAAGGCTTTTAAAGACATCTTTTTAGGAGTTTCAGGAATCAATGAGCAAAAATAAGCAAAATCAAAGGCTTTATCATAGGGGACAGGACAGCTGGCAGAGACATTAAAGTAGTGATCATTTGGTTCAGCTCCAGCTTCATAATAAAGCATAGCCCCATACATAGCAGTTGAACAGGCTAAAAAACTACCATCGGCAAAACTAAGCAGCAGCTGATGTTTTGGGGGCAAATCTTCTGGTTGGTCTACATAGTAAAAACGAATGCCGTCTCGAAAGACAAGGCGTGACTGGTCAGCAAATTCAATGACGATATAAGCTGCTATAGGATAAACTTTCTTAATAATCTGATGCTGAAGAAATACCCCATAGTCAATGTCTTCGCTAAAAAAAGAAAATTTATGAGGTGAGCTTTGAAGGGCAACAGTTTGAATCTCTTTCTCCCTCAGTAGTTCATTTAACTGTCTGGAAAAGGCATATGTTTCTGGTAACTCCAACATTTCTGATTCCTCCCTGTGTTTTATGTTCTTTTTTTCAGTGTATCTGATAGAATAAGAAAAAACAATGTGATTTTTTCAGGAAAGAGGACGAGAAATGGCTAGTAAAAAATGGAAAAAGCGGCTGGTTTTTTTGCTGCTGCTTATTATAAGCATTGGGGGAGCGGGATTCGCTTACATCAAAATTAATACCTATCATCCGACTAAGCAGGCAATCACAGCGTCGGTAGCGGCCGAAGAGGATAACCATACGCTCTTTTTTAAAGGGAAGGAAGAGAATCCTGTACTTATTTTTTATCAAGGGGCATTTGTCGACAATCAAAGCTATAGTATCTGGGCTCAAGAGGTTGCTGCTGCTGGCTATAGTGTCTATCTGCTGAAACAGCCGCTGAATTTGGCAGTATTAGGTATGAATGATGCTGAAAAGCTCATTAAAAAAGAAAAAATTGACAAGTATCTTGTTGGGGGACATTCTTTAGGCGGCGTGATGGCCAGCCGTTTTGCTCACAATCATTTAGAAGATGAGGGATTTCAAGGTGTTTTCCTGTTGGCAAGCTATCCTGATAAAAAAGGCAGCTTAGCTTATTCAGATAAGCCAGTCTTATCAATTACTGGAACAGAAGATGGTGTTTTAAATAAAGAAAATTATGAAGAGGGGAAAGTCTATTTGCCGAAGAACGCCTCTTATCAGGTGATACAGGGCGGAAACCATGCGGGCTTTGGCAGCTATGGACAACAGAAAGGTGATAATCCGCCTGAAATCAATAATGAGGAACAGCAGCGAGAGTTGGCCAATATGTTGATTCAATGGCTGTCTCAAAATTTTAAAGCATAACATAACTTATTATGGATTTGGGACAACAAGCTATTATTGTCCATCCTTAAAACCGAATAAACAGTGCTTCAAAGTCTTTCTATACTTTGAGGCAAAGCATGGAAGCACGATAGACAGATTTGTAGAAAGCTAATGCTTTGTCCCAAGAATAGTTGGACTTGTTGAAACAGCAGCTGCTTCTCTCTGATTGCATCAAGTGCTCAGGGGTAAGCTGCTAAGAATTGAGACTTTCGTAAATAAAACGAACGCTACTGAAAACAGGAGAAGCTTCAGGCAGGTATCAAGTAAAAGTTATTCGATTCCTTCGCAGTGTTTCTTGATAATTTTCGTCTGGTTTACTTTATTTTTCGGTCTTAAAACCTTCAGTCTCTTCCAGCAAAAAAGATAAAAGAAAACAAGACAATAGCCGGGACGGACCAATCTTCAACTGTTAGTTTTTGTCTAACTTTTGGAGGTAGGTTCAAAGCGTTCATTGTCTTGTTTTAAATTCGTATCGGGAATACTGTTTTCTATTAGTAAAAGAACTTTATTTACAGACTTTCTTTATTAGATGATACAGCTTCTTCGGAGACAACTATTGCACGGACTGGACATTTCCGATAAGCTGTTAATACGGTGTCCCTATCCTGATGGCTGACGGAAATAGTCAGGTTATCCGGACTTTTTTTGAAAAGAACAATTCCATCCTCTGTGTAATCAAAGGTGTTTGGTGCATAAACCTGACAAAGACCGCAGGCAATGCATTTTTCAGGGATTATCTGACAATTCACGGGTGACACATCCTATCTGAATTTAACTTAGTAAAGGGCTGATTATTATAAAGATGCTATTTATTTTATCGCTATTCTCTCAGGGTTACAAGATAAAACTGTCAACGCTTTTTCATTTACTGAAAGGAAAGCGGACGATTTCGGTTCTAATGAACGGCTATATGTTTGATAATCTGCGTTTTTTTGGACTATTTCCAGAATTAGCGGAGGCTGATTTTCAGAGGCAGCTTAATCAGCTGGCTGAAAATCAATTTATTATTCATTCAGCAGATCATTCTGAAGCAGCACTATCAGAAAAAGGCAGACATCTTTTAGTAAATAATTCTCAAAAAATGAATACGCATTGGCTGAACAGTTATCGTTATGGAAAAACAGAAGAAGAGATGTGGCGTTTACTGCAGTTTTCGGTTCAAGTTACTTCGCAGCTTTCTTATCAAAATAAGGAGTATATACCTTTGGAATCGTCACCTTATTATCAATGGATGATAAAGCAAACACTGACACAATTGAAAAAAAATACTTTAGGCCAGGAGATGCGCAGGCAATGGCACGAACTATTTATAGAGTTATCACAGCAGGAACAGGCATTTATTGCACAGCAGTTTTCCGGTTATCAGCACAATGGAAAAGCACTTCAGCAACTCGCGAATCAAGCTGCATCGTCTGATTTTGAAGCTGTTTTATTTAGAAAAAATACCTATCATCATTTATTTGCAGTGATAGAGAGTAAAAATCAGAATCAGTTTTTGCAGGCTGTCATACACGATAGTCTGGAGAAAAGTAATAATCAAAGTATGAGACAGACGAAGGAACTTTGGCAAACGGGCTATTCCCTTGAGGAAATTGCTGTCATCAGAAAAATGAAGGTAAGTACAGTGAAAGATCATCTTCTCGAATTGGCTATTCAGGAGCCAGAAAAGAACTACGATAGCTTGCTGCCCAAAAATCAACAGGCGTTTTTAGACGAGATAACAACACCTTGTCAAACATGGCGTTTTACTACGCTAAAGGCGCAATATGAGCCGCTTGACTATTTTTCTTTTCGGCTGTATCAAATTTTAAAACTACGCAGAGAGTATGAGGCATAAAATGGATTTGAAGAAACGCTTATTTCAGCATTTTGGTTTTACTTCTTTTAGAGAGGGGCAGGAGGAGGTTATTACAGCTCTTTTATCGGGGCAGGATACATTAGCCGTGCTGCCGACAGGAACTGGGAAGTCTCTGTGCTATCAATATGTAGGTTATGTACTGGAAGGAACAGTTTTAGTTGTTTCTCCGCTGCTTTCACTGATGGAAGATCAGGTACGGCAGCTTCAAAGCCAAGGAGAGGGAAGAGTGACTGTTTTTAATAGTACATTGTCGTACGAAGAAAAACGATATATTTTAGAACATTTTTCAGAGTATAACTACGTTTTTATAAGTCCGGAATCATTAGTAAAGGAACAGGTTGTAAAAACTTTACAAAGAAGCAGGCTGGCGCTATTTGTGATTGATGAGGCCCATTGTGTTTCACAATGGGGAGTGGATTTTAGACCAGAATATGTTAAAATAAAAAACGTGCTGGAAAATTTGGATTATCCGCTGACTTTGGCATTAACTGCAACTGCCTCGGATGAGGTAAAAAAAGAGATAATATCTGAACTCTTTAATAAAAATTCTTCAATAAAAGAAGTGCTTCATTCAGTCAACAGGAAAAATATTTTAATGATTGTTGAAAAGACAGTAGAAAAGGAACAGCTTGTATTTGATTACTTAAATAAAATGAATGCAAAGGGAATCATTTATTGTTCCGCTAGAAAAACAACTGAGTATTTAAGCAGTGAGATAAATAGAACAGGAAATTTTGCGGCCGCTTTTTATCATGGCGGACTAACAGCAGCCGAACGAAGTAAGATTCAGCAGCAGTTTATCGACAATGAACTGGATGTTCTTTGCGCTACAAATGCGTTTGGCATGGGAATTGATAAATCCGATATCCGTTTTGTCATCCACTTTGACTGTCCTGGAAGTCTGGAAAGCTATGTTCAAGAAATCGGTAGAGCGGGAAGAGACGGGCTGCCGGCAGCTGCAGTCTTACTTTATCAACCAGGAGATGAATATATTCATCAATACTTTCAAGGTGAAGTAAGGACAGAGCTTCAAGGTCTGGAAATGATGTTGAAGAACGGAAAAGCTGACTCAGCAGCACAGCAGGAGCAGTTAAGTGAGATTCAGCAGAAATGGCTGGCTGGGTATCTCGAAGGTTCCTACTCTCTAGAGCAGCTGTCTGAACGGCTTCATAAAAAAAATAACGAGCGCTACGCTCAGCTGCAGCAAATGCTGGCCTTTATCCAGACGTCTGATTGTCGTCGAAAGGTCATCCTAAACTATTTTTCTGAAAAACAGGAGAAAGAGACTGAAACATGGTGCTGCGACAATTGCGGCTTGGAAGAAAATTGGTCCACTAAACTTGGTATTACTAAGAATACGGTACGACTGGAAGCCAATCTTTCATGGCAGGAAATATTGATAAGATTATTTAAAGATGACTGACAATCAATGTTTATATCTGCACAGATAATGCTGCTGTGTTATAATAGCAAACGATACGATTTTAGGAGGAAATATAGTGAGCAAAAAAGATAAGAATAAGCCAACAGAGGCACGTGAGCCGTGGGAACAATCTATCTATGATACAAAAGAGGATACCGGACATTCAAGGCTTGAAAAACGTCAATATAAAAAGGGAAACACTGTCTTTTTAACTATTTTGGTAATTTTGTTATTATTGATCATTGCTTTGCCAATCGGTACTTTCTGGTGGGTATCAAGAGATAAGCCGAATGAAAATAAAGGAGGCAATTCTACTCCTTCTTCATCGATCACATCGTCTTCAACAAAGGAAAGCAGTACCGCTTCCTCAAGTACGATACAGTCTTCTTCAACAGCTGAAGGGACAGATTCAAGCACACCTGCAGAAGGACAACCTTCAGAGGATCCTGCTGATACAGAACCAGTATATGGAGAAGTTTATGAAGGCGAAGGCTTCAAGCAAGTGGCTGAAAGATATGGTGTAACGATTGAACAAATTATGGAATTGAATGGATTGGGTGCAGATTCAATTATTCATCCGGGAGATACATTACGCGTTAAATAAGAAAATAATTGACTGGGGCAGAGTAATGGTGTCTCGGTTTTTTTGAGAATCAGCCGTTTTTTTATAAAAGCGGTCAGAGATGAAAATGAAAAGAGCGGGGCGAACAATGAAGAAGATTAGTATTGCTATTGATGGACCAGCATCATCAGGAAAGAGCACGGTTGCTAAGATATTAGCAAAGAAAATGAATTATATTTACTGTGATACAGGAGCGATGTATCGTTCGTTGACTTATCTTGCGATACAGAAGAATCTAGATCTAGCAAACGAAACGGAGCTGTGTGCGCTTCTTGAAACGCATCAGATTTCTTTTGAACAGGACGGAAAAGGTCAGCAGGTTTTTATTAATTTGGAAAATGTAACTGAAGCTATTCGGCAGACAGATGTAACGAATGCGGTTTCGATTGTCGCTGCTCATAAAGAAGTGAGAGCTGAAATGGTTAAGCTCCAGCAGGAGATTGGCCGGCAGGGAGGAATCGTGATGGACGGCCGTGATATCGGCACGACCGTTTTGCCAGAAGCGGAAGTAAAAATTTTTCTAGTAGCAAGCGTTGAAGAGCGGGCAGAGAGACGATACAAAGAAAATCTTGAAAAAGGCATTTCCACTGATTTTGAAGTATTAAAAAAAGAAATTGAACGTAGAGATTATATTGACTCAACTCGAAAGATTTCTCCTTTAGTTCAGGCAGCGGATGCAGTAAAGATAGATACTACTGGAATGGCGATTTCTCAGGTTGTTGAGCAGATTGAAGAGATAATTCATCAGAAATTACGAATAGATTAAATAAAATATAAGTTTTTAAGAGAAATCGCTTTATTTTTTCTCTGAAATCCCTTAATATTAAAGAAACGAGTCTTTTTTAACGAATTTTTGTTGGTATAGGAGGATATGTAGTCATGACAGAAGAGAAACTAGTAGAAAACAGCAACGAAACAATGGAAGACGCGATGAACAGCGTTCAGGAAGTGAACGTGGGCGACATTGTTAGGGGGGAGGTTCTTGCGGTTGAAGACAAGCAGGTCATTGTCGGAATCGAAGGAACTGGAGTTGAAGGTGTTGTACCAGCGAAAGAATTGTCTACTACACAGGTAGAAGATATCAATGAGTTAGTGAAAGTTCATGATGTTCTTGATCTGGTAGTTATTACTTCGATCGGAAAAGACAAAGAGAACGGCAGTTACCTGCTATCTAAGCGTCGTTTGGATGCTAAGAAAGTCTGGGAAGAAATTGAACAGGACTTCCAGGCTGGCAAAATCCTTGAAGCACCTGTTACAAATGTTGTGAAAGGCGGCTTGGTTGTTGATGTCGGTGTTCGCGGATTTGTTCCGGCTTCAATGGTAGAAGATCATTTTGTTGATGATTTTTCTGAATACAAAGGCAAAACAATGACATTCAAGATTATTGAAATCGAACCATCTGAAAATCGTTTGATTTTATCTCATAAAGCTGTTGTTGAAACGGAAAAAGAAGCACGTAAGAAGGAAATTTTGGCAGATCTGCATGATGGAGATGTTGTTGAAGGAAAAGTTGCACGCTTGACTGACTTCGGTGCATTCATTGATTTAGGCGGAATTGACGGACTAGTTCACGTTTCTGAAATTGCGCATCAGCATGTCGATAAACCAGGAGATGTCCTAAACGTAGGAGAGGATGTAAAGGTTAAAATTCTTTCAATCAACCCTGAAGAAGAACGAATTTCATTATCCATCAAAGAAACATTGCCTGGACCTTGGACAGACATCGCTGAAAAAGCTGCGGCTGGTTCGGTTCTTGATGGAACTGTCAAACGTCTGACAAGCTTTGGAGCGTTTGTGGAAGTATTCCCAGGAGTAGAAGGACTCGTTCATATTTCCCAAATTTCTCACAAGCATATTGCAACACCGCATGAAGTCCTGCATGAGGGTGATGAAATCAAGGTGAAGGTTTTAGAAGTAAATGAAGCGGAACATCGTATTGCATTGAGTATCAAAGCCTTGGAAGCTAAACCTGAATCTCAGGAAGAACCCAAAGAAGTAGAAAGCTATGAGCTGCCGGAAGAAAATACCGGCTTTACTATGGGAGATATTCTCGGAGATCAACTGAGAGCACAAGATTCTGACTCAGAAGAATAATTTAGATTCAAAAAATAAAAATTGCAGTAAAG
This sequence comes from Enterococcus sp. LJL51, assembly GCF_054871795.1. Taxonomy (NCBI): domain Bacteria; kingdom Bacillati; phylum Bacillota; class Bacilli; order Lactobacillales; family Enterococcaceae; genus Enterococcus; species Enterococcus sp. LJL51. The sequence continues at coordinate 54,486 of NZ_JBTXLW010000016.1, read as the reverse complement.
CCGCTAAAGGGTTTACTGCAATTTTTTTATCCCAAATCGTTCTCCTGATAAAATGTGAGGACAGAACCGTCAATCGTTTTAAGGTGAGTGTAAAGGGTACCGTCTTCTGATTGATTTACAGCACAGTGACATCCGCAGTCTTTTTTTCGGTTTGCAAAAGCAACAAGCTTTTCTAATTTTGTTGTGGGAATAAATGAAATAACACCTTTTGCTGGTTCGCCTGAAAAAATATGAATTTTGATGTTGCTGCTAAATTTATTTGAAAAATATTGAAGCGGAACAGTATACGCTATCCCATGAACAGCTTGATTGTTGTCATCTCTTCGATCGACTTGAGTCAGCCAGCCGAGAATATCATCAAACCATGCTAAGGTTTTTTCAATATCAGGAGAGTAATATACCAATTCTATTCCTAGCGAAAGTGGACCTGTAGGTAAAAATGAGTTATCTTTCATGGAATACATAGTGATTTCCTCCTTAATTAACTTTTTATAGCTTAAATTATAAGGAATAACTTAGAAATTATCAAATAAAGGGAAAAAATTCACTTTTTTTAAAAACTAAGAGAGAATGCCTTTTTCTTAACCTTTTGATAAAATATAAATGAAAACAAATCAAATTAACGAAATATATTTTTGAAAGTTGGTAAAAAATGATTGTGAAATTAATGCTTAATAAAAGTGAGCAGGAAAAGGTTGCCGTCTATCGATTGTTAGCTTCGCTCCCGGAAAACTCCTACAGTAAAAATGGACTGATGGATGAATTTTCTTTTTCCTATAATCGATTGTGTGCCGTTTTAGATGAAATAGATAAAGACCTGCAGCATTTATCTTCTGGACGGAAGACTCTTCTTTATAATGGAAAAGTTACTGTAGCTTCAGACATGCTGGAGTTAGAAAAATATATGACGTTTGTTTTGAAAGAAAGCATTACGCATAAATTTTTATTGGCACTTTTACTTGAGGAAGGGACAAGTGAGCAGTTTTGTTCCAAGTATCAGGTGAGTGAGTCCTATTTACGGAGGAATATCAAGAAGCTGATTACTTATCTAAACAGGTTTAAGGTGCATGTGACGATTTCTACTCTAAAAATCTCAGGAGATGAACGTTTGATTCGAATTCTTTTTACCTTTTTGATTTGGAATTCTTCGTTTGGAGAAGAGTTAATCATGCCGCCGCATTTGGTTGAAAAAATGATGCATGCCTTTGATCCAATATTGAAGCTGCCGCCTAAAGCAAATTATTCTTTTGGCTACAACCAGAGATTGAGACAGCTTCATGGTAAAATTCTCTATATTCGATTTAATCGAGGGCACTTTTTAAAAGATGATAAAGGTTATGATGCATTGATTGCAGAAAATTACACTGGCTGTTATCAGCTGCTCCAGGAAATTTTAGGGACCTCTGCCGAAATGGCCGATACTGAAGCCAGATTTTTAGCCTTTCTAGCATTTTATGGACCGACCTATTCGTTTGAGAATGATCCGCTGTTTGATGTTCCCCGAGGAGAATTGGAGCAGCGCTCGGAAGATATTTTTGCTTTTTTTACGTATTTCAATCAGAAAATTCTTCATCCTTTGCTGAAAAACTATCCTAATCCTAAGCGTGTGGTGCTGCTTGAAGCGAATCTTTCTAATATTTTTTTCAACTATCTGATTTTTAAACAACCGATTCCTTTTTTTAGTTTTTTTCAGCATGAAGCTTTCCAAAATGACCAAGTAATTTTTCCAATTATTTACCAAAGAATCAACGAATTTTTAACACTGCTATCCGAGAGAGGGTCATGGATTAAAAATTGCATTAAAGACATGACTCTTATCTTGACCCAACTGATTTTACCAACATTGAGAGAGCATCAAAAAAGTATCAAGCTGAATGTCTCAATTTTGTCAGTAGATAACTATGTTTATATTAATCGTGTAACCAGTTTACTAACTGATTTGAGTTTTGTAGAGCTAGTTCCCTATCAGGCAGCAGAGTGCCAAGCGATTGATTTACTTATTTATCCATCAAAATTATTTCAGCAAGTTGATGAGACCCTGCCGTCAATTACATTAGTCCCAGCTTTACCACAGGAAGAAGTCTTTTCCGTTTACGAACAGATGAAGGTGTTGTATGAAGAGAAGCTTAGAAACTACTTTATGGCTATCTTGGAAGAGGGGAATAAATGATAAGGATTCGCAGGAGTATACGAGAAGATATAGCAGAACTGGCTAAACTAAGAGTTTGTTTTTTTGAGGAAGAAAATGTTTTGGATAAAGATAAAAAAATAATGCTAGAGCAAAAAACAATTGCCTATCTTGACCAGCATTTGGATAATGATTTAATTATTTGGCAAGCAGAAAGCCGGGAAAGAGTCATCGCAACGGCCTTTTTGGAAATTGCCGAGCGACTTCCTCATCCAGCACGTCCTAATGGAAAGATTGGAACTCTTTTAAATGTCTACACAGATAAAGCCTTCCGCAGGCAGGGAATTGCTCAACAGCTGGTAGCAGCTCTAATCACTGAGGGACGAGAAAGTGGTCTGGATAAAATTGAATTACTGGCGACAGAATCCGGCTTTCCTGTTTATCAAAGACTGGGATTCAAAGAGAGTCAGCTTCCTGATAAGCAGATGGTGCTTGAATTTGAATGAGTATGAGGGATTTCTTGAATTTCCCTTGCATAATCACTGAATTATAAGGTAAACTAGACAGGATTGAAAACTGTCAAGGAGGTAGTTTTATATGGCAAATCCAACACTAGCAATTGTCGGTCGTCCAAATGTAGGAAAATCGACAATTTTTAATCGTATAGCCGGGGAACGTATTTCAATTGTTGAAGATACGCCGGGAGTTACCAGAGATCGAATTTACGCAAAAGGTGAATGGCTGGGACGTGAGTTTAGCATCATTGATACTGGAGGGATTGATTTAGGCGACGAGCCCTTTATGGATCAAATCAAGCATCAGGCTGAGATTGCGATTGATGAAGCGGATGTAATTATTTTAGTAGCAAGCGGACGTGAAGGAGTAACCGATGCAGATGAAATGGTTGCGAAAATTCTTTACCGAAGTAAGAAACCAGTTATTTTAGCAGTTAATAAAGTAGATAATCCTGAAATGCGGGCAGAAATCTATGAATTTTATTCTCTTGGACTGGGAGAACCCTTTCCGGTATCAGGAAGTCATGGTCTGGGCATTGGCGATGTACTTGATGAAGCAGTTAAGCACTTTTCAACTGAGCCTGAGGAAGAAGAAGAAGGGCTGATTAAGTTCAGTCTGATTGGTCGTCCAAATGTAGGGAAATCCTCTTTAATCAATGCGATTTTAGGAGAAGAACGGGTCATTGTTTCCGAAATTGAAGGAACAACCAGGGATGCGATTGATACTTATTTCGAATCCGAAAATGGCCAGCGCTTCTTGATGATTGATACAGCTGGTATGCGTAAGCGGGGCAAGGTATATGAAACCACTGAAAAATACAGTGTCATGCGTGCGATGCGTGCGATCGAACGCTCCGATATTGTTTTAATGGTTCTAAACGCCGAAGAAGGAATTCGAGAGCAGGACAAAAAGGTTGCCGGATTTGCTCATGAAGCTGGGCGAGGAATCGTAATCGTTGTGAATAAGTGGGATACAGTCAAAAAAGAAACCAATACAATGCGTGAATTTGAAGAAGAAATCAGAGATGAGTTTCAATATCTTGATTATGCGCCGATTATCTTTGTTTCAGCTGTAACCAAACAACGTCTTAATAAGCTGCCTGAGCTGATTGAAAGTGTCAGCATGAATCAGAGTCTTAGAATTCCGTCTGCTGTATTAAACGATGTTATTATGGATGCTGTGGCTATTAATCCAACACCAACTGATAAAGGGAAACGTTTGAAAATCTTTTACGCGACGCAAGTAGCTGTAAAACCGCCGACCTTTGTCATTTTTGTAAATGAGGAAGAGCTGATGCATTTCTCTTATGCCCGTTTTTTGGAAAATCAGATCAGACAAGCCTTTACGTTTGAAGGAACACCGATTCGAGTTATTCCTAGAAGAAGAAAATAGTGCATTCTACCATACTTTTTGAAATTGTACAAACATATTTAGAGAAAACACATCTTTTTGAAAAAAACTCACTAAAAAACGTCAAAAACCTTGCTATTACTAGCTTCCTATGATATCGTGTTAACAGAATATTGATTCGTTCAATATTTATATTTTGTTTTTGGACCACTCAAAAGCGGAATACATTTGGTGTCTATTTTAGACATCCTATCCTTATGGAGGAGGTGAAATAATCCATGGCAAACAAAGCAGAATTAATCGAAAGCGTTGCATCTTCAACTGGTTTAACTAAAAAAGACGCAACTGCAGCAGTAGATGCTGTATTTTCAACAATTCAAGAAACACTTGCTAAAGGTGAAAAAGTTCAATTAATCGGTTTTGGTAATTTTGAAGTCCGCGAACGTGCTGCACGTAAAGGACGCAACCCACAAACTGGTAAAGAGATCCAAATCGCTGCAAGCAAAGTGCCTGCGTTCAAACCAGGTAAAGCGTTGAAAGATGCTGTTAAATAGAGCGATCTGAGGAACCCTTGATTTTTTTCAAGGGTTTTTTTCTTTATACATGTCTATCTAAAAGGAATTTTTGTCTTTTTTCCAAAGAAAACATAACAAGTTATAAATCAAATCGTGTTGATAGAACAAAAAACTAAATAAGATCATAGAGCTGAGAATAAAAATTTGTTTAAAAATATGCTAAAGCTGTTAACGCTAAAAAACCATAGAACGGATAATAAAGTCTAATACCTGCAAAAGCTGTAGAGGCAATTCAATCCGGTTCTATGGTTTTTTTATTAATTAAGTTTTATTTTGGTTTAGTGTTCGCATTTTTCTTAAAGGCTTTCGCAACATCTGCTGAAGTAAAGGTCTCAGAAGCAATGCTGTTTTCTCCGCTTACGCTGAACAAAAGCTCATCGCCTACGCTCACAGTAATGTCCTTATCATCACCAGTGATGGCGAAATCAACAACACCATCAATTTTTGCTCCTGGTTTGATATTTAAGCGGCTATTAGCATCCAATTTATCAAATAATTTGTACGAGAACAGGTGACCGCCGAAGGCTAAAGAATCCTTAGATACATCATCTTCTTCTGTTACGTAAAGATAATCAAGAACTTTCATTAACGGTTCAAAATTTTCTGTTCCGGTATTTTCAATGGTGTAGTAGACGACAACCAAACCTTTGTCCTTCGTATAAGAGGGCATATTTTGGAAGAAATCAACTTTTGTAATTGTCAGCTTTACTGTATCATCTTCAATTGTAGCTTTTGCAACAGAATCAGCTGGCGCATTTTCAGCTTCAGAAGATTCAGATGTTTCTGTCGTTTGCTTTGTCTTCTCTTTAGTGCTCTCTTCGGTAGAAGAATCAGCTGCTTTTTCTGAGGATGAATCATCAGATTTCTTGTCATAAGGCGTAAGAACTGCATCATTTAATGTTTCAAACTCTTTGCTGCTGTCTTTTGAAGTATTAACTAATTTATAACCGTCGCCTTTTTTGGTTAGCTTTATTTTATTGTCAATAGCCATATCCTCGTTTGTTACGTGAAGTGTATTGCCGCTAAGTTTGTAATCCATAGTAATTTGAATCGAGCTGATTAATTCATCGCCGAACTCACCATAGTCCTCATCTTCATCCATATAGGGAGTGAAGGTCATCGTTTTTTCGGTAAAAGCCAGAACCATACTAGGTGTTTCATCACCTACGGCAACCTTCCAATCATTTTTCATCAAATCTTTTTCTGAAACGCCTGAGCTACATGCTGAAAGCACAAATAGAACAACTATTCCTAACAAATAAACCCCTTTTTTCATTTTCTTTCCTCATTTCCATCATCATAATTATTTCTATTTTTTTTGGCAAAACGATTCAGTATTGCAATTGGCTTGTCTGTAATCTAAACAATTTTTTATCACGCGTCACTGCTTGGTATCATTGATGCCATCCCGAACAGCAAGGCGGATAACAACATATAATGCAGCTAGTCCCAATCCTGCATACAATAGCGAAAAAAGTATAGACATGTACAAGCCTCCTTACTATATTTCAATAGTTGTTTCATCTGTCATCAGAAGATAAACAATTGACTAAAATTCGAAGAAGAACAATTTGATAGTCAACAGCTCTGATTAAAATAAAGTGTGAGCAGTGCAATCTGTTTCATTTCTAAATAGATTCTATTAAACATTCCATGAAATAGGCAGCCTGCCTTCAGCAGAATAAGAGACATACCCAGAGATGAATAGCTGCTATAGAACAGTGGAAACTTTCTATTTATCCAATGGGTGACTTCAAACCTGCAGATAGAACAAATGAAAAAGCGCCTTTTTTGTTTAGTAGAATTTATATATTAAGTATACAGGAACAATGCCAAGATATTAATAGCAGAATGCTAAATTAATTGGGAAAATTTTTATAGCTACCATTAGAAGAAACTGAAAAGTAAAAAAATATTATTTCTAAAAATATATCAAAATAGTAAAATAAATTTATGATAAAAGAATAAAAAAAACTTTAATATTATTTTATCTTTATGTATACTATAACTAAGGAAGAACAATTTGATTATAAGAATATTATGATTAGATTTATTCTTGCCTAAAAAATAAGTAGAATAATGAGTAAAATAGAAACTCATTATTTTGTAAAAAGGAGATTGGAAATGAAAAAAACAAAAATGTTCATGTTGGGTATCGGACTATCTATGACGGTGTTGGGAGGAAGCCAGGTATCTGCAGAAACAATTAACCGTCAGATTACTTTTACTGAAAACCTCCCAAGTTATAGCAGTGGAGTCTTTGAAAGCTTAAATCCTGAAGTGATAAGTTTAACTAATAACAATCGTTTTGTTGCACATAAATATGGCCAAACATTTATTGATGCTGTGACGGATGGTAAATACAGCCGTTCGATTGCCGAGGTGGATGACTATGGGCGCAGTCGTGATGGAGAAGCTTTTGATATTACAGATAACAGCATGGTTGAAGGTGAGTTTTATCATGGACATGATCAGGATGACTTTACCTTTACAGCACAACAAACAGGTACTTATGTTCTTTTCTTTACGACAAGAGACAAAAATTTGAAAAATTACAATGCCAGTCTTTATAGTGAAGATGGCGAAACCTCTGAATCACTATCACTAATTGTTCCTTTTGAAGATGACTATACAACAAATGAAGGCTATATTGAAGTTGATTTACTTGCAGGAATGAACTACACATTAAATCTTTCTAGTGATTTATATTCTAGCGGACGCTATTCATTTGATATTTCTTTAAAAGAAAATTCATACTATTCTGCTAGTTATTATGAGATGGTTCTTGAAATTGGTCAATCAACTTATATTGAAGAAGGCAACTGGACAAGTGAAAACCCTGACGTTATTTCAATAGATGGAAATCGAGCAATAGCTAAAAAATACGGAAAAACATTTGTGACAGCAACAACGAATGGAAAATACATGCGCAAGATAGTTAGTGTTGACGACTACGGTCGAGCAAGAGATGGTAATGAATTTGAAATTACCGATAACAGCAGTATTGCCGGCGAGTTTTATTATGGCCATGAGATGGATGACTTCAGCTTCACTGCAACAAGAACAGGAGCTTATACAATTAGTTTTGAATCAAGAGATAGAAATATCAAAGTATGCAATATTTACGTAGCGAATATAGAAGGTGAAATTCTTGGAGACCAGCTTATTTGGGGCTATGATAATTCAAGTGGTTATATTGAAGAAAAAATTGAAGTTGAGCTTATTGAAGGACAAAAGTACTTTTTGAACTCAAGCAGCGATTTATATACCAGCGGTAAGTATCTGATTGAGATTACACCAAATAATTAATCCTTAATTACTTTAAAGAAAATGATAGATAAAAGCAAAACGAACTACTTTCAAATGAAAGTAGTTCGTTTTTTTGCTGCTTACAGCTAAAAGCTGTTAAAATCCCATAGTAGTTGCTGGTAAAGAGCAGTCATAAGAACATAGCATCTTACTTTTATGGTAAAATCTAAAGAAACAGTTCTCTGCAACTCGTAAAAACCTTATCGTTATATTCAGTTATAAAAACATGGTAAAATGAAGCAAGGAGGTGTCCTATGGAACTTGTCTATCAGAAAAACAAACAGGAAAGTCTTGTTATTTATGGGGAGACGACTGCTTCACTGGTGAAAAATAAATCTTTTGCTAATAAGCATATCTTGTTGATGACAAATCAAAAATATTATGATTTGTTTTCAGATAAGCTGATTAAGCTATTCAACAATCCAGAGGATTTGGATTGGTACATTTGTAAAAATGATGTACACTGTAATAACTTCACTGAACTTGAAGCCTTATTGACCTTTCTGAAGCCTTTTTCCGCATCAAAGGAATACTTGTTGATTGGTTTGGGAAATGAAGGGGTCATGGAGCTTTCCGGCTTCGCTGCCCAGACGACTCTGCTTAGTACAGAGATATGGCATTTACCTTTGTCAATTCAATCGCTGAGTGCTTCTTTGTCTGGAAATGGGACAGTAGTTATGGGACACAAAGAAATGTTGTCAGTACCCGCCTTGGCAAAACAGATAATTTATGATCAGACAATGATTCGGCGGGAAGGAGATAGCCAACTCGTTGATTTCATGATTTTTATTCGTTGCGGTTTAGTGTGCAGCCATGAATTTCTAAGAGAGCTGTATAAGAATTTTAGTGATCAGCAGCGGTTGAAACAGCAATCGTTTACTGGGTTACTGGAGGCGTTGCTCCAATTCAATAGAGACAAAGGAACAGAGCTGCAGAGCTTTGGGCTGCTGTTTGAACGAGCATTTTATACGGTAGATGGCGGACATTTGCTATCTGGCTACATGAAATCATTATTAGGGACATTGTTACAGCTATTATTATCCCAGCAAAAAAAAGAATTTTCATTTCATTATAAAAATTTTCTGATTTGGTTGACTCGCTTAGGCTATCCGCTTGAGTTCCCAGAACAGATATTCATCAGTGACTATGTTCAGGAAATCTTGAATTGTATGGATGAGCTGGGAGAGATTATGATTCTAACCGATATCGGAAAAGCCGGTGTGAGAGAACGTGTTGAACCGGAAGAGCTACTTGAAGCACTGGAAGAGTATAAGCGTATCGTTGAAAATATAAAAAAAGGATTGTGAAGAAATGTCATATAGTGAAAAAATGCTTCAGGCACTTCATGGAGAAGAGCTGGCAGAGGCACAGCTGATGTTTGAAGAAGCATTGAGAAAAGATGATGAAGATACACTTAGCGAGCTCGGCGAAGAACTTCTTTCATTAGGATTTTTAGAAGAAGCGAAGCAGATATTTGAACAGTTATTGGAAAAACATCCGGATGCAGATGGTTTAAATTTACCGCTAGCCGAAATTGCGATTGAAAATGATGATTTTGATGGAGCGCTGGAGCTTTTAGGCAAAATAAGTACTGAAAGTCCCAATTATCCGCAAAGCTTGCTGGTACAAGCAGATATGTATCAAGTAATGGGAATCCCAGAGGTAAGTGAGACAAAGTTGAAGGAGGCTCAACAGCTGCTTCCTGATGAACTGCTGATTCGTTTTGCTTTGGGTGAACTGTATTTTGTAACAGGCCAGTTTGCTGAAGCAATTGAAGAGTATACGGAGTTGTCTGCTGCAGGAGAAGTAGATATTTCCGGTGTCTCAATCAATGAACGCTTAGGAACGAGCTACAGCATGCTGGGACAGTTTGAAGAAGCAGTACCATTTTTGGAAAACAGCTTAAAAGAAGGACAGTCTGATGACCGATTGTTTCAATTAGGCTTTACTTATGTCCAAATGCATGAAAATCAAAAAGCAATCATTTTATTCCAGCAGCTGCGGGCTTTGAATCCAAATTATTCATCAGTCTATCTATATCTGGGAGAAGCTTTACAAGAAGAGGAATTACTTGAGGAAGCTCAAGAAGTTCTAGCAGAGGGAATAAAAGAAAATCCTTTTCAAGTGGAGCTTTATCAGCTTGCCTCTGAAAATGCTTATCGGCTTCATGATGTAGCAGAAGCAGAACGATTGTTGAAAGCAGCAATCGAGCTAGGCGAGAAAACAGATGAATCATTGTTGACGCTGAGCAACCTCTACCGCACAGAAGAGCGTTTTGAAGAAGTCATCGCTGTATTAGAGCAAATGGACGAAAAGGGACATCCCTATGCAGAATGGAACCTTGCTAATGCGTATAATGAACTAGAAGAGTTTAGTCAGGCAAATGTCCATTATCAACAGGCCTATCAGGACCTGGCACATGAACCTGAGTTTTTAAAAGAATACGGTATTTTTTTAAGAGAAGAAGGACAATTGACGCAGGCCAAAGAGCTGCTCCAGCATTATTTGGCTCATGAGCCTGGAGATAATGAGGTGGCTTCTCTGCTTGACGATTTAGAGGAAAGCTAGGTGGTTTATTAATGAATATCAACGTAGCTGAAAAAAAGAGTTTTCTCGTTTGGCTGATTAACAATGTTTCCTTTAGTAAAAGAGAGATTATCTGGATATTAAATTATCTGGTGAACCATGAAACGATTTTAAATAATGTTACCTTTGTAGAGTATGCACATAAAGCAGATCGAGGAATTCGAATTACTGCAGCAGAAATGGAACAGGAGCCCATCACACTATTTTTAAAGGGCAAGTCGTTTACAGATACAGATCAGATTTTCCACGAAATTCGTATGAACTGGAAAAATCCTCTTTATTTAGAATGCGTCTTTGACAGCGCCTTTCAAAATTCAGATTATCTTTCTATTTTGGAGGACAACCCATTTTCTCCATGGAAAGAGAATATTAGTGAAGAGACTGTACAAAAAATTGATCATTATTTTGAACGGGAAGAGCAGCAGGCACGTTTAGAACTGCTGCGCACTCAAATTGATCAGGCTCTGGAAGATGGCAACTATGAGGCGTTTTTAGAATTATCTGATGAGTTTAATCGCATGAGAACACAGCTAAATGGACCGAAAACGCAAAAATAAAAAGCATCCCCTGACAAACGGATAAACAGCTTGTCAGGGGATGCTTTATTATTGATTTACTTGCTAGTTTGTTACTTTCTTTTTAAAGAGTTTTTTTGTTGGTTTCGCATAAGTAAAGCCTTCGCCGATTGCTTCATGCACATTAATGACGGAGATGAAGGCTTTCGGGTCCAACTCATGGACTATACGTTTTACCTCAATAATTTCACTGGGACTAACGACTACATATAAAATCTTTTTATCTATCTGAGAATAGCCGCCCTCGCCAGATAAATAAGTAACGCCTCTTTCTAAAAGCATCATGACTACTTCGCCAATATCTTCTGAATGATTGGAAATCACCAGCATGCCTTTTGCAGAATAAGCACCATCCAAGACTGAGTCAACAATTTTACTGAACACAAATGAAACAATTAACGTATACATCATGCGTTTAACATCCAAATAGGACAAGGAAAGCGTTAAAACTAAGACATCAAAGAGCAACAGAGAGCGTCCCATGCTAACCCCGTTTTTCTTTTCAAGAATACGGGCAATTACATCGCTGCCGCCGGTCGTTCCACCTACGCGGTAAATAAGTCCGCTGCCGACACCACCAGCTAAGCCGGCAAGAAGAGAGGCGATCAGGAGATCGTGATCCAAATTAATTTCAACTGGGAATCTTTGCCAGATCCATAAGAAAGCAGATAGGGATAGTGTTCCGATAATTGTATAATAAAAGGTACGTTTCCCAAGAATTTTACCGCCTATTAGAATTAAAGGGATATTGATTATCAGAGTAGAATAGGCAGGATCTATTTTGAATAAAGCAAGTAGAATGAGGGTAATCCCAGTTACGCCGCCTTCTGCAAGATTATTTGCAATATTAATATTAACCAAACCAAACGCATAAAGAGCAGTACCAAGTAGAATGACTGCGATGTCTTTTACATAAAAATTTTTTTCTTCCATTTACTCACATCCTTTTCCTTCATCACTTTATCATTCTAAAACAAAAACGACAAGAAGAATCTTTTCAATATCAGGAGTTTTTGATAAGATGAGAAAGAAAGAAGGTTGGAGACGATATGATGCAAAATGAAAAAACGCTGGAACAAATGCAGCAGGAAGTGGATAGCTATATCCAGCAGTTTAAAACAGGCTATTTTTCTCCATTGAGCCAACTCGCCCGTTTGACAGAAGAAGTTGGGGAGCTGGCACGTGAAATCAATCATTATTACGGAGAAAAGCCTAAAAAGATAGATGAACAGCCAAAAACAGTAGAAGAAGAGCTGGGAGATGTTCTCTTTGTCACAATGATTATGGCTAATTCTCTTGATATTGACTTAACAGAAGTGTTTAATAGAAATATGGAAAAGTTTAACCAAAGAGATAAATACCGCTTTGAAAGAAAGGATGGAAAAACACATGATTAAAGTAACAATCGCCGGATTTAAAGGAAAAATGGGTAGTACTGCCGTAAAAATGGTTCTTGACCATCCTGAACTTGCGTTAGTCAGCGTAGTAGATCCTTTTTCTGAGGAAAAAAACATAAATGAACTGCCGGAATATAACGGAACAGATGTACCAGTTTTCAAAACGAAAGAAGACGTTCTTCAAACCAAACCAGATGTTTGGATTGATTTTACTATACCAACAGTTGCTTATGAGAATACGTATTTTGCTTTAGACAATCAAATTGCTCCCGTTGTTGGTACAACAGGATTCACTGAGGAACAAATCAATGAACTGAAGCTTCTTTCTGTTGCAAAGAAAACTGGTGGCTTGATTGCGCCTAATTTTGCGGTCGGAGCTGTTTTGATGATGCAGTTTGCCCAAAAAGCTGCCGCCTATTTTCCTGATGTGGAGATTATTGAGCTTCATCATGACAACAAACTGGATGCGCCAAGCGGCACAGCCATCAAAACAGCTGAAATGATGGCTGAAACCCGCAAGACAAAACAGCAGGGACATCCTGAAGAGCAAGAACTGATCCCAGGAGCTAGAGGTGCTGATTTTGAAGGAATGAAGATTCACAGCGTTCGTCTTCCGGGACTGATTGCTCATCAGCAGGTTCAATTTGGCGGAACTGGAGAAGGGTTGCTGATTCGCCACGACTCGTATGACCGCAGCTCATTTATGACTGGTGTAGCGTTGGGCTGTCAAAAAGTTGTAGGGCTTAAAGAGTTAGTGTACGGATTGGAAAATCTGCTATGAAATTAGAGGAGCTGCCGGAAGAATTCATCAAAGCTGCCAGTGTAATTGATGAAATTCAACAGCATGATTTTGAAGCTTATTTTGTCGGAGGGAGTGTCCGCGACACCCTTTTAGGAAAAACCAGTCATGATGTAGATATTGCTACTAGTGCCTATCCAGAGGAAATAAAGCAAATATTTAAGCGGACGGTTGATGTGGGCATTGAACATGGGACAGTGCTTGTTCTACATGGTGAAGAGAGCTACGAAATCACTACCTTTCGAACAGAATCCACCTATCAGGATTATCGTAGACCCGATAGTGTGACTTTTGTCCGATCCTTAGAAGAAGATTTAAAGCGTCGAGATTTCACAATCAATGCGCTAGCTATGGAAAAAAATGGTCAAATTATCGACTTATTTAATGGTTTGACGGACTTGGCAGACGGTATGATTCGAGCCGTGGGAAATGCAAAGGAGCGTTTTCATGAAGACGCGTTGCGAATGATGCGAGCCGTGCGTTTCGCCAGTCAGCTTGATTTTGCTATTGAACAGGAAACCTTGAATGCGATTTACACCTATCATTCGCTGCTTTCAAAAATATCAGTTGAACGGATTGCAGTTGAATTTTCAAAACTGCTTCTTGGAAAGGATCGGCTAAAAGGTTTGTCCCCATTCATTGAAACAGGCTGCTATCAAAGCTGCCCTGGATTGGAAGGAAAAGGACGGGAATTATTTTGCTTTTCAGAATTGCCGAATCGCCAAATTGAGGAAGAACGGCAAGCTTGGACTCTTCTCGTGAAAGAGCTAGTCATTCAGCCAGAAGAGATTTGTCCCTTCTTGAAAGAGTGGAAGCTGTCCAATCAAATGATTCATGACGTAACAGAGCTTTCCTATGGTCTGACACAGCGGCTTCAGGGAGAATGGCTGGCAACAGACTTATTTCGATTGGGCTTGGACCTGGTATTATCTGTTGAAGAACTGTTGTTTTATTATAATCAAGAGGTTAAGCTAAAAGAAACAGCAAATAAGTATGAACAACTGCCGATTAAGAGCCGGAAAGAACTAGCGGTTACTGGAAATGATTTATTGACGGTTATAAATCAGAAGCCAGGAAAATGGCTGGGCCAACTGATTGATGAATTAGAGAAAAAGGTCGTAACTGGTGAACTAGTCAATGAGCAAGAAGCTTTGCTAGTGTATGCCAAAAATCAGCTGAACAAGGAGGGAAAATAGTGAGCAAGTACGCTAAGAAATTTATTGTTAGTGAACAAGATACTGCAAAAAAAGCGGGTTCTGGTGATTTAGATGTATTGGCAACGCCCGTTATGGTAGCTATGGTAGAGAATACGGCAAAAGACTATTTAAAAATCGAGCTGACAGATGAAGAAACGAGTGTAGGCACTAGAATAGAAATCGATCATCTGAAGGCTTCAAAAATTGGAGCCGAGCTATCTGTTGAAGTGATTTGTGATTTTCAGGAAAAAAGAAGAAGGGGCTACTCCTTTGAAGTGTATGATAATGGCGTGCTTGTAGGTAAAGGCAGGCATGAGCGTGCGGTTGTTTTAACAGAATTATTTTTGAGTAGACTTGGATAAGCAGATGTTTAGTCACTTTTGCATAAATATGCTAAACTAAATATGGTGTTAAGAATTTATTATAAGGAGAAAATATTATGGCAAGAGAAATGACTGGGTTAAAATTTTATTTCAGAAATGGCGAAACTTGGACAATCGGACGCCGTTATATCGGTGATTTGTGGATTAAACAAATTACAACAAGCTTTGGACGCATTAACGGTAGTGAATTTGTAGAGATTCATCCATGTGCCGGCTTTAAAATTGAAATTTTTCAAGAGGGAGATCATGTACAAACACATGATATCAATATGGGCGGTCTGGAATCAGGCATGTTTGCCCGTGCATTGAAATATGAAGATATTGAACGAATGGAAATACTATACAAAAGCGGTACGCCAGATTTAGTGTACTTCCCATATAAAGACAAATCTGATGAAGGTTTGGATAATCAATATCAGTCAACAAAAGTCAGTGAAAAAACAAACAGCTTATACATTGTTATTGATCCTACACAAACAGTTGATGATGTATACGCTTCAGAATTTTAAACTAAGTATTCAGTTCTACCTTAGTTGAACAAAAACTGAATGAAATCACAAAGCTTGAAATGAAAATCAGAGGAGTTCTGATTTTGTTTCAAGCTTTTCTAATAGTATGAGGGCACTCCCTCAAGTACCTAACAGCTATGCTTGCGGCTTTAAATCGATTATCACGGAGCTGGATACATTCATCTGAAAACCCTCTGCATTCGTCAATTTGACAAGTGCGGAGGGTTTTCAAGCTTTTTCATTCAAAGGGACAACACTATCGTAATAATCTGTCAGCATATCGTTATATTTTTTACATTTAACTGTTACAAGCAACCCATATACTTAGTAGTTATGGAGGGATCTTATGACGTTTACTAAACATCTACAAAAAGCCGGATATCTGTTAATTAGAAGCTTAAACGCACTGATGAGAAGAAAAGGTTATTTTTTCTCTTTCTGTTTAGTTGGGATGTTATATTTTCTCTTATTTTTTTCTATCTATTGGAGCAACTTCTTCACCTTTTGGATTCATTGGGAAACAGAGCTTATAGAAAAAAGTCAGGATATTTACACCGCTCAAGCAGCTCAGCCTTTGCTGATGCTGTTGAAAAGCTTTAGAATCGGGACGATTATTTTATCCAATGCTTTTTTTCTAGCAGGACTTTTCTATACAAAGAATCTTTATAGACAAATTGCACTTATTGAAAAAGAGGCGTTCTACATCGAGAGGATGCTTGGCGAGCAGACGTCAGTCATTAGTTTGACCTTTGTTGCTGAGGCATTCTATGTTATGGCAGCGGCAGGTCTTGCCGCCATGTTTTTGTCTAGAGCAGCACTGAAGAAAATACTTGGGGATATCTCAAACTTAGGCGGACTAAAACAAGTGATTTCAGACTATCAGTTAGGAAATATGCTGACCATACTCGTTTTTCTATTGCTGCTAGTATTAACTCTGGCTGTTATTTTTAGAGCTGTTTTCAAGCAAGTCGATTCTGAACAACTGAATCAACCAGCTAGTGAGGAACAATCGAGAGAAGGGGATCTTGAGAACGACAAATAACTTACAAAAAACGATGGTCAGTTATCAATAGATACTGTTATTTTCTTTAATTTTCTGAAATTATTTTTACTATTTCTGATAAAAGTGTTGACAAGCTTTTTTGAGACGTATATACTTATGTCAATCTTAAAAACAGTAGTGGAGTGATTGACATGAACAAGACAAATCAGAAACATTCACAACTGAATAAGTATTACTTTAGCTATTTTAGATGAGTTTGTATTCATGAGATTCATGGGTGCAAACAGTGCATAACGCAAGTTTGTATCTATGATGGCTAAGGGATTTCAACATGACTTTCAAGCCGCATAGATGAAAATCTATAGTGGCTTTTTATTTTATCTTTTTTCAAGGTATTCGCTGTAGATTGTTTTAATTTACTGCGAATACCTTGTTTTTATTTTACAAAATGATGGAGGTTGAAGAATGGAAAAGAAGATTACAGGTCACACTCGGTTGGTTGGATTGTTTGCAGAGCCAATTCGTCACAGTGTGTCTCCAATGATCCAAAATGCTGCGTTTGAAGAACTCGGGATTGACGCAGTGTATCTGGCATTTGAACTGGGAACAGATCGACTGCCGCAGGCAATTGAGTCTATCCGTAATCTGGAAATGCTGGGAGCCAATTTATCCATGCCAAACAAAATGGCGGCTGTTCCGCTAATGGATGATTTAAGCGAAGCAGCAAAATTAGTAGGAGCAATCAATACAATCGTTAATCAGAATGGTCATTTGACTGGTCATATTACGGACGGTACGGGTTTTATGCGAAGCCTAAAGGATCAGGGCGTGGAAATTATCAATGGGAAAATGACCATTATTGGTGCAGGTGGCGCAGCAACTGCGATTATCGTTCAGGCGGCGTTAGATGGTGTAAAAGAAATTGCAGTCTATAACCGCAAAGATGAGTTTTATGAACGGGTAAAGGAAAAGCTGGCTTACGTCGCAGCCAACACTCAATGCAGCATCACCTTACATGACTTGGGAGACGAAGAACTTTTGTCAGAGGATGTAAAGAACAGCCAACTCCTAATAAATGCAACTGGAGTTGGCATGAAACCGGATGTAGAGGCAACACCCATTCAGGATTTCTCTATTATTCGTCCGGATTTAGCAGTTTTTGATGTTATTTATACACCAAGAGAAACCCGCTTTTTAAGAGAAGCAAAAGCTCGAGGCGCCAAAACAGCAAACGGCTTAGGTATGCTGCTATATCAAGGAGCTGCAGCTTTTGAGCTCTGGACAGGTAAAGAAATGCCAATTAACAAAGTAAAACCAATTATAGAAAATAGTTAAGAATAAACTACTCAGGGGGAAATTATTATGATCGTTATTATGAAAGCAAGCGCAACGAAGGAACAAGTGGATTCAGTGATTAAACGAGTGAAAAAAGAAGGCTTGGATGTACAAATAAACCAGGGGAAGGATCATGTTGTGATTGGCCTGCTGGGGGATACAAGAAAAATGCAGGACGTTGCTTTCAATAGCTACGAAGGGGTAGAAAATACAGTTCGTATTTCAAATACCTACAAATTAACATCAAGAGAATTTCATCCGCAAGATACAGTCGTTGATGTTGATGGTGTTAAAATTGGAGACGGTAATTTTGTTACAATGGCAGGTCCTTGTTCTATTGAAGGTCTTGATCAAATCAGAGAATGTGCTCGTATAGCAAAAGAAGGGGGCGCAACGATTCTTCGAGGAGGAGCATTTAAGCCGCGGACTTCTCCATACGCCTTCCAAGGGTTGGAAGAAGAAGGGTTGAAATTTATTCGTCAGGCTGCTGATGAATTCGGCATGAAGGTTATCACTGAAGTTATGGATGAAGGACACATCGATATGGTGGCAGAATACAGCGATATTCTTCAAATTGGTGCTAGAAACATGCAGAACTTTAAATTGCTGGCCTCAGTTGGTAAAACAGGAAAACCAATTGGGTTGAAGCGGGGAATTTCCGGAACGATTGATGAATGGCTTAATGCAGCCGAATACATTGCTGTTCAAAACAACAACAACGTTATCTTTATTGAACGGGGAATTCGGACCTACGAAACAGCTACACGGAATACCTTCGATTTAAGTGCAGTTCCGCTGATTAAAAAGCTGAGCCATTTTCCAATCATTGTTGACCCAAGTCACGGAACAGGAATCTGGGATTTAGTTCCCCCAATGGCTCGTGCTGGAGTAGCTGCAGGCGCAGACGGCATGATTGTAGAAATCCATCCGGATCCTGCAAATGCTTGGTCAGACGGACCGCAGTCATTAAATGAAAAAACATACCTGAAAATGATGCGGGAAGTTCAAGTAATGGAAAAAGCAATGAAAGAAATCAAGGCATTAGAAGGTAAATGACATGGGGTATCTTTAAGAAGTGTCCACTATGATGAGTTGGAAAGTGTTCAGCAGCTATTCAATAGCGCTTTTCAGGAATTGCTGAGCAAATATGGAGACCAAGAGACGAATCCAGCTAATGTAACAATGGAGCGACTACAGGACATAGCTTGTGATCCATCCAATAAGTTGTATTTTATTCTCTTAGATAATAAGATTATCGGAAGCATGCGGATAGTTCGCCAAGGCAAGAAGGTCAAAATCGGACCCATAGGGATTTTACCAGAATTTCAAAATCAGGGAATTGGTAAGCAAAGCATGTTTCTAATTGAACAGGAGCTAACATCGGTCAAGGTTTGGCTGCTTGATACGATAAAACAGGAAGAGAAGCTGGTACATTTCTACCTCAGCCTGGGTTATAAGCCCACTGGGCAGATAGAGTCGATTCAGCCAAATATGGATAGTATCTTTTTAAGAAAAGAGGTTGAATAAATGCTGACAGTTCGTTTACCAGACCATGAATATCAGATTATTATTGAAAAAGGAAGTCTTTCCCAAGTGGGGAAATGGGCTAGCCAACTGTGGAAACTGCAAAAAGTAGCTGTTATCACTGATTCAACGGTGGATAAGCTGTACAGTGAATCCGTGATAAAGCAGCTTTTGGAGCAGGGATTCGAAGTAAGTAAGTTCGTAGTTCCGGCAGGTGAAACAAGTAAATCTCTAGCCAATGCAGAGAATATTTTTGAACATCTCGCACAAAATCAGTTTACCCGTAGTGATGGGTTATTAGCACTGGGCGGCGGTGTTATTGGTGATTTAGCAGGATTTGTGGCAGCAACTTATATGAGGGGGATTCACTTTTTACAAGTCCCAACAACCTTGCTTGCTCAGGTAGACAGCAGCATCGGCGGAAAAACAGGCGTAAATACAAAAAATGCCAAAAATATTGTTGGTGCATTCTGGCAGCCAGATGGTGTGCTGATTGATCCGTTGACTTTAGAGACTTTGGAGCCGAGAAGACTGCGGGAAGGAATCGCTGAAATTGTTAAATCAGCAGCCATTGCAGATAAGAAATTGTGGCAGCTGCTGGAGCAGCTAGAGGATGAACAAGATCTGCTGAAGCAGGCACCGGAAATTATTATTTCCTGTCTTGAGGTGAAGAGGAAAGTTGTTGAAGAAGATGAACTGGATAATGGGATTCGGCTGATTCTTAATTTTGGACATACGATTGGGCATGCGATTGAGAACACAGCAGGTTATGGCGTAGTCAGCCATGGTGAGGCTGTAGCAATTGGAATGGTTCAAATAAATCAGATTGCAGAAGAAAAAGGTGAAACACCCCATGGTACGACAATACAGCTAATCAATATGCTGAAAAAATTCGGTCTGCCGGTTGCTTATGATGACTGGGATGAAGACCGTCTCTATCAAGCCTTGACACATGACAAAAAGACCAGAGGAAGCTCAATCAAGATTATCTTACTGGCAGCTATTGGGCAGGCAAAAATTGTTCCAATAAGCATTGAAGAAATGAAAGAGTATATACGAAGGAGTTGAGCCTTATGCGTTTTATTACAGCTGGAGAATCACATGGACCAGAACTAACAGCAATTATTGAGGGTTTGCCGGCTGGTTTGCCGCTTACCGCTGAAGATATTAATTTGGAACTTGCCCGCCGTCAGACAGGCTACGGACGAGGGGGAAGAATGAAAATTGAAAAGGATGCCGTCCGAATTACTTCAGGCATTCGTCATGGGAAAACATTAGGGTCGCCGGTGACTCTGGTTGTGGAAAATAAAGACTGGAAAAACTGGCAGTCGGTCATGTCGGCTGCAGAGGTGCCGGAAAAAGAAAAAAATATTCGTCGGGTCAACAAACCCCGGCCGGGACATGCCGATTTGGTTGGTGGAATAAAATACAAGCATGAAGACTTGAGAAATGTGTTGGAGCGTTCTTCAGCTAGAGAGACAACAATGAGAGTTGCAATTGGTGCTGTGGCTAAAAAGCTGTTAAGTGAACTGTCCATTGAAGTTGCCGGCCATGTGGTTCTTTTAGGAGGGATCAAGGCCTCTATCCCGGAAAACATGACTGTACAAGAAATAAAAGAAAAATCAGAAAGCTCTGAGGTTCGAGTAGTCGATTCATCGGTGGAAGAAAAAATAAAGACACTCATTGATGAAACAAAGAAAAATGGCGATACAATCGGCGGTGTTGTTGAAGTTCTCGTCGGTGGAGTACCCGTTGGTTTAGGAAGTTATGTTCAATGGGATCGAAAACTGGACGGGAAAATCGCACAAGCTGTTATGAGTATCAATGCATTCAAGGGTGTTGAGTTTGGGATAGGCTTTGAAATGGGCAACAGGCCCGGCAGTCAAGTTATGGATGAAATTGTTTGGAATGAACAAACCGGCTATACGCGAACCTCCAATAACCTTGGCGGTTTTGAAGGCGGCATGACCAACGGAATGCCGATTGTTGTTCGGGGCGTGATGAAGCCTATTCCTACTTTATATAAGCCGCTGCAAAGCGTAAATATCGATACAAAAGAGCCTTATAAGGCAAGTGTTGAACGCTCGGATAGTACAGCAGTTCCAGCTGCAAGTGTGGTCTGCGAAGCTGTCGTCGCTACAGAGGTGGCACAAGCGCTCTTAGAAAAATTTGACAGTGATTCCTTTGAGCAGATGAAAGAAGAGGTTACAGCCTATCGTCGCTATACTCAACAATTCTAAAATCAGATGAATGGAGTGTAGAAGATGAAGGAAAAACAAGTATTAATTGTAGGATTGGGATTAATCGGTGCTTCTTTAGCACTGGCGATAAAAAAAGAACATCCTAATACACGAATTATTGGATTGGATGTGCAAAAAGAGTCTGAGGCATTTGCTCTAAAACGCGGGATGATTGATGAAATAGCTGAAAGTTTGGATCTGGCAGCTCCAGAAGCTGATGTGATTTTACTCTGCTCCCCTGTTGAGGCGGTAAAGAAACAGCTGCAGATAATCAGCAGGATTCCTCTGAAAGAGAGTGTTATTCTGTCAGATGCCGGGAGCACTAAAAGTGAAATCGTCGACTTGGCAGAGACGTTAGGCTTAGAGAACTTCATTGGTGGTCATCCAATGGCCGGTTCTCATAAATCCGGTGTAACAGCAGGAGATGAACGGTTATTTGAAAATGCATACTACATTTTTACACCAGGCAAACCAAAAGATCAAAAAAGAATCAAAGCGCTTCAGAGCTTACTAGCTGGTACACAGGCAAAATTTGTTGTTATGTCTACAGAAGAGCATGATAAAATTACTGGTCTGTTAAGTCATCTTCCTCACGTAATTGCTGCTGGACTAGTGAATCAAAGCAAAGCTTTTAATAAAGAACATCCAGGTGCTGGGAGACTGGCTGCCGGCGGATTCCGGGACATTACCAGAATTGCTTCTTCTGATCCTGTGATGTGGACAGATATTTTATTAAGCAATAAAGAAACCCTGTTAGGACTTTTAGATAACTGGCGTGGTGAGATGGATCAGGTTTCAGAATGGATTGCTGCAGAAAACAGGGAAGCAATTTTCCAATTTTTTTACGAAGCAAAAGAAACCCGTAATCAGATGCCCATTCATAAAGAAGGAGTTATTCCAGCCTTTCATGATTTATTTATAGATGTACCGGATGTTCCTGGAGTTATTGCAGAGGTGACAGGGATTATCGGCAAAGCAAATCTGTCATTAATAAATTTGAAAATATTGGAAACACGAGAAGATATTTTTGGTATTCTTCAACTGACCTTTAAAAGAAAAGAAGATTTGGAACGTGCCAAAGAGTGTATTGAGAAAGAAACAGATTATTTATGGTATGAAAAGTAAGGAGGGATGATCATTTGGAGTTAGCAATCAATAAAAAAAGACTTGTGGGGACGATACAAGTTCCTAGTGATAAATCAATTTCTCATCGCAGCATCATGTTTGGCTCGATAGCTCATGGGAAAACAACAGTAAAAAACTTTTTAAGAGGAGAAGATTGTCTCAGTACAATAAAAGCTTTTAAGAAATTAGGCGTCAAAATTGAAGATGATGGTGAAACAATTATTATTCATGGTCAAGGCTTTGAAGGTCTTAGCCCATCTGTTTCGGCAATTGATATCGGCAACTCAGGCACGACGATTCGCTTAATTAGCGGTATCTTGGCTGGCAGTGATTTTTCAACAGAGCTCTATGGGGATGCCTCAATTGCTAAGCGACCAATGGCTCGTGTATTGTCTCCGTTGAACCAAATGGGCGCCTCCTGTACAGGACACGACGGAACAGAGTATCCTCCGATTACAATCAGAGGAACATCTTCTTTGCAGCCGCTTCACTATGAAATGCCTGTAGCAAGTGCTCAGGTCAAATCAGCAATTTTATTTGCCGGTTTGCAGGCGAAAGGCAAAACGATTGTTGTTGAAAAAGAAAAGACTAGAGATCACACAGAAGATATGATTGTACAATTTGGCGGGGAAATCGAAGTGGACGATAAAGAAATCCATTTAACAGGACCTCAAAAGCTGACTGGGCAAACGGTTGTAGTGCCTGGAGATATTTCTTCAGCAGCTTTCTTTCTTGCTGCAGGACTGATTATTCCAGATAGTAAGATAACATTGGAGAATGTCGGCTTAAATCCAACACGAACAGGAATTATTGATGTTATTCAACAAATGGGCGGAAAACTCACGATTGAAGAAAATAAGAGTGAAAGCAATAAATCTGGAACAATAACTGTAGAAACAAGTGAGCTGCATGGGATTGACATTTCAGGAGAAATTATCCCAAGACTGATTGATGAGCTGCCGATTATTGCTTTGATGGCCACTCAGGCAAAAGGAACAACTGTGATTCGTGATGCGGAGGAACTCAAGGTTAAGGAAACGAATCGAATTGATGCAGTAGCAAATGAGCTGAACAAGCTGGGCGCAGATATCACACCAACTGAGGACGGAATGATTATTACTGGCGGAACAGTCCTTAATGGCGGAAACGTGACTAGCTATGGAGACCACCGAATTGGCATGATGCTACAGATTGCTGCTTTGCTGGTGAAAAAAGGAACTGTGGTTCTTGAACGTCCTGAAGCGATAGCTGTTTCTTATCCAGATTTTTTTAATGATTTACAAAGACTATACAACTAGGAGGGAAACAGATGCAGGGAATCACGTTAATCGGCTTCATGGGGGCTGGTAAGACAACAGTTGGAAAGCTGCTTTCTCAGAAGACGGGAATGAAGCATATAGATTTTGACGATAAAATCATTGAAGAAATCGGCATGAGCATTCAGGAATACTTTGATTTATATGGAGAAGCTGCTTTTCGGGAAAAGGAAACAGCTGTACTGAAAAAATATATAGACCACGATTATGTGATTTCAACTGGAGGCGGGATTGTGATGCGTCCGGAAAATCGTGAGCTGTTAAAAAAGATGGCACCAGTTATTTATTTACAGACAACACCAGAGGTTTTTATTCCCCGGTTAAAAAATGACCATACAACAGTTCGTCCGTTAGTGGTTTCAAAGTCTCCGGAAGAAATAAAGCAGGTTTTTGAACCGCGTATTTTGTTTTATGAAGAAGCATCAAGCATGATTGTGGATACAGATCAGCGTACGCCGGAAGAGATTACAGCTGAAATCCTCGATAGTATAGGGTAGGTGAAATAAATGAAGGTTGGTTATTTAGGGCCGGAAAGCTCTTTCACACATACAGCGACTAAGACGGCATTTCCCAATGCCGAGTTAATACCGTTTCATTCAATACCGGCATGTATTAAGGGAGTTGAATTTCATGAAGTAGATTTAGGTGTGGTGCCTATTGAGAATACTCTTGAAGGATCAGTCAACACAACAGTGGATTATCTATTTCATCAAGGAAAGGGACAAATTCCTGTAGGCGCAGAGCTAGTACTGCCGATTTTTCAGCAGTTGATGGTGAATACAAATCATCAGAATAATTGGCACCAGGTTACCCGAATTCTCTCTCATCCTCAGGCGCTGGCACAGTCACAGGAGTTCATAAGCCGCTATTTTCCTAATGCTGTTTTGGAGGCGACACCATCCACCGCCTATGCAGCGAATTTCGTAGCTGCCCATCCAGAGCTGACTATTGCGGCGATTGCACCAAAGTTATCGGCCGAAAAATATGGTCTGACTATTGTAAAAGAAGACATTCAGGACGTGGCCATCAATCGTACGAGATTCTGGGTTCTCGGCTCAGAAAAGATTGATTTAGAAGAAATACCAGTTGAAAATCGAAAGCTGACTTTGGCTGTAACTATGCCGAATAATATGCCGGGGGCACTCCACAAAGCACTTTCTGTTTTCAGCTGGCGGGAAATAGGACTGAGTAAAATTGAATCTCGGCCATTAAAAACTACTCTGGGAGAGTATTTCTTTTTGATTGATATTCATTTGGATAAACCTCAGGAATTGATAGATTTTGCCTTAGAGGAACTCCGTTTAATGGGCGGGGAAGTTAAGGTTTTTGGAAATTATGCTGTCCATCCTATTCACGGTGTCTAAACGGGAGAGACAGCAAACTAGCGTAAGCAAAACTACTCCGGTTATCTTTCTGAGAGCCAAGCTAGTGCTTGTTTGATTTCCTGATTCCAATAAAGCCAGTCATGACCGCCGCTGGTCGCGCGTAATTGTACATTTATGCCGTAGGGTTTCAAAAGCTCTACGGCTTTTTGATTTGCAGGGAAAAATGGATCCTCCGTTCCGCAAGCCAAATAGATATCAGGAAAGTCGAATCCAGCTGTGAGTTTCTTTTCAGCTAAAGCATAAATATCATTCTCCGAGCCTGGCAGCTCATCAAGATTTCCAAAAATCCCTGTCCAGAATGCCTTTGGTGCAAACTGAAAGATTTCTTCACCAAGCTGATCCATAGAATGAACTGCTCCAGACAAACTGATAATTGCTCCATAATTATCTGTGCCAAATCCCAGTTTAAATGCACCGTAGCCGCCCAAAGACTGTCCTCCGGCATAGTTTTTTTCTTTTTCCTTTGATAGCTGAGGGAAAAAATTTTGCACTGTTTTGGGCAGCTCGTCCGAAAGATACGTCCAGTAGTTCATATGGTAGGTAGTGTTCGTATAAGCACCTGCAGATGTTTGCGGCATAATCACAGCAAGGTTCATTTTATCTACATAAGACTCAAGAGCTGTAAAGCGTGACCAGGAGGTGTAATCACCCCCGACTCCGTGAAGCAGATAAAGTACAGGAATATTTGTTCTTCCATTATTGGGCAAAATACAGGAAACCTTCGTGTTCATTCCAAGTACAGCCGAATAATAATCAATATCAAAAAAAGCCATAATAGTGTTCCTCCTTAAATAAAGTAAAAAAGTGTTTATTAAACATAGAATAACATAGCTGGAAAGGCTAGCGGATACATACTGGAAAAAAATTCCTTTTATTTTTTTTAAAATGCACAATCTGAAAAGACTTTTTTTGTAAAATGGGTTATCCTTATCCATAAGAGTGAAAAAGAGGTGTACAAACAATGAGTCGTATGGACCGATATAAAGATATACATAAAAAATCAGATGCTGCGGAAAAAAGAAGCAGCTTTAATCCTAGAAAAGAAAAAGACAGGGATGAACGGTACGAAAAACAAGTTCAGCCTGATGAACAATATTCTCAGGAAAACCAGTCATATAGCCGTCAACAAGAGCAAATACCTGTGGAACCACCAAGAAGTTCAAAAAAATATAAACCTGAAAAGCCGAAAAAGCTAAAAAAGAAAGGCAAGCGTAGATGGATTAAGTGGGCTCTGTTGGTACTGGTTTTATTAATTGTGCTGCCGGTTGTATTTTTCTTTAAGGGAAAGCACGCGGCTGAAAATGACGACTCCCTTCCCAAAGAAGAAACAGAAGTATTTAATGGCGTCACCAGTGCAGACGGTGCCAACAATATTCTCTTATTGGGTAGTGATACTAGAGGAGAAGATGCTGGACGTGCGGATACCATCATGGTTCTTCAACTGGATGGACCTTCCGGCAAGCCTAAACTAATTTCCTTTATGCGGGATACATTTGTTGATATTCCTGAGGTGGGTGCAAATAAAATCAATTCAGCCTATGCATATGGCGGAGCAGAACTAGTTCGTCAAACATTAGCCAATAACTTTGGTATTGATTGTAAATACTATGCAAAGGTTGATTTCCAAAGCTTCGAAAAAGTAATCGATTCTTTATTCCCTTCGGGTGTAGAAATCGATGCAGAAAAAACGCTGAATTTAGATGGTGTTGACATTAACCAGGGAAATCAAAAGATGGATGGGCATGTTCTGCTCCAATATGCACGATTCCGGATGGATGAAGAAGGGGATTTTGGTCGGGTAAGAAGACAGCAGCAAGTGATGTCTGCCGTCATTTCGCAACTGAAATCACCGATGGTATTGCTGCGAACACCAGAATCAGCAGGTAAACTGGTTGGATATATGGCAAATGATATTCCTTTAACCTTCTTATTGAAAAACGGTCCTTCTCTAGCATTGAAGGGGGCTGGCGGGATTGACCGCCTAACAGTTCCTGTTGAAGATTCCTGGGCAAGCGGCTACTATGACTATGCCGGTAGTGTTCTTGAAATAGATTTACCGATGAATCAGCAGGCGGTTCAGAGTTTTTTAGCCAATTAGCATGAAAAAGACAGTTTTCATCTAATTCAGAGTATGTTATATTTATTTAAGTTTAGAAATATGAAACGAGGGTTTTTAATATGAAACTTGCTGTGGTAACAGATAGTACAGCTTATTTACCAGACAGAATAAAAAAACATAATGACTTGTTTATTATTCCTATACCAGTCATTTTAGACGGCAAAATTTATAATGAAGGAATTGATATTGAGGCGGATGAGTATTATGCATTGCTAAACAGCAGTTCAGAATTTCCAACAACTTCTCAGCCTGCTTTAGGAGAAGTCATCGAGCTCTATGAATCTATTGCAGCAAAAGGATATGATACAATTTTGAGTATCCATTTGTCAGCAGGAATTTCAGGCTTTGTCGGCACGCTGTTCTCCTTGAAAGGAACAATCGAAGGAATTGATTTACACCCCTATGATTCGAAAATTACCAGTATGCCAATGGGGCATATGGTAGAGGCAGCGCTGGCTGCTTCAGACAATGGCGAAAACATTGAAGCTATTCTCGCAAAGATGGATATTATTAGAGACAATACGTATGCCTATCTAATTGTGGAAGACCTGAATAATCTTGTGCGGGGCGGACGTTTAACGAATGGTGCGGCACTGATTGCCGGTTTATTGAAAATCAAGCCGATTCTTACGTTTGAAGATGGGAAAATCGTCTTATTTGAAAAAATCCGTTCAACTAAACGGGCATTTACACGCGCGGAGCAAATTATCGGTGAGAGAAATCAGGAAATACAATATCCTGTAAAGCTTTATGTTATTCATGCCAATAATCTTGCAGTTGCAGAGGAAGAGAAGAAAAAACTGCAGGAACAATATCCGGAGGCTGAGATTGAAATCGGACATTTTGGTCCGGTTATTGGCACCCACCTTGGTGAAAAAGCGATTGGGATTGCACTTTCTGCACAATAATAATTGAGCATTTATTTAACATTATTGACCGGGGCAAGCAGTTGCAGGCTTTCCCTGGTTTTATTTCACTCAGAACAAACCGTTATCTTCCATAAAAAGAAATATTTCAACAGACTGACTGATGTATGTTAAACTAGTACAGTATATTGAATTTTAGGGGAATTGTTCATTGAAGGAGACATGTCGATGAAATTAAAAGAAGATAGATTGCAGAAAGAAAAAATGAAGAATGTCCAACTACTTGCTGCTTATTATCAAGTGGTCAATCGTTTGCCTAAAGGGGATAAACGCGATCAGATGATTCGGGATATACTGGTATGTAAAGATAAGATAAAAAAAATAAACCAGCAGCTGACAGAAATTGATCAGCAAAAAAGTGCATCTAAAGAATAGCCTTTGAGGGCTGTTACAAAAATAAGGAGGTCTTTCTGATTATTGATTTGTTCACTATCGTATTAACGTTGTTTGTCATTGTGTTATATATCTATTTAATTATGGTTCGCAGAAGTATTGTTGTTTTTGCTAAACGTTCGATAATACCAAGTGCTATCGGGCTTTGTCTTGGAGCAGTCTTCTTATTTTTTGGACTGACAGCACCGCAAACATTGAATGACAAACTGCAGGATATTATGACATCTTGTCTGCTTTTTAGTTTCATGCTGGACTGTCGGGGATTAGCAGATGGAAAAATTATTAATAATTCCTTTGACAATCGTGGTGTGTATTATTCTGAGCTGGAAAAAGTTGTTCTTTCTGTTAAGAATCAGGAAATCCGAATGAACTATTTTAGAAATGGCCGGCGAGGTCCGCTGCTCATTTTCAAAATGCCTCTGGAAACGATGCTGGCTTTTTTATCAGATCGGGTGGCAAAGGACTTGGATATCGATATTATAATTGAAGATTAGACAAGAGAGTGGGATTCTATATGTTCCACTCTTTATTTTTGCCAATATTTGAAAAAATAATGATACTGTAAGACAAATGAAGAGTCGCATTGGTTTTCAGAATAGTGTACTGTTGCGACAAAGAATTATCTCAGGGAATACAATAGAAATTTACTTTTTTATTGTTCATACTTTGGTAAAAAAATAATTCAATAGCTCGTTTATCTATGAAAAAGAAAACCAGCTTCTTTTTTTTTGCTTTTTTTGTTACAATAGTCAAGATGAAAAGGAAGTGAGCTTGTGAAAGAACTAAGAGTTGAGCAGTTAACCAAAACATTTGGGGAGAAGACTTTATTTGATAACCTGTCTTTTATGATACATGAGAAAGATCGGATTGGTCTGATTGGTATTAACGGTACAGGTAAAACAAGTTTACTAAATATTCTGGCAGGGCTGGATGCTGCAGATGGCGATATCTCTCCTGTAAAACAGGCAAAGGATTACCGCATTGGTTATCTCTCTCAAACCCATGAGCTGGACGATGAGTTAAGTGTAATTGATGCTGTCTTTCAAGGAAATACACCGATTATTCAGGCTGTAAAAGAGTATGAACAGGCGTTAATCGCTTTAGATCAGGATGGAATGAATGAGGCTGTTCAAAAGCAATATACGCGGGCGGAAGAAAAAATGAATAAAGAAGATGCCTGGTCCGCAGATACCAGTGCCAAGATTATCCTGCAGAAGCTAGGTATTGATACACTAAATAAAAAAGTCGGCGAGCTTTCCGGGGGACAGAAGAAACGGGTTAGTCTGGCACAGACTCTGATTGAAGCACCAGACCTGCTGCTGCTGGATGAACCAACGAACCATTTGGATTATGAAGCAATCAGCTGGTTGGAAAAATACCTGAAAAGCTATTCAGGAGCACTGCTTATGGTTACCCATGACCGTTATTTTCTTGATCGGGTGACTAATCGAATTTTTGAACTTTCTTTTGGGAAGCTTTATGAGTATAAAGGAAATTACGAAGCGTATATTGCTGCGAAGGCTGAGCGAGAACGGGTAGAGCTTGAACAGGAAAATAAAAGAAAGCAGCTGTTCAAACAGGAGCTGGAATGGATGCGTGCTGGCGTGCAGGCACGAGGAACGAAGCAGCAGGCTCGTCAGGAACGTTTTCATGACTTAAAAGAAAATCTTCATCAGGTGAATGCAAAAGAGACCGTTGATCTCAATCTATCTTCCCAGCGCTTAGGGAAAAAAGTGTTGGAGATTCAGCATGGTTATTACAAAATTGAAGAAAAACAGCTTCTCAATGATTTTTCATTGCTAATACAAGCAAAAGATAGAATAGGGATAACTGGTAAAAATGGTGCCGGGAAATCGACATTGCTAAATATTCTCGCAGGAAGAGTTCCTCTTGAAAGCGGTCTGTACGAAATCGGTGAAACAGTTCGTCTGGCTTATTATACACAGGAGAACGAAGAAATAGATCCTGAGAAACGGATGATTGCCTACCTGCAGGAGGCTGCAGAGGAAGCTAAAACAGTGGACGGCGAAACAGTTGGCGTGGCAGAGCTGCTGGAACGTTTCTTATTTCCCCGCTTTATGCATGGAACGATGGTTGGAAAGCTTTCCGGCGGTGAAAAACGAAGATTGTATCTTCTGAAGCTATTAATTAGTCAACCAAATGTGCTTTTACTGGATGAGCCAACGAATGACTTGGATATCGATACGCTGACTGTACTGGAAGACTATATCCATCAGTTCAGCGGAACAGTAATCGCTGTTTCACATGATCGCTATTTTCTTGATAAAACGATGGATAAGCTTCTGCTTTTTAAAGGAAATGCTGAGATTTCATCCTACTACGGTACAATGAGCGCTTATTTAGCGCAACAGACAGCAGAAGAACAGCAGGATACAAAAAAAGTGAAGAATTCAGCGGTGGAAGTAAAAGTTAAAAAAGAAAAATCAAAGCTGACTTATATGGAACAAAAGGAATGGGAAACAATTGAAGACGAAATTGCTGTCCTTGAAAAAAGACAAGAACAGGTTTCAGAAGACATGAACCATCAGGGAAATGATTTTGCCCGTCTTCAGGAGCTGCAGAAAGAAATGGACCAAATCGAAGAACAGCTGGAAGAAAAAATCGAGCGCTGGGATTATTTAAGCCAGTTTGCTGACGAATAGCAGGAGGAGATCATATGGAAAATGCGTATCTTGACTTAGGTAGAAAAATACTAGATGAAGGACATTTGAAAGGCGACCGTACTGGAACAGGAACAAAAAGTCTTTTTGGCCATCAAATGCGTTTTGATTTATCAAAAGGTTTTCCTTTATTGACAACAAAACGAGTTCCATTTGGTTTGATTAAAAGTGAGCTGCTTTGGTTTATTAAAGGGGATACGAATATCCGATATCTTCTACAGCATAACAATCATATCTGGGATGAATGGGCATTTGAACGCTATATTAATAGTTCAGACTATACTGGACCAGATATGACCGGTTTTGGTCATCGTGTCTTAACTGATGAAGGGTTCAAACAAGAGTATGAAAAACAGCATGCTTTATTCTGTGAAAACATTTTAAATGATTCTGATTTTGCAGCAAAGCATGGAGAATTGGGTAATATTTACGGCGCTCAATGGCGGCATTGGGAAACAAAGAATGGCGAATTTATTGATCAGCTTCAAGATGTTATTCGTATGATAAAAACAAATCCTGATTCCCGCCGCTTGCTTGTCTCTGCGTGGAATCCTGAAGATGTTCCTTCTATGGCGCTTCCACCTTGTCATACAATGTTCCAGTTTTACGTAAATGACGGAAAATTGAGCTGTCAGCTGTATCAGCGTAGTGCAGATGTGTTCTTAGGCGTACCGTTTAATATTGCCAGCTACGCACTTTTAACACATTTGATTGCCCATGAAACAGGCTTGGAAGTAGGGGAGTTTGTTCATACATTAGGGGACGCTCATTTGTATGTAAATCATTTTGAGCAGATGGAGGAACAGCTGACTAGGGAAGTCCGTTCAGCTCCTCAACTGATTTTAAATACAGAAAAACAATCGGTTTTTGACTTTGAAATGGAAGATATTAAACTGGAAGGGTATGACCCGCATCCGGCTATCAAAGCACCAATTGCGGTATAGGTCTGAAAGGAGTTAAAAATATGTTAGCAGCTATCTGGGCTCAGGATGAGCAGGGGATTATTGGAAAGGAGAATGTGTTGCCTTGGCATTTGCCAAACGACTTAAAGTTCTTCAAGAAAATGACTGAAAACAATACAATTGTAATGGGAAGAACCACCTTTGAGGGGATGGGTGGAAAAGCTCTTCCTAACCGTAAAACAATCGTATTGACAAGAGATACTTCTTATCAGGCAGCAAATGTGATGATCATGAACAATATTCAAGAGGTTCTAAGCTATGCTGAAGAATTCTCAGGAATTACCTTTATTGCAGGCGGCGCCAAAATTTATCAGGATTTTCTTCCGTATTGTGATATTCTTTACCGAACAGTTATTCATGGAGCATTTGAAGGAGATACTTATTTTCCTTCTGTTGACTGGGATGAATGGACGATGATTAATACGAGTGAAGGCGAGCTGGATGAAGGAAATGTCTATGCTCATGAGTTTGAAACCTATCAGCGTAAATCTTCATAGATGTGAAAGGTGAGTATAAAAATGGAAATCATGATTAAAGGCTGCCTGATTCACTATGAAATTTTTGGAGAAGGCAAGCCGGTTTTATGCCTTCATGGATTTCCAGAGGATCATGAGGTCATGGTTGGCTGCCTGGAACCAATATTTGCAGAGATGCAGGGTTATCAAAGAATTTACATTGATCTTCCTGGTCTAGGAAAATCAAATGGGAACGGACTAGTCAGCAACGCAGATAAAATGATTGAAATAATTCAGAGCTTCACTAAAAAAGTTCTTGGTGAACAATCCTATCTTCTTGTGAGTCAGTCTTATGGAGGCTACTTATCTCTTGGCTTAACCTTTTTAGCAGCTGACAGGATTGACGGCGTTTTTTTTCTTTGTCCATGTACAATCGCTGAGCGCTCGAAACGAAAGCTGCCGCCGCGTGAGGTTCTAATAAAAAAACAAATACTACTCGATAATGGTGAACAAACACTATTTTCTGATTTTATGGAGATGGCTGTTGTCGCTACTGATGAAACCTGGCAGAGATACAAAAATGAAATCTATCCAGGTTTAGCAAGGGCAAATGAGGAGTTTGTAGAAAGCTACCAGCAAACAGGCTACGCACTGTCGTTTGAAGAGCGCTTTGAGGAGATTCATTTTGATAAGCCAAGTGTTTTCTTAACTGGCAGACAGGATGACTGTGTAGGCTATCAGGATGCTTATCGTTTGATTGATGGTTTTACCCGCTCAATATTTGTTATTTTAGATACTGCAGGGCATAATCTTCAAATCGAACAACCTGCTATGTTCAATCAAACAGTCAAAAACTGGCTAATGAACGTTTAAGATAAAGGGTTCAAGGTATCCAAATCTTTAAAAAGTGCTGACAGCTATTCCACCAACACAAGAATAAAAAAAGAGCGTAGGAAAATTTTCCCACGCTCTTTTTTATGAACGACTTTACATATGATTTCTATACAAGCCGACAACCTTACCAAGAATGGTAACATTGTTTAGACGGATAGGCTCAAGCAGATCATTTTCAGGTTGTAGCCGGATATGATCAGATTCCTTAAAGAATCGTTTACAGGTGGCTTCATCCTCATCAGTCATGGCAATTACAATATCCCCGTTTGTAGCAGCCTGCTGCTTACGGACGATTACTTGATCACCGTCAAGAATTCCTGCGTTAATCATACTTTCTCCTCTAATAGTCAGCATGAATAATGCATTCTGTTCTGTTTTTAAATCAGGCGGCAATGGGAAGAAATCTGACGCTTCTTCAACTGCGAGGATAGGTTCGCCGGCAGTAACTACACCGAGCATTGGGATTGTTGTCGGTTGTACGCCGATTTTTTCCAGACCTTCTGCAGTTAATTCAAT
The DNA here is from genome assembly GCF_054871795.1 of Enterococcus sp. LJL51. Taxonomy (NCBI): domain Bacteria; kingdom Bacillati; phylum Bacillota; class Bacilli; order Lactobacillales; family Enterococcaceae; genus Enterococcus; species Enterococcus sp. LJL51. Next base: position 20,289 of record NZ_JBTXLW010000016.1, on the reverse strand, counting down.
AGCCCGCGGTTTTGTAGGGTCTCTGAGAATTAGACCTTTCTTTTCCAATCTTGCCAGATGACCGTGAACAGTGGAGGTAGAGGAAAGATCCACCGCTTTTCCAATCTCGCGAACGGTTGGAGGATATCCTTTGAGTTCAACTTGTTCATATATATATTTTAATACTTCGACTTGTCTTGTTTCGGTACGTTTAGCCAATATCCACACCTTCTTTCCAATTTATAGTTACAGTCTAACATACTTGTCTTTTTAAATCAAACAAGCGTTCGTCTTTTTTAGAGAGAAAGATAGTTGTTTTTTTTGCCGGCTTCTTATAAGATAAGAATGATTGATAAAGGAGGAACGTAGCATGCTGTCAAAAGAAAAACTAGCTCGAATCAATGAGCTGGCCCGTAAGAAGAAAGAGAGGGAACTAACCTCTGCGGAAATAAAGGAGCAAAAGCAGCTTAGAGAAGAATACCTGCAGACCTTTCGTAAAGGAATGCGCCATCATATAGAGGGAATGAAAGTTGTTGATCCGAAAGGAAACGACGTGACTCCTGAAAAACTGAAACAAATTCAAAAGGAAAAAGGACTGCATAATCGCGATTAATTATAGTTCTTTTTACCAAAAGTAATTGCTTTCATAAATAACTTAAGGTACAATGGATTTAATAAAGGTAAAAAAAACCTAAATAGGAGATGATTTTTTTGTTCGACAAAACTGATCAACTTGGTGTTAATACGGTGCGTATGCTTAGCATCGAATCAATCCAAAAGGCGAATTCCGGACATCCGGGTCTACCAATGGGAGCTGCGCCAATGGCGTACGCATTATGGACGAAGCATCTAAAAGTAAATCCAAAGACCTCAACAAACTGGTCTGACCGCGACAGATTTGTGTTATCAGCTGGTCATGGCTCTGCATTGTTATACAGCTTGCTTCATTTATCTGGCTATCAGGTTACGATTGATGATTTGAAGCAGTTCCGCCAATGGGACAGCAAGACACCTGGACATCCGGAGGTCGGACATACAGACGGCGTGGAAGCGACAACTGGTCCTCTTGGACAAGGAATTGCTATGGCTGTTGGGATGGCAATGTCGGAAGCACATTTGTCAGCAGTTTATAACCGAGACAGTTTCCCGGTTGTAGACCATTTCACCTATGCATTATGCGGGGACGGCGATTTGATGGAAGGCGTTTCTCAAGAAGCTGCATCGATGGCTGGTCATATGAAACTGGGCAAGTTAATTGTGTTGTATGATTCGAATGATATCTCTCTAGACGGCCCTACTTCAAAAGCATTTACTGAGAATGTAGGCGCTCGTTTTGAAGCTTATAACTGGCAGCATATTCTAGTAAAAGACGGTAATGATCTGGAAGCAATTTCGAAAGCAATTGAGGAAGCGAAGGCAGAAACCGATAAACCAACATTGATTGAAGTGAAGACAGTTATCGGCTACGGCTCTCCTAAAGAAGGCACATCGGCTGTTCACGGCGCTCCACTTGGTCAAGAAGGAATTGATGCAGCGAAAGTTGTCTATGGCTGGGAGGCTCCTGATTTTTCTGTTCCAGAGGAAGTTGCGGAACGCTTTAAAGAAGCAATGATTGCTGAAGGAGAAAAGGCAGAAGCAAAATGGAACGAAATGTTTAAAAACTATCGTAATGCTCATCCGGAGCTTGCTAAACAATATGAAGAAGCGTTTTCTGGGAAGCTGCCTGAAAATTGGGATAAAGAGTTACCAATATACGAAGTAGGCAGCAGTGCTGCAAGCCGAGTGACAAGTAAAGAGACAATTCATGCGATTTCTAAAGCTGTACCAAGCTTCTGGGGTGGATCAGCCGATCTTTCAGCATCGAATAATACGATGGTTGCAGGAGAAAAAGACTTTGAACCTGGACAATACGAAGGTCGTAATATTTGGTTTGGTGTTCGTGAATTTGCGATGGCAGCTGCGATGAACGGCATTCAGCTTCATGGCGGAACAAAAGTCTACGGTGGTACATTCTTTGTATTTACCGATTATCTGCGTCCAGCTATCAGACTTGCTGCAATTCAACACACACCAGTAACTTATGTTCTAACTCATGATTCAGTTGCCGTTGGGGAAGATGGTCCAACACATGAACCAATTGAACAGCTGGCAAGTGTTCGTTGTATGCCAGGTGTCCAAGTAATTCGTCCAGCAGACGGCAATGAAACAGTTGCGGCCTGGAAAATTGCGATGACAACAACCGACAAACCAACAATCCTTGTATTGAGCCGTCAAAATTTGCCGGTGATTGAAGGAACAAAGGAAAATGCAGTTGAAACAGTTGCTAAGGGTGCCTATGTTATTTCTCCTCAAAAAGGAGCGAAGCCGGAAGGTATTCTCATCGCTACAGGCTCTGAAGTGAATTTAGCTGTTGAAGCACAAAAAGCTTTAGCTGAACAAGGAAAAGATGTTTCTGTTGTCTCCATGCCAAGCTTTGATTTGTTTGAACAACAATCAGCTGAATACAAAGAAGCTGTTTTACCAAAAGAAGTGACAAAGCGTGTCGCTATCGAAGCTGCTTCGCCATTTGGCTGGGAGCGTTATGTTGGTAATGGAGCGATAATCGCTATTGACCATTTCGGTGCGTCAGCACCAGGCGACATTGTACTGAAAGAATTCGGCTTTACTGTTGAAAATGTTGTTGAAAAATACACAGCATTATAATTCTAAAATTAACTAATAGACGAATGACTAATTTTAGCCCTATGGTCATGGTAAGCGTAAAAACAGAATAGAACACAAGAACCTGGAACAAAATGCAGAAAATCTCTGATTTTGTTTCAGGTTTTTTTATTTGAATCTCCAAATATCTGCCAACTGGTTTTAAGTAGAGATTTTCGACTTTGTTTTACTTGTAATCTTATTGAAATAGTAACATTAGTTATTATTTTTATTTGCTTATTTTAAACTCGTAAAAACATCGTCTATATAATACTCAAATAAAAAAATGAATTTATTTATATGAAAACAAAAATATTACAAAAAAATTTCTATTCCTTTAAATTATTCTTTTCTGATTCTATATCGTTGTTTCTTTTTTCAAATCATTTTAAACTAATACTACGTTATCAGTTTGAGGAGGAAAAAAGTGAATGGAAAAATGTGAAACACGAAGCAGCAGGCATGTGAAAAGAACGATTCAAAAGAAAAAGAACCGTCACCGCTTTACTTCCGGCATGGGAGTTGCTTTATTATCTGTTCCATTAATTGGCGGAGTATTTGCTGGTTCTGAAGAAGTTGAAGCAACTGAATATGAACAAATATCTTCCGTTTCTCCAGAAAGCTTCATTGAATCAATCGGTTATTCTGCTTCATCTGTGGCTAGTGCCAATGATTTGTACGCTTCAGTAATGATTGCTCAAGCATTGCTCGAAAGCAGCTATGGCAATTCTCAATTGGCAGCAGCACCAAATTACAATCTTTTTGGTGTGAAGGGAAGCTACATGGGACAAACTGTTTATATGACCACTTCAGAATACCTTAATGATGAATGGTTAATCGCCGCTGAACCTTTTAGAGTTTATTCTTCTTATTATGAATCCTTTCAGGATCATGCCAATGTGATTTTGTCGGCTGTTTCAGGCTATGGGGATTATCACTATGCAGGTGTATGGAAAAGTAATACAAGCAGCTATATGGATGCAACTGCTGCATTGACCGGTACTTATGCAACAGATCCTGATTATGCGCAAAAGTTAAATTGGCTGATTGAAGCATATGCTTTAACAAGGTTTGATACAGGAACGGCGGGTTATAGCTATTATTCAACTGCTGCTGAAAATCAGGCAGTGATTTACGCAGAATCAGGCATTTCCAATTATACAGTAAATTCCGGCGATACCCTGTGGGGAATTGCAGAGAGCTATGGGTTAACGGTGGATCAGTTGATGGCTTTAAATGGCTTATCAAGTGATATGATTACTGTAGGACAGGTTCTTGAAGTTCGTTAACAAAAGAAAAAAAAGACAGAAAGCCAAGTAACTGTTCATGAAACTTAGACTAAACGCTAAATTTCATGAAGCGTTCAAAGGACTTTCTGTCTTTTTGCTTAGCGGCTGCCGCTTCGTAATTCTTCTAAGCGCCGCTCTCTGTTTTTAGTAATATCTTTCCTTCGCGGACGAGGGAGGATGGCGGCTTCGGTCACTGTACTCTCTCTTCGATGAGTAGTAACGTCGTCAAAATCAAAATGGGTTAGGTAATCAAGAACTTCACGAACAATCGGTGTGGGTGTAGAAGCGCCAGCTGTCACAGCCACCTTATTGACCTTTTTAAGCCATTCAGGCTGAATCTCTGTAACATCAGATACTCTGTATGCTTTGACATTCGCCTGTTGTTCAGAAACTTGAGCTAGCCGGTTGCTATTGTTGCTTTTGGGGTCTCCAACAACAATCGTTAAATCACAACCTTGTGCTTGTTCAACAACAGCTTCTTGGCGTACTTGAGTAGCTTTACAGATATCCTGATGGATTTCTATCCAAGGAAACTTTTCTTTAACCAGCTCGATTAAATCCAATACATCCCATTGACTCATAGTAGTCTGATTCGTCAAAAATAGTTTTTTATCTTTAGGAAAGTCTAATGCAGTAATGTCTTCCGCAGCTGCAATCAGATGTACCTGATCAGGAGCAACACCAACCGCGCCTTCTGGCTCAGGATGATTTTTTTTCCCTATATAGAGCACATCATAGCCTGCTGAAGTTTTTTGTTCAATCAGTTCATGGGTGATGGTTACATCCGGACAAGTCGCATCAATGACGGTAAGTCCTTTTGCCTGAGCAAGTTCCTTAATCTTTGGTGAGACACCATGTGCAGTTAAAATAATCGTGCCTGAGTCAACCTGAGCTAATATTTCTTCCCGGTTTTGCCCGTCCAAGGTCTGAATGCCGACGCTTTCAAAGGCCTCAGTAACATGCTGGTTGTGGACAATCATTCCTAATATATAGATGGGGCGTGGCAGTGTTTCATCTAATGAAACGTTTCTGGCAATTACCATTGCATCCACAACACCATAACAGTAGCCGCGGGGACTAATATTTACAATCTCCATAGATTTACTCCTTGTTCATTTTTTTCAGCTGTTTTTTCAACTATACACTATAATTATTAAAAATAAATAAAGTTCAAGTATATCTGCTTAACTATAGCAAACTAATGGCGTGATTTCAAAAAATGGGCTATTATTGATTAAAGCTACTATTTTAGATGGGGGAAGTACGTATGACAAAAATTGCTAAATCTGTTACTGAATTGATAGGTAAAACACCAATTGTTCAGCTTCAAAGAATTGTACCTGAAGAGGCTGCTGAGGTTTATGTAAAGCTGGAATTCTTTAATCCCGGCGGCAGTGTAAAAGACCGGATTGCTTTGAGCATGATTGAACAAGCCGAAAAAGATGGGAAGCTATCAGAAGGCGGAACAATCGTTGAGCCTACAAGTGGAAATACCGGCGTTGGATTAGCAATGGTTGGTGCTGCTAAAGGTTATAAGGTAATCATTGTTATGCCAGATACAATGAGTGTGGAACGCCGTCAGCTGATTCAGGCATATGGTGCTGAACTGATTCTAACACCTGGAGCAGAAGGGATGAAGGGTGCTATTGCAAAAGCAACAGAGCTTGCTGAACAAAATGGCTACTTTATGCCTTTGCAGTTTGAGAATCCGGCCAATCCAGCAATTCATGAGAAAACGACTGGTAAAGAAATAAGTGATGCTTTCGCAGATATTGGTCTGGATGCTTTTGTGGCAGGAATTGGCACAGGCGGTACGATTACTGGTGTTGGTCATGAACTGAAACAGATTTATTCAGATATTAAAGTGATTGCTGTTGAGCCAACAGAATCACCCGTTTTAGAAGGGGGAGCTCCTGGACCTCACAAAATTCAAGGGATTGGCGCTGGCTTTATTCCTGAAGTTCTTGATGTAGCTGTTTATGATGATATCTTGGCAATCAGCAGTGATGATGCAATGGAAACTGCTAGACAAGCAGCTGAAAAAGAAGGGCTGCTTGTAGGGATTTCAGCTGGAGCAGCCATTAAAGCAGCAATTGAAACGGCTAAAAAACTAGGAAAAGGCAAGAAAGTGTTGACAGTTATTCCAGATAACGGCGAGCGCTATCTTTCAACTGCTTTATATACTAAAGATAATTAACAGCAAAAACTATTTTAAATGATTTACAAACAATATATGGCCGACAGCTATTTCGTTGTCGGCTTATTTTAGTTTTTCCTGATTCCTATGTTATTACGTAAAAAGAAGTGAGATGAAAAGAAAGTTTTTCTAAATTACTGATATCGCTTTCTAAATTAAAAGGTTAACCTTTGTTTTTTTATCTATTTAGTATTTTATTTATTACATATATTTTTTGATTACTAAGAAATCGATGAATTATTAGCGGTTTTCCGCTATTTTCGGCATAATTTCTTGTCAAGCTAGATTATAAATAGTATTATTTAATAAAAGGAGGGGTTTATCAATGGATAATATTTTAGTTAAAAATGCAATGGCTGAACTCAAAGAAGCCAATATTCGTATCACTCCACAGCGCTATGCTATTTTGGAATATCTTATTGAAAATCACACGCATCCAACTGCTGACGAAATCTACCGATCATTAGAAAGTCGTTTTCCCAACATGAGTGTTGCTACTGTATATAATAATTTGAGACTCTTTACAGAAATTGGTTTTGTACAGGAGATGAGCTATGGAGATGCTTCCAGCCGTTTTGACTTTGGTTCAAAAAAACATTATCATGCAATCTGTCAAAACTGTGGTAAAATCGTAGATTTTCATTATCCCGGACTAGAAGATGTTGAGATGGCTGCAAGCCGTTTAACAGGTTTTGAGATCAACGAGCACCGCTTAGAGCTCTATGGGCTCTGCCCAGACTGTCAAAAACTAAAGGAAGAGGAGTAAGAAAGAAGCGATGATTATAAAAATACATACCGAAAATGCTCCGAAAGCTATTGGACCCTATGTTCAGGGAAATATTGTTAACGGCTTGTTGTTTGCTTCCGGTCAAGTACCGCTGGATCCTGCAACAGGGGAAATCGTAGGGGAAACGATTGAAGCGCAGACAAAACAGGTAATAAAAAATATTCAGGCAATTCTTGATGAAGCAGGCAGTTCTTTTGACCAGGTCGTGAAAACGACTTGTTTTCTAAAAGATATGAATGACTTTGCTGCATTTAATGAAGTGTATGCGGCGGCATTCTCAACGAAATTACCTGCACGTTCAGCTGTTGAAGTAGCTAGATTGCCAAAAGATGTGCTAATTGAGATTGAAGTTATCGCTGCAGTTGCTGATTAGGCGTGACTTTCACAAGCTTAGAGAAATGATTCTCTAAGCTTTTTTTGTTGATTTAATCATTATTATAAAAATCGTGAATCTTTATCACATGAAAATAGGAACAATTTTTTGTTAGTTTGTGAAAAAATAATTTTGAATTCACAAGCACATATATCGAATAATAATTATCAGTTTGCTATAGTTTTAATGTAAACCTTTAATAGGTTGCAAGAAAACTAAACTGTTGAGAGAAGGGGAATTTTTAATGAAAGTTGTAGTTGTCGGCTGTACTCACGCAGGTACCGCAGCAGTAAAAAACATTCTGGCAAATCATCCGGAGGCTGAAGTAACTGTTTATGAACGCAATGATAATGTATCGTTTTTATCATGCGGGATTGCTTTGTATGTTGGAGGCGTTGTGAAGGATGCTTCAGGACTATTTTATTCCAATCCAGAGGAGCTGGCTTCACTTGGTGCTAAAGTGAACATGGAGCATGAAGTGGAATCAATTGATGTTGATAAAAAAGAAGTCGTTGCTAAGGATTTGAAAACTGGCAGCGTGGAAACAATTTCTTATGATAAATTAGTTATGACAACAGGTTCTTGGCCGATTATACCGCCAATTCCAGGAATTGACTCTGAGAATATTCTATTATGTAAAAACTATAATCAGGCAAATGTGATTATAGAGAAAGCAAAAGATGCGCAGAAAGTCGTAGTTGTCGGCGGCGGTTATATCGGAATCGAATTGGTAGAAGCCTTTGTCGAGTCCGGCAAGCAGGTAACATTGATTGATGGTTTAGACCGTATTTTGAATAAATACTTGGACAAGCGTTTTACCGATGTTTTAGAGCAAGAGTTAGTTGACCGTGGTGTTCAGTTGGCTTTAGGAGAAAATGTTCAGGAATTTAAAACAGGTGCTGATGGTAAAGTAGAAAAAGTCATCACACCAAGTCAAGAATTTGATGCGGATATGGTGATTATGTGTGTTGGTTTCAAACCTAATACCTCTTTACTAGATGGTAAAGTAGAGATGCTGCCAAACGGTGCACTAGTTGTTGATGAATATATGCACACAAGCAATCCTGATATTTTTGCCGCAGGAGATAGTGCAGTAGTACACTATAATCCTAGTGATACAAAAAACTACATTCCTTTAGCGACGAATGCTGTTCGCCAAGGGATGCTGGTTGGCTATAATTTGACTGAAAACAGACTAGCTTATCGTGGAACCCAAGGTACTTCTGGTTTGTATTTGTTCGGCTGGAAAATTGGTTCAACAGGTGTAACAATGGAAAGTGCTGCATTGAACGGACTGGAAGTTGAAGCAACTTATATGGAGGATAATTATCGTCCTGAATTCATGCCGACCACAGAAAATGTTATGATGGAACTGGTCTATGAGAAGGATACAAACCGGATCGTCGGAGGACAATTAATGTCTAAATATGACATTACACAGTCTGCAAACACCTTATCTCTAGCTGTTCAAAATAAAATGACTGTTGAAGACTTGGCTCTTTCAGATTTCTTCTTCCAGCCTCATTTTGATAGACCTTGGAACTACCTGAATCTGCTGGCTCAAGCTGCCTTGGCAGATATCAATGGGAAGTAAACATTTTTTGAATTAAATGCCGGAAACTGAATAAAATTGTGGACTTGGAATATCAACCAGAAAATTTCTGGTTTGTTTCAAGTCCTTTTATATGGATCAGAGAACTTGACGTAACGACCTGAACAGCCTAGCGGAAACGATTTGGTAAAAACCGCCAATTCGATTACTCGATGCAATGCAGTTTAAATCATATACCTTCTAAATCACTTCAAAGCGGTTTGTCCCTCAGCTATTACCTTGTTGTGTTTGAGTACTTAAAAAGTGTTGGCAGATTTTTCTTAATGTAATTCTGCCAACAAAAAAATATCATTTTAATAATAAGAAAACAGGTATGGAACTGTTTTTTTAAGTCCCGTATTTGTTTTTATTTAGGGTATATGTTTTGCCTTTTGCAGAAAATTTTGAGATGCTTAGTATAGAAAATTTGAGGTGAAAAGATGAAAATGAATATAAAGGAAACAATTATCCGTTCACTATTTGCTCTGTTGGGCGTAGCTATACTTGCTTTTGGTGCTGCAACACTGAGAATAGGACAAGTAGGTTTAGACCCTTACACAGCTGCCAATATAGGGATTGGCGAGACATTAGGTCTTTCGTTAGGTGTTTATCAGTTAATCATTAATATAGTTATACTAATTTTAGTCTTTATTTTCGGCAGAAAGTACATTGGTATTGGTACAGTGATTAATATGGTATTAACAGGTTTTTTTATTGATTTCTTTACATGGATGTATACAAATCTATTTTCGATTGAGCTAAATTTGATTACTCAGGCAGCCCTTTTAATAATTGGTGTGGTCATTTTTACATTTGGCGCATCTTTCTACATGTCTGCAAAGCTGGGAAATGCTCCTTATGATGCAATCGCTCCGATTATTGTTGACAGGACTAATCTAAGCTATCGACTGATTCGGGTGAGCCAGGATGTTTTCTTTGTGATTCTTGCGTTTATTTTTGGGGGACCCGTTGGTGTAGGAACAGTCATCAATGCATTTTTTACTGGTCCTTTGATTGAATTCTGGAATAAAAAGGTAAGTGAACCCCTCATTGAAGCTCAGGTGAAAAAACAAACAAACTAAGGGCAGCTTAATCGATAGCTTCTAAAAAATAATGGAATACTCATGTGTTTCTCTACAGTCCAAACTAATGTCAGAATGATTATTTTTCATAATAGATTCATCAATGGAATAAACGACGGAAGCCGGAGAAAAACTTAACTGACAGTTAAGTTTTTCTCCGGTGTTTGTCTTTACTCTCCATTGTTTCAAAAATAATCCTATGATAAGGTTTAGATGAAGGAGGGATTATGATGAACCTAGGTGAAATGATTCGTAAATATAGGAGAAAACAGGAGCTAACACAAGAGAAGCTGGCCGCAGCGTTGGGTGTTTCCGCAGGAGCTGTAAGTAAATGGGAAACGAACAGCAGTCTTCCAGATACTGAATTGTTAGTACCGCTTGCCAGACAACTTCATGTTAGTCTGGATGAGTTATTTGACTATCAGTTAAGCTTGTCAGAAGCTGAAATCAAAAAAATCATAGACGAAGTTGCATTACTCTTTCAAAAACAGACATTTCAAGCCGGACTTGAACGAATTCAGTATTATTGTCGTGAGTTTCCACACTCAGAAGCTCTAAACTTTCAATTAGCAAAACTAATCTGGACATACAGCTTTTTAACGCCCTTTGAAAGTGAAGAAGAGGTTGACAAACGTCTACAGCAAGCATATGAACGCTTTCGTCCACTATTCACTTCTGAAAATGAACAGCTACGCTTAAGTGCGCTTTATGTTGGAGCAACTATCCTTATGGCCTTGGATCGCTATGATGAGCTGGAAGAAAAACTTCAAGAAATTCCTCAAATGTCTTATGACACTTTCTATATGAAACTTCGCGTTTTAGAGCATAAGAAAAAGTATCCACAAGCTGAAGCATTGACGGTTCGAAGATTATTTGAACGAGTAAATGAAGTGATTTCTTTAGCAGCTATCCTAATTAGGCTGAACGAACGGTTAGGCAACGAAAAATTAGCCAAAACCTATCTTGATTTGTCCAGGCAGCTGGAGCAGCTTTTTCAGCCGATCGCACCATCTTTAGCCAAGTATAGAAGTGTTCAAGAACAGGTAGATAAGGGAAACAGCGCAGAAGCAGGAAAGTTGCTGCTCCAAGCTGTTCAGGCAACTATCCTGCAGCCGACCGACTGGCATAATCATTATCTCTTTTCAGAAATTGAGCTTTCAGCAAATATTCACGAAGTGCAGCAGAGTAGAAAGCTCTTTTTGCAGGAACAACTGAATACTTTTTCAAAGCTTTCTGAGGATCCAAATTATAAAGCTGCTGAAAAGCTGGTAAATGAGTACGTAAATCAAGAATAAAATGAATGTGAATTTTCATTCTAAAAAAACATCGAATGACTGGAATAAAGCTGACTATAGCTTTTTCCATTATCATTTGATGTTTTTTTGTTCTGTCCCTTTGAAAAAGCCATAATTTTGATTAAAAATTTTCTCATTTTCAGCACAAAAATGTTAAATACATGGTAGTATAGCGAAGGACATTTCAGAAAGGGGTTTATAGATGAAAAGTATTATTTTAAAAAATTCAATTAAGGATACGTTATATGTGACCGTGGGGTCTTTTTTATTGGCTGCAGCGATTAATAGCATTATGCTGCCGATGTCGATTGTCTCCGGCGGTGTAACTGGTCTGAGTATTGTGCTGAATCATTTATTCAACTTAGACCCTGCACTGGTTTTATATGCAATCAATATTCCTTTATTAATTTTATGCTTTATTTTTTTAGGAAAAGAAAATGGTTTAAAAACAATATACGGCAGCCTGATTTTTCCATTTTTTGTGGCGATTACTTCTAATATACCTACTCTAACTGACAATTTACTACTTGCTGCTGTCTATGGCGGTATTGCAACAGGAATTGGCCTGGGATTAGTTTTTAGAGGGAATGCTTCTACAGGTGGAACGGCTATTCCAGCTCAAATTATTCATAAATATTTTAAAGTACCTTTAGGACTTTCAGTTTCGATTGTCGACGGTTTTATTATTTTTTCAGGATTGTTGGCTTTTGATGTGGATCGAATTCTATACTCATTAATGAGTTTATTTTTAATTGGACGAGTCATTGATATTATTCAGGTTGGTGTGGTTCGATCAAAGAATGTTTTTGTTGTTTCACCAAAATATGCAGAAATGAAGCAAGAGCTCTTAAAGATTTTAGATAAGGGTGTAACGATGATTCCGATTGAAGGCGGGTATCATGAGAAACAGGGAATGCTTTTAATGACGGTAATAAAAGAAAAAGATTTCCCTAAACTGAAAGAATCTCTCTTGCAGATTGACGAAAATGCCTTTATTATTTCCATGAATGCCAGCGAAGTGTTTGGGAGAGGTTTCAGTCTGCAGCGAATACTGGAATATATGGAGTAAAAGGGAACTTAGTTAAAAAGCATAAGTGCGTGGATGAAGAAAATCCCGCACTTTTTTTAGTGTGTAGCAAAAGATTTATGTGTATAATTGATAAAAAATAATATGGAGCATTTAATTAACGATAATTATATTATGTAAACTAAAAGGGTATTATGAAATATTTCTTTCCTTATAACTAGTTGAATGTTTGTGATAGAGGTGTGCTTGCTACACAACACAGGGAATCGAATGGCAAGGGAATCTTTAGTTGAAATCATGTTTAGAATAGAAAGCAGGTTGTTTTATGACAGAAAAAGCACTAGTTATTATTGATTTGCAGGTTGGCCTAGAAACAAAAACTAAAAAACTTTTTCAGCTGCAGCAGGTTCTTAAAAAAGTGAATCTGCGGATAAAGAGCTACAGAGAGAGGGATATGCCAATCATTTTTATCCAACATGAGGATGAAGAGCTGCTTTATGGTACGGACAGCTGGCAGCTTTTCCCAGAGCTTGAGGCAAAAAAAGAAGACTATTATGTCTCAAAAAAACATGCTAATTCTTTTTTTCACACAGAGTTGTCTAAACTTTTAGAGGGTTTATCCGTTGATACACTGGAAATCTGTGGTGCTCAGACAGAGTTTTGTGTAGATACAACGATTCGCTTTGCACACGGATTAGGCTATAAAATTTTTATGCAGAAAGGAACAGCTACGACTCTTGATAATGATAACTGGACTGCAGAAGAGATTATTCAGTATCATGAAACTATCTGGAATCAGCGTTTTCTACTATTTTTTGACTAGCAGCTGGACTCTCTCCTTAGGTCAGACTGTATAATAGAGATAATATAGGTGGGAGAGGAGAAAGAGATGAACTCAAAAACAGTTGAAGCTCGGCAAATGCTGATTAAAACAAAAACAACAGACTGGTTTGGTACAGAATATACAATGAACATGTACCGTGGCTGTGATCATGGCTGTATTTATTGTGATTCACGAAGTGAATGCTATCAAATCGAAAATTTTGATAGTGTGGTTTATAAGGAAAACGGATTGGTTCTTTTAAATCAAGAGCTTCAGTCCAAGCGTAAAAAAGGAATCGTCGGATTCGGTGCAGCATCTGATGCCTATAATCATTTAGATAAAAAAATAGGCTTGACCAAGAAAGTTCTAACTCTTCTTGATCAGCATGGCTTCGGTATATCTCTGGCAACGAAAAGTGCGATACTCACACGGGATATTGCAGAGTACAAACAAATACAAGTACATTCTCCAGTAAATCTTGGCTTTTCCTTTAGTACTTCTATTGATCGTGTAGCAGCTAAAATTGAACGACATGTTTCCTTGCCAAGCGAACGCTTCCAAGCAATCGAAGCATGTAAAGACAACGGACTGTACTGCGGTATTCTTTTGATGCCGGTACTTCCATATATAACTGACAGCTGGAAGCTGATGGCTGATTTAATTATGAAAGCACACGAAGTACAGGCTGACTATATTTATCCCATGTTCGGCATGACCTTAAGAGATCGGCAAAAGGAGCATTACTTTAATGCCCTGCAAAAAATATCAAAACCGATTGCCGATCAATACGAAAAGAACTATAAAAATACTTATTTTTTTCCTGCTGAAAACTATGAGCAGTTAAGCTACAATTTTAAAAATTTGTGTACTAAATTGGGCATAGTCTATGAAATGAGCGAGATTATCACGAATTACCAAAAACCATATCAGATAGAACAAGAACGTTTATTTTAGTTAAAACATCAGTTGGTTTTTCTGCGGTAAAAAGGAGGAACATATGAATATTAGACCAATTACTCAAAATGATGCCTTGGAGTTCTTAAATATGCAGCATGGGCTGGATAAGAGCAGTTCATATATGCTGCTTGAGCCAGGTGAAAGAATAGCAACGGTTGAAGATACTGTCAGAAGAATCGATCAGATATTAACAGCTAAGGATTTTCTTTTTGTTGCAATAGATGACACAGGGGCTATTGGTGGATATCTTCAAGCAGAAAGAGCTGCTTTTAATAAAATTCAGCATTCGGCTTATATTGTTATCGGTTTACTACCTTCGATTCAAGGGAAAGGTCTTGGTACTATGCTGTTTGAGGAATTAGACCGCTGGGCCGAAAAAATGGGGGTTACTCGTTTGGAATTAACAGTAGTAACAGTGAATGAAGGAGCGGTGGCTTTATATAAAAAAAGCGGGTTTGAAATTGAAGGCACAAAAAGAAAAGCCATCTATCAAGATGGCCGCTTCTTAGATGAATATTATATGTCTAAAATCTTTGATTGAATTAGAAGCGATAGCGTTTGAGTCATAGCTAATGGCCCAAGCGTTTCTTTCGCTAATCGCTGATTCGTGTTTTCTGTCATTTTAAGATATTCCTTCTTGTTACTGAGATAAATTATAGAGTAGGAACGAATGCTTAACAGAATAAAGAGAAGCTTGGATAGCAGTAATATCCGTTTCGCCGTTTTCTAAACTAGCCACTACGCCTTTTAAAATTTCTTTAATCTTATCAACTAGAAAATCAGGAAAGTAGCTATCTTGATACATATCTGTAAAATAGTCATAATTGCTCATTTAATCACTCTTCTATACATAATCCGAAAATAGGATATTTATTAAAAAAAGTGATACTTGATGCTTTAACATTCTCATCGTACAAGTAATTCCGTTCCAATAAGGACATTTGTATCTGAAAGATTATTCTTTATCATAAGTTCTTCCAGTGATAGACCATGCTGCTCAGCAATCAATGAAAGAGCGTCACCAGCCTGAACGACATAAGTTGTTGGCTGAGGCTGAACCTCTTCCACAGCTGGCTCTGCTGCCGGCTGTTCGGCTGCTGGTTCAACTGCAGGTGCCTCTGTTGGTTCAGGGGCAGCAACAGAGGATTCAGTTGTAGCTCCACCTGTTTGCGGCAGCGCTTCGGAGGCAGCCGGCGGAGTGCTGGTAGTTGTTTCAGTTCCAGAAGCTGTTTTAATTGAGCCGGTAGATAAACTGGAGTTAAGCTTATTTACCTGGTCTTCAAGCTTCGTAATTTTCTCTCCTACGTTTGATGTACCTGTATCGGATTGATACGTGCGGTAAACAAGATAACCAAGTCCTAAAGAATTAATAAATACTAAAATAAGCAAGAAGATAAGCAGCACAGGTGATTCGCTGTTCCTTCTTGATGATCTGCTTGTATGATTTTCTTCCATAAATAACTCCCCTTTTTCCAAATGATTCTTCTAAATAGTATAGCACATTCACAAAAAAATAACTTGCGTTTTTTTAGAAAAAAATGTGACTTCAATGAAAGCAGAGGAGATAAATAGATTAGTATGTTATCATAATGAATCAAGTGATAAAATTCTTTTGCTTACTTATAAATAACAAAAGACGAGGAGGAAAAGGAATGCTGCTCACTAGACAAATAGAACAGCTCCAGAGAATCGAAAGGTATACAGCTGCCGTTTTGGCTGAGGATCAAACAGGGCATGGAATGGATCATATCCAACGAGTGGTACATCTTGCAGGTCAAATTGCAGAGAGGGAAGACTGTAACGATTTTATTGTTATTGCAGGAGCCTATCTTCATGATGTAGTTGATGACAAGCTGGTTCATGATGAGCAAGAAGCCTACGAGAAGCTGGCTTTTTTTCTTAAAGATATCTGTGTTTCTGAAGAAGAACGTCAACACATTTTCCATGTACTCGCAAATGTATCTTACAGCAAAGAAAAATTGAACGGAAAGAATCCGAATCTATCCTTAGAGGCGAAGATTGTTCAGGATGCCGACCGACTGGATGCCTTAGGAGCTATAGGTATTTTGCGAACGGCCTACTATGGTGCTACAGTAGGACACAAGATACATGATCCTGAACTTCCAGTTCAGTCTTTCATTTCTAAAGAAGAATACCGCAAAGGAAGTACAGTCATTAACCATTTTTACGAAAAATTATTGAAAATAAATGAAGGGCTGCATACGGCTCATGGTAAGAAGCTTGGACAAAAACGCCATGATTTTCTACTGTCTTTTTTAGAGGAATTTTATGATGAATGGGTGTAAAAAAGAAAGATACGTACTTTTAAAATGGACTGGTAAAATGGACTGGAGCATCGTCAGCTTGACGCATGCCCAGTCCTATCTAGTAACTATTTATGAAGGATCAGCCAAAGAGGTTTCTGAAAGCAGGGGCTGATCCAGCGCTCTCATAGACTTCAATGAACTAAAATAAAAACAAATCAACATTCCGGCAATTCCTAGCAAAAATAACAAAAAGGCTGAGCCTGCTCCGGCACCTGTTCCAAAGATTGGAAAGCGCTGCGAATTGGTGCGCATGAGCGGTTCAAATACATCATCAATTAGTATTCCAGCCAGCAAGTGGCCTAAAGGAATAGTAAAAAACTGTAGTGAGTTGCGGACAGAAAAAACACGTCCCTGCATTTCAATAGGGATTCTTTCCCTCAGCAGCACGTCCATATTGGCGCTCATAAAAGGGATTGGAAGCCAACCGAGTACAGCTCCTACGTACCAGAAGGGAATTGATTCAGTCAAAGCAAGAATAAAATTTTCTGTACTCATCGAAATAAAAAGAGCGATGCAGATTATTCGAATTCTCTTTTTCGGGGCAGGCTGAAAAGACACAATAATACTGCCAAGAAGACTTGCAATGCCTGTAAAAGCATTAAACATGCCTAGAACCGTTTCCTGCTCCTTGTATTTGGTTAGAACTAATGCAGGCAGAGCTGTGTCCGACATCGAAGCAATCAGGTTGATTCCAGATAAGAATAAGATTAGCTGGAGAATTCCTAAATGCTCTTTTAAAAAGGAAATACCTTCTTTAAGCAGTTGGAAAACAGAGGTCTGTTCTTCATCTTTTTTGAGTGCATCTAGAAGAGGTAAATGGATAAAAAATAATAAGCTGATAAACGCTGCCGAAAAGGTTATTCCATCGAAAATCAGAACAAATTCAATGTTAAAAAATGAAAGCAGCATTGTAGCAAAAACCGGAGTCAGAATAGTGACTAAAGAGTTGGAAAATGATCGCAGACCGCTGGTTTTCTGATAATACTTTTGGGGTGTTAGCAATGTAATCGCCACATCTGAAGCCGGTGACTGAAAGGCACCCATCAGACCATTAATAATATTGATCAAATACAGATGCCAGATTTCCAGCTGATTTGTTTTTAGCAGCCAGGAAGCAGTCAGCGTCCCAACAACGGCTATACTATCACAAAACAGGATAGTCTTTTTTTTATCCCATTTATCGCTTAACGCACCAGCAAACATGCTTAATAGAACATAGGGCGCATAAGAACAAACCGTGAGCAGTCCCATTGTCAATGCGGAACCTTGCTGCTGATAAATCCATATAATCAATGCAAAGCTTGTCATTGAACTCCCTAAAGAAGATAACGCTTGTGTGACCCATAAAATGATAAAAGCTTTTAGTTGTTTTAATTCTTGTACTTGTTGATTTAACATGACTTTGCTCCTTAATAATTGTAATTTTCAAAGGAATGCAAAGTCAGTTGGAACAACTAGATAAATTTTGTAAAAGAATGAAGCGACAGTCTTTCAACTTTTTCTGTCTATCCTACAGGATAGGACTGTCTCCCGAATATAGAATCTTCTACAAGATTTATACAGATTTTATTTACTCCATGCAGTGTGTTCCAAAGACTTTGCATGGAGCTTCGCAATACAGATTACCATATCGATTTCCTCCTATTGAGATGATTTCTTTTATTATATCTAAAATAAAGTGAAATAACATCATCTGCTCAGCAAAATAAAAACGACCGTTGGATTTAAGCAGGAAAGGACTTGCAGCTTGCTGCTGGAATTCCTTTTTAATAAAAAAAGCTGGCGAATAGTGATGCGATTTTTGGGAGTTAAAATAATGAAGTACAGGTACTGATTTTATGATTTGGTATTGACTAATCTAGATATGTTACACTGTCTATACTTGGTACTAGTTAGATGGAGGATAACATGGAACAATTAAATATAGATGTTTCTTTAGTAAAAAAACTTATTGAAAAACAATTTCCCAAGTGGAAAAATCTTGCAGTCAAACCTGTCCGTTTTAGCGGCCACGATAATCGAACCTTTCACTTAGGCGATTAGTTAACGGTTCGCTTGCCCAGTGGAGAGGCCTACGCACCACAAATAGAGAAAGAAGCAGCTTGGCTGCCGTATCTAGGCAAAGAATTGTCTTTATCAATTACCTCTCAAGTAGCTTTGGGTCAGCGGGATTCACTCTTTCCCTATCCTTGGTCAGTGAATCAATGGTTGGAAGGCGATATATTGACTAAAGAAAACGTAGATTCAGAGGTTTTAGCACTGGAGCTGGGGAACTTTTTAAATGAACTGAAAGAAATTGACGCTTCTTCTGGACCAGCAGCGGGCCAGCATAATTTTTACCGGGGAGGAGAATTGCAGATTTACAACAACGAAGTAATAGAAGGGATTCAGTACTTATCTGAGGTGTATGATCCAGATAAGCTGACAGCTTTATGGGAAGCAGCATTACGTACACAATGGCAGCATTCGCCGGTGTGGGTCCATGGAGACATTGCCCCAGGAAATTTACTTGTGAATACCGGACATTTAACGGCTGTTATTGATTTTGGTATTCTGGGTACAGGAGATCCTGCCTGTGACTATGCAATGTCTTGGAGCTTCTTTGACCAGCCTTCAAGAGAACTTTTCCTGAAAACATTGCCCTGTGATGAGGGGACTCGCTTACGCGCGATGGGCTGGGCCTTGTGGAAAGCTATCATCACCTATCACGATCAGCAGCTGCTGCTTCATCAACAGGCTGTACACACAATTTCGGAAATAATGACAGAATATCAGTCATTTGTATGACGAAAGATACATCGCTGGACTTATGAATTCTCTTCGTTAGTTCGTTATAATAAACTTATGAAAAAGAGTACACGAAGGAGAGCAATCATATGAAAAAGTTAAGTTTAACGATTTTGGGGATTTCGAGCTGCTTTTTATTAAGCGGATGTCAAGCATTAGGGGGCCAAACCTCTTACCATGAAAAAGAGTACACAGGGGATGATTCAATTCGAACAATCGAGTTGACTGATAAAAACATGACAGTAAGTGTTGTCGGTGTTGAAGAAAATCAACCTTTAACCATCAATTACTATGAAAACAATTATTCTACTTACGATATTGAGCAAAAAGGCAACAAATTAGTGATGGAGAAAAAAGAAAAATCAAGAGGACTTAATTTATTCTCCTACATTAATTTTAATTTTCATAAGCTGGACGTTGTTGTCGAGGTTCCGAAAGACCAAATTGATCAAGTAAAAGTCAAAACAACCAATGCCAAAATAGATGCGGAAGATTTAAATCTTAAGAGTGCTGATTTTGAAACAACAAACGGAAAAATTGAGTTGGATAGTATTGCTGTGTCAGGAAAAATTCATGGACAGACAACAAATGGGAAAATTGACTTAAATGATTTAACAGGAAAAGAAGCAGTTTTTACCACTACCAATGGAAAGATTAATTTTGATGATTTTTCTGTTTCTAGAAAGTTGGAGCTGGGAACAACGAATGGAGCAGTGAAGGGCTCGATCATCGGAAATGAAGCTGACTTTAAGATTACTTCAAGCACTACAAATGGAAAAAATAGCCTAAACAATCGAAATTCTGGTGAAAAAGAATTAGCAGTAAAAACAACGAATGGAAAAATAGCTGTTGATTTTACTGGAAATGATTAAAGGATTTCATGTCAGTTTGAACTGGCAGAATAAAACTGAAAAAAATCTTGACGCTTGGAACAAAAAGCAGTTATTTCGGCTCTTTGTCAACTAATGTTGGTGAAGAGAAATCTTAGAATTTTTGAAGATCAAGAGGAAACATTTCTCTTGGTCTTTTTTAGTTTACAATTAAAGCGTTGCCGTGGCGAATCATAATTCGCAGT
>NZ_JBTXLW010000015.1:0-95750 GCF_054871795.1 Enterococcus sp. LJL51 | reverse complement strand
TCTCTTTGACTTCAAGAGAATACGCCATTTTTTTCTTCATCAAAAGCACCTCCGCTAAATTTATTATATAAAATAAATTCAACGGAGGTGCCTCTTTTTTATATTCTCATTCTTGGGGGTCAGTGCCAAAGTGTTTAGCTTCGAGAACCAAGTAGGTACTGTTCAACATCAGCTCATCCCTCGCTGTGTTTCACAGCAATAAGACGGATTATCCGGAAATTATCAAGAAACACTACGAGGGAACCGAGTAGATGTTGATTGATACCTACCTGGAGCTTTTCATATTTTTGAGATCGTTCGGCTTATTTCCGAGAACTTCAACTCTTAGTGCTTTTAGCACTTAGAAGTTGATGCTATCGGAACGAAGTGTAGTGAGCTTGCTGTCTCTACGAGTCTAGCGATTCTCGAGACAAAGCATTAGGTTCCTACAAGCTTGTCTACGGTTCTCACTCTGTTGCGATCCTCGAAGCATACAAAGACTGGAACGCCGTTTATTCGGATTTTAGAGAAAGAAGAGTTCGGGCATTTACTTATGTCCCAAACTCACTTAGTCCAAGTCTTACGATTTTATTCAATTGTTTGTCTTCTCAAAACAGGCAGAAGTAGAATTGAAAATCAGGGATTGAGCTCATTTTGAAGGCGTTTAAAGAGCTGGGTGGTTTTTTCGGACTCTTTATTTGTGTAGTAATACGTGTAATCTAGGGTTTCTATTTTTAAAAGAGGCTGCTGATTTTTGTACACTAGTAAGTATGCCGGTCTATCAGCAATACGAAATTCACCAGTCAGATAATGTTCAGTTGCTGAGCCATAAATACGGATACTATTTTCCGGCAGCTTATCTACTAATTGGACTGAGCGGATATCTGTTACAGGAATCTCACGAGTCCGTGTAAAAGGGGCAGTCATGGTTACTTCTGTTTTTGAAATTGCTAATTGAAACGGATCATTAGAAAAATCGTTGATTAATAAAGGGACACAGGAAATAATCAAAGCACCCACAATAATAATACTTGTTAAAATCATCGCAGCTTTTCCAGCTGGTCTGCCCAGATTTACGGACATGTTCATTCCTAATCGATCAGGAATGATAATCCGGGGATCATCTGGATTAATGTAAATTCCGTATCGCCAGTACTGATCTTCATCGCCATAGCGGTAATCAGAAGCCTGCATAATCAAATTATCTTGGGTTTTACGCAGCCGGAACAGTATAAAGAAAATGAAGCCGATATACGCAAACAATAAAACAAAGTAGGCAATCACAAGATATAAGGTTTTCTCGTAAGCTGCTTGAGTTGACAGGGCAGGGAGAAAGGACAGCGGGCTAAAAACAAGCACTGATGAAATCAAGAGCAGGGACCAATAGTAGCGCATGGCATCGTTAACTTGCTGGTTAATTTGCTCATCATCCGTCATTGGCTTTACTGGCAAACGTCTGATTAAATAATAGGAATAAATAAATATACCTAAAGTAATCAGTGAAATTCCACCAAAGATAATGACTTCAATGGCACTATTCAATATAAAAAAAGTATATAGGCAGCCAGCAAATGAAATAACTATTCCAGGAATAAACCAATAGGGCTTAATCAGCCGACGGTTTTTATTTTGAATCAGTTTGGTATCAATTAAAAGAGGCTTGGTTGGCAGTATCCAGTTATTTTTAATTTTGACGTCTGTCATTCTTCTAACGTAAAGAACCTGCATAAAATACATCACGCCGATTAAACCGAATATGGAGAGCAGAAAAAACAACATAGCCAGAGAATCATATGGGAGAAATAAAATCAAAAGATCAGCAAGAGAAAAAAGCAATGCGGTCTGAATCAGGCGCAGCTTATAGGTTTGACGTACTTGGGTCACCTGGGAATCCTGTAAATGTTCTTTAGGTAAAGTTGTTTCTAAAATAATATTTTTATGGGGATTGGCAACAATACGTCCAATCACAGCCATTAGAAGATTCATACTTAAAAGAATTAATAGAAAAATTAAATTCATACTCACGAGTAACACATCCTTTAGTTTTTAAAATTTGTGGAAATTTGGGTGACAATAGCATGGATGTCCAAATCATCCAGCTGATGAATCACTGCCTCTGCTAAAACCAGTTCTAATGAAGTGTACAGCTGCTTCATAAACTCTGGAGTAGCCTGAGGCAGCTCAGCCACTTTGGTACCGTTGCGCCGGTCGGTGACAATATAGCCCTCCGTTTTTAGAGCATTGTAGGCTTTAGATACAGTCATCATGTTAATTCTTATCTCATCTGCCATTTGTCTGACAGACGGCAACGGTTCATTCGGCAATAGCTTTCCGGCAGCTATTCCTAAAATTACTTGATTACGAATTTGCTGATAAATAGGTATATCACTTTTCATATCGATTTCCATTAGCATAAAAGACACCTCTTTTTATATCATTTGTATTAGTTAGTATAATACAAAAATCGGCAGTTGGCAATAATCTTTAGTTGTGGGATTTTGAATCGAAGCATATAATAAAAAAGAAGTGCTAGAGGGAAGGATGAAAAAAATGTCAGAAATCAAAAATGAAACAACTAAAGAATTTCGAACAGCTTTTGCTGAAAATAGAAAACAGCGTGCAGTACAAAATAGTGTAGTCAAAAACGGCATCACGCAGTCGGCAGAAACACAAGCTGCTAAAGTAGAAAATGTACAGGTGTTTTCTGTCGATTTGTCTACCGGAAGAGTAGCTAATCAGAAGCAAAGCGGACGCTGCTGGATGTTTGCTGCTTTGAATACATTTCGTCATAAAATGATTAACAGCTTTCAATTGAAGGATTTTGAATTGTCCCAAAACTATACATTTTTCTGGGATAAATATGAAAAATCAAATTATTTTTATGAAAATATCATTGCTACTGCTGCTCAGGAGCTGGATTCCCGGAAGGTTGCATTCCTGCTGGCAACCCCTCAACAGGATGGCGGTCAATGGGATATGATTGTCTCTTTATTCAAAAAATATGGTGTAGTGCCAAAAACAGCTATGCCGGAAAGTAAAAACAGTTCAAATTCCAGAGATTTGAATAATTATCTGAATAAAAAACTGCGCAAAGATGCTGTCATACTTAGAAAACTGATTGAAGCTGGGAAAACAACAGCTGAGGTACAAAAGGCAAAAACAAAGATGCTAGAGGAAATTTACAACTTTTTAGCTATCTCTTTAGGCACGCCACCGGAAAGCTTTGATTTTGAATACCGTGATGAAGAAAAAAACTATCATTTAGACAAAGACCTGACACCACAGAGCTTTTATGCTAAATACGTAGGTGTGGATTTAGATGAGTACGTCAGCATTATTAATGCACCCACACAGGATAAGCCTTACGAAAAAACCTATACCGTAGAAATGCTGGGAAATGTAGTAGGCGGCAAACCTGTAAAATATTTAAATGTTGATATGAGTACCTTTAAAGAGTTGGCAGCTAAGCAGCTGGAACAGGGAGAATCGGTCTGGTTTGGCTGTGATGTAGGTCAATCTTCAACACGGGAGAGCGGGATTATGGCGTTGAATGCTTATGAAATCGATGAATTATTTGATATTGATTTTACAATGACTAAAGCAGAACGTTTAGATTATGGTGAGAGTCTGATGACTCATGCTATGGTCTTGACAGGTGTGGATGTCATTGATGGCAAAACAGTGAAATGGAAAGTGGAAAACAGCTGGGGAGAAAAGGTCGGCGAGAAAGGTTTCTTTGTTATGAGTGATGCCTGGATGGATGAGTACACTTACCAAATCGTTGTACGTAAAGAATATTTAAGTGACAAATTGCTAAAGGCATGGGAAGAAGAACCTAAAATGCTGGCACCCTGGGATCCGATGGGGGCATTGGCATAAGAGCAGATGTTTTAAAAGCAGAGGAAAGTGCATTTTACTATGCATTATCCTCTGTTTTTTAAAATAGAAGCGGGGCTTAATACAATCTTGCGTTATGAGTCATGGGTATTTAAGTAGACTCATTTCCTTACTAAGAAAATGGGTGGAAATAAATCTTGACTAAAAGAACACATGTTCTTATAATTGAAAGTGATAACAAAAGAAAGGATGTGGTACGATGATTGATCATTTCTCAATTACTGTTAAGGATATTGAAAGGAGTAAAGACTTCTATAAAAAAGTTTTAGCGCCTTTACATGGAGAACTAAAACTGGCTTTTGACGGTGCAGCAAACTTCGGAAAAATAGATGTAGCGGGAGGACAGTTCTGGCTAGCACAAGGAGAGCCAAAACCAAATCATTTCGCATTTCGTGCGGATTCTAAAGAAGAGGTTGCTGCATTTTATACAGCTGGTTTAGAGGCTGGTGGAACAGACAATGGGGGACCAGGCTTAAGACCGGAATACCATGAAAAGTATTATGCTGCCTTTATCATTGATCCTGACGGATATAATATAGAGGCTGTTTACTATGGTGAGTAAGGAATAGTGCGCTAGTAATAAAGCCGGGTTCAGACATTGGAGGAAAATAGTCTGAACCCGGTTTCGTTCACATCGATAGATTATTGAACGTTCACATCAATGGCTTGATAGAATGCGTTGGTTGTGTCATAGACATTCCAGACAGCGTAGATGACATGGTAGCCAGTTCTATTGGAAGGAACAGTAACGGTATGGTTAACTGCTGAACCTGGGATTGTACCATTATCGTTCACTTGACCAATCAATTCAAAATCATTGATATTTAACGGCATGCTGGAGTCCCAGCCTTGTTTTGTCATGTAGTAATCCCAGGTAGATGTACGATGACGGGCGGTCAATGTCCAGGTAAGTGCTAGAGGACCTGTAGGAATTGTTGTTTTATGCCATCTGGTTGGAGACTGTTCGTCTAACGGGTCGAAGCCGCCAACACCAGCGCTTGCCAGTTTTCCAGGAATAAAGGTACCTTTCGCTGCTTCAATGCTTTGTGGTTCCCATTCTGCACGACCGACATTTGTATTAACTTTTCCACCGGCTGCGCTGCCGAAATAGGCTCTGCTTCCAGGACTGGAAACATATCCATGTGCTTCTGAAACGGTTGCTGCTGTTACTGTACCTACTGTGAATAACCCAAGTGCCAAGACTGCTTTCAACAATACTTTCTTCATTGTGTTGCCTCCTAGTAGTTTTTTTGTAGCGCTTACAATGACAACTTAACATGAATATTTCTTAAGTTCAAAAGATATGCTTTTATAATGTTTCGGATGGCTAATTTTAGCATAATAAGGACTTTAATTGATTTTCTGTTATATAAATTAGCTAAAGGATTAATGATACGGTTATCATGACTTTACTCTATTATGTGGGAAGACTGATAGATGGTACAGCTGAGGTTTAGAGTTTTGCTTGGAGAGTGTAATTTTTTTTATAAAACCTAAGTTATTTCCAAGCCTCTTAATATTTATATATTTCATACATATGTTATAATAGAAAAATGAGTTTTGAACTGAAAATGGCGTGAAGGAGAGAGAGCTATGGGAAAAAAATATGCAATGCCTTATGAGGTTGCTTATTATGACTGCGATATTACAAAGAGAATGACTTTGCCTTCGTTGTTGGCGGTCGTTATAAAGACATCGGAAGAACAAAGTGCTTTATTAAATAGAAGTGCTGATTTTGTGGCTGGCTTTGGCTTAGGCTGGGTAATTACCAATTATGAGCTGACAATCACGCGGTTGCCTAAAGTAGGAGAAAAGCTGACAGTTACTACGCAGGCAATTTCTTATAATAAATATTTTTGTTACCGGAATTTCTGGATACATGATGAATCAGGTGAAGAGTGCGTCTTTATCCAATCAACCTTTGTGTTGATGAATACTGAAAATCGTAAGATGAGCAGTGTGCTTGAAGAGATTATCGCTCCTTATGAAAGCGAAAAAATCAAAAAAATTCATCGAAGTGAAAAAATTGAAAAAGTTGAAAATGGACAATCCGCCGTTTACCGTGTCCGCTATTTTGATATAGACGGTAACCAACATGTGAATAATGCGATCTATTTTAATTGGCTGCTGGATGTTTTGGGATATGATTTTCTTTCCCAGAACCAACCTGTTCGGGTTAACGTTAAATTTGATAAAGAAGTCGAATACGGACATGAAGTAGAAAGCCACTACGAGGTAATCGAAACAGAGAAAGGTCCGTTGTCCCGGCATGAAATTCGAATCGGTGATCAGTTATATTGTGAAGCAAATATTCACTGGGAAAAAGATTAATTCAGCCAGAAAAAGATAACAGAATTCTTTTTTGTTTACTTTTTATTATTTCTGAATAGTATAAAAGGATAAGGTTTAAACAAACGATAAAGGAGACAATAATGATTCGTTTAGGCTTGACTTCATTTAGCGAGCATGAAACATTAACTGGGAAAAAGCGAGCTTCCCTTTTTGAGTACGCTGGTCATTTACCTTTAGTGGAAATGGATACAGCTTATTATGGTATTCCAAAACAGGAATCAGTCCGCAACTGGACGGAATCAGTTCCAGCGAGTTTCCGATTTGTTATTAAAGCATACAGCGGGATTAGCTGCCAGGGAGACTGGAAGACCTATTATCAAAGTGAAGAAGAGATGGTAGAAGCCTTTCTTAATAGTATGAGACCAATGGTTGAGAGCGGCAAGCTGTTTGCTTTTCTAATTCAATTTTCTGCCAGCTTCGGCTGTACAAAGGAAAATGTGCAGTACCTTGAGAAAATTCGGTCATGGTTTGCAGATTATCCAGTAGCAATAGAGTTGAGAAACGGCAGCTGGTATCAGGCGGACTATGTGAAGCAGACACTGGCATTCATGAAGGCCCGACAATTTTCTTTAGTGATTGTTGACGAACCCCAAATTCCTACGAATCCAATTCCTTTTTATCCATTTATTACAAATGATCAGTTTGTACTTTTCCGTTTTCATGGCAGAAATGCTGCCGGCTGGCTGGCGAATGATAAGGAGTGGCGGAAAAAGCGAACTCTTTACCGATATAACCAAACGGAAATTGCGGAATTAAGTAAAGCTGTAGAAGAAATAGCATCCCAAGTAAAGGAAACGGCTGTTATTTTCAATAATAACTCCGGCGGGGATGCAGCTGACAATGCCTTAGCAATGAAAGCAGCACTTGGTATAGAGTATGAGGAACTAAATCCAACACAGATAGATTTGTTTTAAGGAGATTTATGATTAAGATAATTTTCTTTGATATTGACGGTACACTAGTAACAAAACATGCACGAGCACTTGATTCTACCAAGCGGGCGATTGCACTGGCCCAGAGTCAGGGGATTTTGTGCGGCGTAGCTACGGGAAGAGGACCTGTCCATTTGAGCGAACAAATTGATTCTTTAAACTTAGATGTTTTTTTAACTTATAATGGGCAGTTGGTTTATACAAATGAACAGACGATTTACGAACGGGCTTTTTCTAAAGAAATAGTTGAGGAGCTAGTTGATTTTGCCGATGAGGGCCGGCGGCAGATGATGTTTGGCGGACGTACACGAATGGAAGGTAGTTCATTGATGAAGTTTGGCCAGAATCGGCTGGCGAAAAAGCTGGCCCGTTTTATTCCAAGCTGGTTTCCGGTAGAGTCCTTTAAAAATTTAATGGTTGGGTTAAAACCGAAAAAGGACCAATGCCGCTATCATGAAATGGATATTCTGAAAGAGAAGATTTATCAATGCGTGCTACTTAGTCCAGAAGAGGAGCTAGGGGACTTGAAGCAGCAGCTTTCCAATTGTACAATTACCCGTTCCAATCCATATGTTGTTGATATTATTCCTAAAGGCGGTTCGAAGCTCAAAGGGATTAAGAAATGTATCGAACATTTCGGCTTTTCGCTGGACGAGGTAATGGTGTTTGGAGATAATTGGAACGATGTGGAAATGCTTGAAGGTGCAGGTATTGGTGTTGCTATGGGAAATGCTCCGGAGGGAGTAAAATCATCCGCTGATTTTGTGACAAATACAAATGAAGCTCATGGCATCTATGAAGCTTTACGCCATTATAATGTGATTAAGGAGACAGCTGATGAAAATTGATAATCCATTTGATAAAACGGAAGAGTTTCATCAAACATTTGATAACCGCCGACCGCAAAAGCCGACGGCTTTTAGCAGCAAAGATGCTTCAGCACGCGCCGGCTTTAAAGCAGAAGAGCTGGTCGAGTTTTTATATGCATCAGCAGGCAACGATAAAGAAGCATTTCATCAGTTGGTGGAACAGCTGAAGCAGGATGTGGATGCAGCGGAAAAAAAGATGGAGCAGAAGAAAAAGAAGGTTGAAGATCCTTTAGTTGATCAGGTAGATGCCTTGATTGATTTACTGTATTTTACCTATGGTTCATTTTCTTTGCTGGGCGTGGATCCGACGAAGCTGTTTTCAATCGTTCATGAAGCAAATATGGGTAAGCTGTTTGCTGATGGAAAGCCCCATTATCATGAAGTGACACATAAAGTTCTGAAACCAGAAGACTGGGAGGCAAACTACGCGCCAGAGCCTAAGATAAAGGCAGAATTGGAGCGCCAGATAGCTTATAAGCTAAAAAAACGAGACGGAGCAGACTAGTTAAGTCTAGTGAGCCGTCTCGTTTTCCTATCTATTTGTTGAAAAATGTATTATAAAGCGCTCGAATAGCCTGTTTCTCTTGATCTTTCCGAATACCAAACATGATGCTGACCTCAGAGGAGCCTTGGTTAATCATTTCCAGATTGATTTCGTTTTCAGCTAATGCCATCGTACTATCTGCTGTAACCCCGATTCGCTGACGCATTCCTTCGCCGACAATCATAATCATGGATAACCCGCGGGTAATTCTCAACTCGTCAGGTTTTAAGACCTGATCCAGCTTTTGAATCAATGCTTCCTCAATCTCCGGGGATAATTGTCGTTCTCTCAGAATAATTGAAATATCATCAATTCCAGAAGGCATGTGTTCATAGCTGAGACCCATCTCTTCCAGTATCTGAAGAACCTTTCGTCCAAAGCCAAGTTCCCGGTTCATCAAATATTTACTAATATAAATATTGGCAAAGTTCTGATCGCTGGCAATCCCCACAACCGGTTCACTAGAAGTATCGCGTTTGGTGGTAATCAACGTACCTGGATGAGAAGGATTGTTAGTATTCTTAATAACAACAGGGATATGTGCTTTGTAGGCGGGCATCAATGCTTCATCATGGAGTACAGCAAAGCCTGCATAAGCCAGCTCACGCATTTCCCGATACGTCAGCGCCTTAATCGTTTTAGGTTGACGAACAATTCCCGGATGGGCAACAAAGATGCCATCCACATCTGTAAAGTTTTCATAGAGGTCTGCTTGAACACCGGCTGCTACGATTGAACCAGTAATATCCGAGCCGCCTCGAGAGAATGTACAGATATCCCCTGCTTCGGTATAACCAAAAAAACCAGGGATTACAAATATTTCTTCTGTGTTTTTAAATTCTGCTATTTTATCGTAAGAAGAGGGCAGAATTCTAGCATTCCCCGGTTCATCTGAGACAATGATACCCAAATCCTGAGGGTTTTTATAAACGGCTGCCAAGCCCTGATCCTTGAAATAAGCTGCAACCAGCTTAGCATTGTTGTTTTCACCGCTAGCTAAAAAAGCATCAAACAAATGAGGGTTGTTCTCCTTTGGAAGCTGTGATAATGCAGTGATGGCATGACGAATATCACTCAATACTGCTTTGTTCATCTCTAATTCATTCATGATGTCCTCGTAGCGGGCAACAATTTTGTCTACAATTTTTTGTGTTGCCTCGTTATTCAGGTATTTTTCATAATAATTAATCAGCAGATCGGTTACTTTGATGTCTTCACCGGAGCGCTTGCCGGGAGCGGAAACAACGACAAACTTTCGGCTTGCGTCATCTTTCACTATATTAAGTACCTTTTGCAGCTGCACTGCTGAAGCTAACGAGCTTCCGCCAAATTTAATCACTTTCACTATTCCCACTCCTTTGTTGTCAGTCCAATATTATTTCCACGATTATTTTAGCATGTATTAAAAAACAAGGAAGAACAAAGTGTTCATTTCTCATTGTTTTATAATATTAGTAGTAAAAGAATACCTAAAATCCTGATGAAAAGCAACAGCAAAAATAATTTGCCTATTCTTTCTTCAAGGATTTGATAAATCACTTCATTTTTCCCGTAAATTTTGATAAACTGGGAATAGTGAAATTTAGTAGGTACGAGTCATGTAGAAAATCGACAGAGTAATCTACAGCAAGTTAGAGGCAGAAATAATTTTCTTGTAAATCCTCATTTAAATTAGTGCTTGCGGGGCTGCTTTGTGATATAATTTTCTACAGTTGTTTTTTTTACGAAAATGATAAAGAATTTGTTTCAGTCTTTCAAGTAGTAATCCAGTTATTATTCATTGAGAGCTGCGTAATTTCTATTTATAAATGCTGAATAAACGGAGGAAATAATAATGAAGAACAATTTGATTATTATCGTGGTTCTAGTGATAATCATCGTTGCGGCTATCTTATATCTGATTGGACACTTCATGCGAAGGCAGAATCAAAGCAAGCTGAAAAGTCTTGAAAAAAGAAAAGAAGAGCTGTTTGACTTGCCTGTTATTGAAGAAGTCGATGAGATTAAGAAGATGCACATGGTTGGTCAAAGCCAGAACACCTTCCGTGAATGGAACCAGCGCTGGGCGGATATCTCAACACGTTCATTTGCTGAACTGGAAAGCCAGATTTTTGAAGTCGAGGAACTAAATGATTCCTTCCGTTATATGAAAGCAAAACGTGCGGTGAGTGAAGCCGAACAAACCATGGATGACATGGAATCTGAAGTGGAAGAAATCCGCAAAGGGTTGAAAGAACTTCGTGAAAGTGAAGAACGCAACTCGCTGGAAGTTCAAAAAGCATTGGATATCTATGAGGAAATCAGCAACCTTCTTCAGGAAGAAAAAGAAGGATTTGGCAGTGCCTATTCAGAACTACAGAAGCAAGTGAAAAATATTGAAATTGAATTTACTCAGTTCGTCACATTAAATACATCCGGCGATCCTGTGGAAGCAAGAGAAGTGCTGGAAAGTGCGGAACGTCATACCTACGAACTGGATGATGTTATGAAACGGATTCCGCCGCTGCATGATGAATTAACTCGCGTATTCCCAGATCAGATTAAAGAAATCGAAGAAGGCTACAAACGTCTGTTGGATGATCACTTCGTATTTCCTGAACAGAACTTTTCAGACGAATTGAACCGCGTGAAGAAACGTGTAAAAAATTCTACTGTTGATTTAGAAAAAGCCGAGGTGGCAGCTGTAGAGGTGGCTAACAGAGATACCGCAGCAGCAATCGATGGATTGTATGAAATCATGGAAAGAGAAATCAATTCCAGAAAATATGTTGTTAATAACCGTAAGACAATCGGTGATTACATCGCCCATGTCCTTCGGAATAACCGTCAGCTGATGATTGAGCTGGATCATACATCCCAAAGCTATACCTTGAATCACAATGAATTGGGGCGTTCAAGAGGCTTCCAGTCAGAGATTGAAGAGTTGATTCGCCGATATGAAGATTATGAACCAAAGATGGAAGAGCATACTGTACCGTATTCTGAAGTACAAGCATTCTTCAAAGACTGTTACCGTGTACTTGCTGATATTGAGAATCAGCAGATGGAAATTGATTTATCTCTGAAAGAGCTTCGTAAAGAAGAAAAAATTGCACAGGAAAAAGTGGATCAATATGAATTCCGCCTGCGCAATCTAAAACGGTTTGTTGAGAAGAAACGTCTGCCGGGTTTACCTGCTGATTATCTTGAGTTCTTCTTTATGGCGACTGACCGAATTGAAGAGCTAAGTAAATCATTGAACCGAATTCGTATTAATATCGAAGAGATCAATAAGCTATCAGATCTTTGTAAAGAAGATTTGGATTTATTAGATAAGAAAACCAATGATTTGGTAAACTCTGCTGCATTGACTGAGCAAATGATGCAGTATGCGAACCGCTACCGTCATACAAATGAAGCAATCAATGAGGCGATGGAGCGAACTTTAGAGTTATTTTCTAAAGATTATCGCTATCAGGATGCATTGGACGTTATCGGAACTGCTCTTGAACGGGTAGAGCCAGGTGCGTTCAGACGTATTGAAGATATTTACTTTAAGAATTTGGATGCCGTTTAGTCTAAGCAATATGAAAACAGGACAAGTATGTTGTCCTGTTTTTTTATACAACAAAGTTAGGTGGAGAGAATGAAAAGAAAAGTAATGTTGGTATTTCTTTGTTTTATCGGGTTATTTTTTTCTGGTTCTAAAACTGGAAATACAAAGATGACAACCTTAACAATAGGACATACTAGCCACGCAGAAACCGATCTACATGCAGCTGCAGAATCTGTAAAGAAAAAATTTAGTGATTTTAGAGGCTGTACGTTAACAGAGCTTGTCTACGAAGAAGAGAAAGCCGTCGCTGAAATAAAGACTTACTTGAAATCCGGAGGCGGATCAGGGAGCGGTTTGTCATCTAAAGATATTATCGTTTTTACTTCAACGTTTGAAGTGGATGGAGATGGTGCAGAGAATACATTGAATCCTAATTCCACTTATACAAACTGGTTGTGGTTTGTTGTGAAAGCTAAAAACAGCGGCAAGTGGGAGGTCCAGGATTTTGGTTACTGAAATTCACGGCAGACTGTAAAACATTGAAGAATAGAAGGAAACAAGCTATAATGAGAAAGAATTTTTTGGAAGAAGGGTAATGAAATGATTTATTTTGATAATAGTGCGACAACCGTAATTGACCCGCAGGCGTTAGATGCTTATGTGAAGACCAGTCAGCGGATTATAGGGAATCCTTCTAGTCTGCATGACTTGGGAAATCAAGCCTATCGGTTACTTGAGCAAGCAAGAAAGCAAGTTGGCGATATATTAGGGGTAGAATCAGAGGAAATTTATTTTACCGGCAGCGGAACAGAAGGCGATAACTGGGTGCTGAAAGGAACAGCAATTGAAAAAGCTGCTTTTGGAAAGCATATCATCATTTCAGGAATCGAACATCCAGCTGTTGCAGAAACAGCAAGGCAATTAGAAAAGCTGGGTTTTGAACTGTCTATTGCTCCTGTAGATAAGCGGGGGATTTTACAAGTTGATAAATTTGAAAGCTTGATTCGCCAAGATACTATCCTCGTATCGGTTATGGCAGTTAACAATGAAATTGGAAGCATTCAGCCAATTCAGGCAATTAGTAAGATTTTAACAGAGTATCCTAAAATTCATTTTCATGTAGATGCAGTTCAAGCAATTGCTAAAGTACCAAAAGAAAGATGGCTGACTCCTAGAGTGGATTTTGCTGTTTTTTCAGCACATAAATTTCACGGACCTAAAGGTGTAGGGTTTATCTATTGGAAAAAAGGCCGTAAGTTAGCTCCGCTTTTAACTGGCGGTGGTCAGGAAAAGAATCAACGGAGCAGTACAGAAAATATTGCCGGAATCGTTGCAGGGGCTAAAGCGCTACGATTATCTACAGAGAGGAATCTGGCAAGAGAAAACTATGTTCAGACTTTGCGAAATTCTTTGATTGATAGTCTCGCAAACTATGGGCAGGTTGTTGTTTTTTCAGAAAAAACAACAGATTTTGCTCCCCATATCCTGTGCTTTGGATTAAAAGGGATTCGTGGAGAAGTGCTTGTTCATGCGATGGAAGAGAAGCAAATCTTTATTTCCACAACGAGTGCCTGTTCTAGCCGAAAAAAAATTGGCAGCAGTACATTAGGGGCTATGAATGTGCCGGAACATCTAGCTACTTCTGCTGTACGCATCAGTCTTGATGAGAACAACACGATGGCGGAAGCTGAACAATTTATGGTAGTCTTTAATCAATTGTATAAAAAGTTTCTGAAAGTAAGTGATTTGTAAGTTAGACTGAGAAGTAGCTTTGGAGAACTTCAAAAAAATTAGGTATTTGTCCTAGTGCTTTCGAAGTTCCCCGCTTCAGCTCAGTTTTTTATTTCATATGCAGCAGGTATCACTGAAGAACTATTGTGACTACAGGCCATAATAAACGTTTGAGTAATCTCTGAGCAATATCTCGGCGATTGCTTATTTAAACTGTAGATAAATTATGGTATAGTAAGACGTATTTTGTTGAAGCAATGGGAGTAGACAAAGCGTACATACAGTCCGTTAAGTAAGAATATTAGATAGTAGCAGCTAAGAAAGGATTTTGGATATTTTGAACTATACAGAAATAATGATTAGATATGGTGAGTTATCCACCAAAGGAAAAAACCGTAAAGCGTTTATTATGCAGCTTGCAGCCAATGTTAAGCGTGTGCTGGATGAGTTTCCCGCGGTGAAGATTCATGCAGATAGAGATCGGATGCACCTGTTGCTTAACGGAGAGGATAGTAGTCAAATTCTTCCCCGTTTGGAAAAGGTATTTGGAATTCAGAGCTTCTCGCCAAGTGTTCGGATTGAGAAAAACTTTCCCGCACTTCGGACAGCCGTTCAAGAAATAATGCGTGATATTTATCAAGCGGGAATGACATTTAAGATTACCTCAAAGCGCTCAGATCATGATTTTGAAATGGACTCTAATGAGTTGAACAGAGAATTAGGAGGAGCCGTTTTTGAGATTTATCCAGACATTCAGGTACAGATGAAGAAGCCGGATATTAATATTCGAGTTGAAATTCGCAGAGAAGGGGCCTATTTATCATATGAAACCTTGCTGGGAGCCGGAGGTTTGCCAGTTGGTACCGGAGGTCGAGGCATGCTGATGCTATCTGGAGGTATCGATTCTCCAGTTGCCGGCTATCTATCGATGAAACGCGGTGTAGAAGTTGAGGCAGTCCATTTTGCCAGTCCACCTTATACAAGTGAGCAGGCATTGCAGAAAGCAAAAGATTTAGCTGGAAAGTTGGCTCCTTATTCCGGGAGTGTTCAGTTTATTGAAGTGCCTTTTACTGAAATACAGGAAGAGATTAAACGGGTTGTACCTCAAGGCTATCTAATGACAGTTACCAGACGCCTAATGCTGCGTCTGACAGATATCCTTCGTGAACAGAGAAATGGTCTGGTTATTATCAATGGGGAATCATTAGGACAGGTTGCTTCTCAAACGTTACAAAGCATGGTTGCCATCAATGATGTGACTAATACCCCGATTATTCGACCTGTTGTTTCCATGGATAAGAATGAGATTATAGAAATTGCTGAAAAAATTGATACCTTTGAATTAGCTATTCAACCTTTTGAGGATTGCTGTACAATCTTTGCGCCGCCTCAGCCCAAGACCAGACCGAAGCTTGATAAAACCCGACAATATGAAGCTAGACTAGATTTGGAAGGCTTGATGGAACGGGCTTTAGCAGGTATCAAAGTTAGTGAAATAACAGCGGCTGAATCCGATGAAAAAGTAGAGGACTTTTCTGATTTATTGTAGCAGCTAGGAGTTCAAAGTAAATCGTAGAAGTCAGAAAAATGCAATAAATTGTGATTACAGCGGTAAGTGAAACCTGCTTTATCTACTTCAGCTTGATAAAGGGAATTAAACGTTTCTAAAAGCTGATTGTTAAAACTTAAACTAAATACAGAACATGGTCCGTTGCGTGGTCCATGTTCTTTTTTGTCTTCCGATTATGGCTTTATGAGAGAATGCTTAATAAATTCTGCATTTTTGTAAAGAAGTTCACTTATTTTCACAAAGTTATTGCTGTATTTTATAGAGGGTGTTAAACTAGAATGTGAAAAGAGTAACAAAGGAGAACTAGAATGGAAATTTTAGCAAATGAGAAGAAAATACCAAAAGCTACAGCTAAACGCCTGCCTTTATATTTGCGCTATTTGAAAATGCTGGATGACTCGGGAATGATCCGGATTAAGTCTAGAGAATTTAGTGAAATTGTTCAAATTCCTCCAGCAACGATTCGCCGGGATTTTTCTCACTTAGGTGAATTAGGCAGAAGCGGGTACGGCTATGATGTTCCCTACCTGATCGAAGTGTTTAATAACATTTTAAATACTCAGGAAGAAAAGAAAATTGCTTTGATTGGCTGCGGAAACCTTGGTAAAGCACTGATAAAAAATAATTTTAGAAGAAATGAAAATCTGAATATTGTCTGCGCATTTGATGTGAACGAGGAAATCATTGGTGAGCAAATCAATGATGTTTGTGTACAGCCGATGAATCAGCTGACTGAAATGGTTGAAGCACAAGATGTAACGGTTGCTATTTCTACCGTTCCCAGTAAATATGCGCAAAAAGCAATCGATGAAATCGTTGCGGCTGGAGTAACAGCGATTCTGAACTTTGCACCGGATAGAGTAACGGTTCCCAGTCATGTTAATGTACAGTATATCGACCTGACGACCGAACTCCAGACATTGATTTACTTTGATACTGCCTTTTCAAAGTAGGCACTTCCTTTGAGTTCTGAAAACAGTTCCTCTATACTTGAATAGAATAAGTAAAGGAGGAAGTTTAATGATTGTAACAAGAAAAGGTACTGAGGTCGAGTTGGCTGGTGTGCAGCCTGTAGTAGGCGCTAAAGCACCTGATTTTTCATTGGAAAATTTGTCAGACAAGAAGATTAATCTCAGCGATTTAAAAGGACAGCCTGTGTTGATTAGTGTGGTGCCGGATATCGATACCAGAATTTGTTCTCTTCAGACAAAACGCTTTAATCAGGAGGCAGGTGCGGTTGAGGGTGTGGCCTTTTTGACTATTTCCAACAACACAAAAGACGAGCAGAAAAACTGGTGTGCAGCTGAAGGTGTCGATATGGAAATGCTTCGTGATGTAGACAACTCATTTGGTGAGGCATATGGTCTATTTATTCCAGAGATGGGCCGTTTGGCTCGTGCTATTTTCGTTATCGATTCAACTGGTGTGCTGGCTTATGAAAAGATTAGTCAGGAAATATCTGAAGAACCAAATTATCAGGAAGCGCTGGATAAAGCGAAAGCACTACGATAATCGATTTCAAATTGACATTCAAAAGTGTTCGTTGTAGAATGTCCCTACAGGAAGACAATAAATCAGAATGCTTTAAAGAGCTCTAGCTACAGGTTAGAGGTCTAACGATAGAACAATACAACAATACAACAGAAGAAAGACAAAGAGCAAGAGGAGTACTGTTAACCGCCGTTTTAGAGAGAAAATCATTTGGTGAAAGATTTTTACTGCATTAACAGGAAGGTAGCTTGTGAGTCGATAATTTGAATTTTATGGTAGAATTATCCGAGTAGTGACCGTTAGTTCACTAATGACAGAGAGGTGTTGGAGTTCGTAATTCCAGCACAAATTAGGTGGTACCGCGTAAATTTACGTCCTAAAGCAGTTTAACTGCTTTAGGGCTTTTTTTATTTTTTGGTAGTAAAAGCACACAGATAAAGCTGTGGTCGAATGAACATGAAAGAAGGAGATACATATGACGGAAGAAAATAACTTACCCACAAAATATCAACCGACAGAAGTAGAAGCAGGTCGTTACCAGAAATGGCTGGATCAGGAGCTGTTCAAGCCAAACGGGAACAAAGAGGCCAAGCCATACTCTATTGTTATTCCACCGCCAAATGTTACAGGAAAGCTGCATTTAGGTCATGCCTGGGATACTGCACTTCAAGATATTATCATTCGCCAGAAAAGAATGCAGGGCTATGATACTTTATGGCTGCCGGGAATGGATCATGCTGGTATTGCTACACAAGCAAAAGTAGAGGAAAAGCTAGCTGAACAAGGAATTTCACGCTATGATTTGGGCCGGGAAAAATTTGTAGAACAGGTATGGGACTGGAAAGAAGAGTACGCCTCTCACATTAGAGAACAGTGGGCAAAGCTGGGCTTGTCTCTGGATTATAGCCGTGAACGCTTCACATTAGATGATGGCTTGTCTAAAGCTGTGCGGACTGTTTTTGTAAAGCTGTATGAGAAAGATCTGATTTATCGCGGTGAATATATTATTAATTGGGATCCGAAAGCAAGAACGGCTCTATCCGACATTGAAGTTATTCACAAGGATATTGAGGGAGCTTTCTATCATATGAGTTATCCGCTGGCTGATGGTTCTGGATCAGTGGAAATTGCGACAACTCGACCAGAAACTATGCTGGGAGATACAGCGGTTGCTGTTCATCCGGATGATGCGCGCTATCAGTCGTTAATCGGCAAAATGGTTGTACTGCCGCTGATGGACAAAGAGATTCCGATTATTGCAGATGACTATGTAGATATGGAATTTGGTACTGGCGTGGTGAAAATTACACCAGCTCATGACCCAAATGATTTTGAGGTTGGTAATCGCCATAAACTGCCAAGAGTTAATGTAATGAATGAAGACGGTTCAATGAATGAGCTAGCTGGAAAATATCAGGGAATGGATCGTTTTGCAGCTCGCAAGCTGATCGTCTCTGATTTAAAAGAGCTGGGCCACTTAATAAAAATCGAAAAAATGAATCATAGTGTAGGACATTCAGAGCGGACAGGCGTTGTTGTTGAACCTCGGTTGTCTACACAGTGGTTTGTAAAAATGCAGCCTCTGGCAGAAGAAGCCATTAAAAATCAGCAGTCAGATAATGCGGTTGAATTTTTCCCCGATCGTTTTAACCAAACCTTTATTCGCTGGATGGAGAATGTTCATGACTGGGTTATTTCCCGTCAGTTATGGTGGGGTCATCAAATACCAGCTTGGTATCATAATGAAACTGGGGAAATGTATGTTGGAATGGAAGCACCGTCAGATACAGAGAACTGGACACAGGATAACGATGTATTAGATACCTGGTTTAGCTCAGCCCTATGGCCGTTTTCAACGATGGGCTGGCCGAATGAAGCAAGTAGTGACTATCAGCGTTATTTCCCTACCAGCACGTTGGTAACCGCCTATGACATTATTTTCTTCTGGGTTAGCAGAATGATTTTCCAAAGTTTGGAATTCACTGGCGAGCGGCCGTTCCAGCATGCCTTGATTCACGGCTTGATTCGGGATGAAGAAGGACGCAAAATGAGTAAGTCGCTTGGAAATGGTATTGATCCAATGGATGTCATCGAAAAATATGGTGCAGATGCTCTTCGCTGGTTCTTATCTAACGGTTCCGCTCCAGGTCAGGATGTCCGCTTCAGTTATGAAAAAATGGATGCAGCCTGGAACTTTATCAATAAAATCTGGAATGCCAGTCGTTTTGTTATCATGAATATTGAAGGTATGACTGTAGAAGATATTGATTTTAGTGGTGAAAAAACTGTAGCTGACCGCTGGATACTGACTCGTTTGAATGAGACGATTGAACGGGTTACTGAGTTGTTTGACCGTTTTGAATTTGGGGAGGCCGGTCGCCAGCTGTACAATTTCATCTGGGATGACTTCTGTGACTGGTACATTGAAATGAGCAAGGAAATTCTTTATGGAGAGAATGAGGGAGCAAAACAGACCACAAAGAGTATTCTTGTCTATACACTAGATAGTATTCTTCGTCTGCTGCATCCAATTATGCCGTTCGTAACGGAAGAAATCTGGGAAAAAATTCCTCATGTAGGAACTTCGCTGGTAGTCGCAGAATATCCGCTTGTTCGCCAGGAGTTATCAGATGCTCAAGCAGCAACAGGAATGGAAGTACTGAAGGAAGTGATCCGTGCTGTAAGAAACATCCGTGCGGAAGTAAATACACCTCTGTCTAAACCCATTACATTATTGATTAAGACAACAGATGAAGCGACAGATCAGTTTCTGATTGCAAATAAGAGCTATATTGAACGCTTCTGTAATCCAGAAGAATTGACG
Source organism: Enterococcus sp. LJL51 (assembly GCF_054871795.1). NCBI lineage: Bacteria > Bacillati > Bacillota > Bacilli > Lactobacillales > Enterococcaceae > Enterococcus > Enterococcus sp. LJL51. Next base: position 76,026 of record NZ_JBTXLW010000015.1, on the reverse strand, counting down.
ATTAGTGGAAATATCACTCCTCCAGAGCTGGCAATGTCTGCAATTTTATCTGGAGTAGAAATTTACTTGCCGCTGGCAGGTTTAATCAATATTGAAGAAGAGATTGCCCGTTTGGAAAAAGAACTAGGAAAATGGGATCAGGAAGTGAAACGGGTACAAGGTAAGCTATCAAATGAGCGTTTTGTTTCAAATGCACCGGAGGATGTTGTGCAGGCGGAAAAAGAAAAAGAAAAAGACTATCTGGAAAAACAAAAAACCGTTCGCGACAGAATAGAACAGTTGAAAACAATTGAATAAATAAAAAACAAGCGGAGCTTCTAGTGCCCCGCTTGTTTTTTATTTAGCAGCTTTGCAGCTCCCGCTTTTTCTTGATATGAATCCAATAACGAAAAATCAGAAAACCAATAATAGTGGTTAAAGTAATCAGTCCGCCGGCATAGAAGCTCATGGAACGGTATACCATAGCGATGGAATAGGTTCCCTCATCTAAAGGAATCGCCATCATATTGCCCGCCACAGCTACCTGTTTTACTTTTTTTCCGTTGGCTTTAATCAGCCAGTTATCGTCGTAAGGAACAGATAGATATAGTAGTTGATTTTCTTTTTTTACCGAAATATTGCCGAAAAGCTCGCCTTTTTTTGTCCACCGTAAATCTATTGCTTGTTTTTTCTTAGCAGCAGTCAGGGTGGTGAACAGCTGCTGATCCAGTGTCGCCAGCTCTAGCCCCTTGAGGGTTAGTTGTTTGCTGCTGCTTAGCTCTAAAACAACCAGTTCATTTTTTGAAAAATAACCTAAGTTAAACAGTTGATTTGTATGAATGAACATCGATGGACTGATTTTTTTACCATTAACAGTCAGGCTTTCTATTTTTGACCAGTTGATATTTGGTAAATAAAAATACAGTTCGCCGTCTGAAACAGGATTAATCTCCAAGTGATAGCTTTTCTTATCTTTAGAAATAATTTCAGCCGCTTTTTTTGTTGTTTTAAAATAAGGTTCCTCATTTTTTTGAATTGCCTGAAGCAGGTTTTCCTGATTCACTAATGGCTTGTTGGCAGCTAGGTGGACCTTTTCGAAGCTTTCAGGCACTAAAAAACCTAAGCCAACAGCTTCCTGATTTTGGTAAACAAAGGTTTGGTTATTTTCTGACAGCAATTCTCTTTCATCAGTTTTTATTGGGGTTATCTGATGAGTGACATTAAACAGGAAGTTCACTACCTGGGAATCATCCACATAACCAATCCGGCGGTCATTTTTTTGGAAAAGACCAAGAGCGGCTAATGTATCCTGAGTGTCTGAATGCAGTGTGGAAGTATAGCTGGAAATGCCGGAATAGCCGTAAAGAATTGAATCGTTATAGCCATTATTCTTTTCTAGATAGCCTGCCTTTTTAGAATCAACAGTATGCTTGATTCTAAAAAGGTTCTCACCTTCAATCGTGCTAAGCACCTTAGCCTGTTCTTTGTAATTTTGTTCAAAGGCCTGCTGATTACCAAAAGGAATTTCCTTCAAGGAAATCCAATAGTTACCACCCAGCTCTGCAAAAATCGTAAAGACCATAAAGGCTGCTGCTGTAGTTTTCAGCCAGCGTGATTTCGCTGTTAGCTGAATATAGTTAAACAAGAAATAATAACACCAAACAAGGACTAAACTAATTGCTGGGTAACTATAAGACAGCAAAAACTCTCGGTTGAATAAGTAAAGAGCCGCATAACCTACAATCAAACCCGTCGAAAAAATAACGGGTGCTTTTACAGGTATTTTTTCTTTCGATCGTATTCTTAGGAAGGCTTCATAAGCAAATTTGACCATGATAAAACTAAAAATAAACGTATTGCGGTATGGGAATCCTGCTGGACTCTGAAACATATGCCAAAAAGTATTAAAAAGCTCAATCCAAAAACTTAAAAATAAAAGGACTGTTAGGTAGAGAGCAAGTCGTTTTTCTTTTTTTGAGATTGACGGCAATAAAAAGTAAGTCAAAAACAAAAGAACAATTAATAGACCAGAAAAAACAGTCGGCAAATGATCCAGTCGTAAATTGAAGTCTACATTGCCGATACCAAACTGTGAAAAGAAAGAAAGACCAAATTTAGGGTAAGGCAGAAACGTCAGCAGACTGAAAGCAGTTTTCTTTGTCTGAAGCATACCTTCCAGTGCAGGTAGTAGAATAAAGCTGGTAGACAGACCTGAAAGAATGGAGGCAATAAAAAATACTTTTCCTTCACGGACAAAACCTAAAAATGAAGTTGCAGCATTTTGTTTTAAATACAAATAAATACTGTAGCCAACGGCAAAAATACAAACCATGTAACCTAGATAGTAATTTGTAAAAATAGTTAGAAAAAGTATAATAACATACATTGTAACGCGTTTATCGTACCAGAGCTTCTGTAAACCTAAAGCGAGCAAAGGAAACAGAATCAATGCATCCAGCCACATAAAGTTAATGCTGTAAGCAGCTGTAAAGCCGCAGAGACTATAAGCAGTAGAAAAAATCCAGGTATAGGATGAAATATCTGTATATGTTCTTTTCAAATAGTAGAACATAGCGCTGCCAATACAGGAAATTTTTAAAGTAATAATCCAAACAACTGCTATCGGCAGCTGCTCATAGGGAAACAAAAGTGCTAAGAAATTGAACGGACTTAGCAAATAATACGAGCTTAGTGGGAAAATTGTATCACCAAGACCATTAGAGAAAGAATAGAAGGTCATGTTGCCTTCTTCAACAAATCGTTTGAAATTACTTAAAAATGGTAAATACTGACTGCCAAGATCGCTTGCCAGTAAGTTATTGTTTCCAAATGGTGCAACTCCTAAAATAATCCAAAGTATAATAACAATAGTAAACGGAAGTAAAAAACTACCAAGAATCAACCCTTTTTCCTTTAACTTCATCTATTTTTCACCTCAATCAAACAGTTAGTTAAGTCATCAATTACCTAGTTTATTTGTTCATACTGACATCTAGTGTAGCATGGGAACAAAAATTTCTGCAAAAATTATGAAACAGTTGAGAATAAATATGAAATAAATCATTTTTGCATTAAGAAGGATACTTATTACTAGACTTAACAGTTGTTATTTTATCACAGCTCTGTTTTATCCATGAGGATATTTAGACAGATTTGCTTTTTTTTAGAGAACTTAAGTAATTCTTTAAAAATTCTGATAATTTTTTGCTTATTATTGTTTCGCGGATAATAAATGTCGTTGAGAAAATTTTTCAGTAAATTTTCTTTATTAGTGAAATCATTGGAGGCTTTCGCTATAATAAGAGGTGCGAGGTGGCGAAAATATGTCAATAAAAATAGAAGAAGCTATAGCATGGATTCATAGTCGGCTGCCCTTTGGCTCACGTCCAGGTTTGGAACGTGTAAATGGGCTGTTGGAGCGTGTTGGAAATCCGCAGAAAAAAGTCTCTACGATTCATATTGCAGGAACGAATGGTAAAGGCTCTACAGTAACCTATTTAAGGTGTTTGCTGGAGGAAGCTGGCTTGAAGGTCGGTACGTTTACTTCTCCTTATATAGAAACATTCAATGAACGAATTGCTATTGATGGAATAGGAATACCTGATAATCAGCTCATTACTTATGTAGAAAAATATCAGCCGATTGTTGTAGCGATGGATGAAATACCTGAAATCAGCGGTATTACAGAATTTGAAACACTAACGGCAATGGCCTTTGACTATTTTTTAAATGAGCAGGTGGATGTTGCTATTATTGAAGTTGGCCTAGGCGGATTAATGGATAGTACGAACGTTGTTGAGCCTTTGCTCACAGGGATTACAACCATTGGTATGGATCACACGGATATCTTAGGAGATACATTGGAGAAAATTGCCTTTCAAAAGGCGGGCATCATAAAAAAAGGCATCCCTGTTGTCACTGGAAAAATTGAAGCACCCGCTTTAGCGGTTATTGAAGAGCAGGCTGAGCAACAAGATGCAGCTATCTATCGTTTTGGGGCTGCTTATGACGTTATGTATCAGCATCTAGATAAAGAATGGGGCGAGGTTTTTACCTTTCAAGATCAAAATGGGAAAATTAAAGATTTAAAAACGCCTTTATTAGGCCGTCATCAGACAGAAAACGCCGGCATGGCAATTGAACTGTTTGCAATCTTTTGCCAGCTGACTAAGCAGCCCTTTCAAACGCGAACTATTCGCCAAGGGCTGATGAAGGCCATTTGGCCTGCCCGTATGGAGCGAGTTAGTGAAGAGCCGATGATTGTATTGGATGGGGCACATAATGATCATGCCATTCGCCGGCTGGTAGAGAATCTGGAGAAGGAGTTTAAAGATCGGTCAATTCATGTGCTGTTCTCATCCTTATCAACCAAAAATGTAGATCAGATGATTCGACTGCTGCAGCAAGTACCGAATATCCATATTTATTTAACTACATTTGAATATCCCAAAGCTGTCAATCTTTCAGCACTTGAGCACTTTACTGATGAAAAAACCGAGATTGTCTCTCTTTGGCAATTTGGGCTAGGAGAAATTCTCGAAAAGATGACAAATGAAGACATGCTGCTGGTCACTGGGTCACTTTATTTCGTATCACAGGTACGGGATTTATTAATGACAATAGGAGGAAAGAATGAAAAAATTTGACGGTGTTATTTTTGATATGGATGGTCTTTTGTTTGATACTGAAATGATTTATTATCAATCCTCACAAAAGATTGCCGACATTATGGGGTTCACTTATACAAAGGAGCTATACCTTGAGTTTTTGGGTGTTTCCGACGAAGAGGTTCAGGAGAACTACCATCGTATTTTTGAAGCACACGGTAAAGAAAAAGTAGAAGAATTTATTCAGCGTTCGTATGCAGATACGTTAGCTGCATTCAAAGCCGGTCAGGTACCAATGAAGCCTGGTGTAATCGAATTGTTGGATTACCTTGAAGAAAACAATATTCCGAAGATTGTTGCTTCAAGCAACGTTCGGCCTGCCATTGAGCTTTTGCTTGGAAATGCCGGTATCAGTGACCGATTTCAACAGATTGTATCCGCTGAAGATGTTAGCCGGGCGAAGCCAGACCCTGAGATTTTTCAAAAGGCAGCCGGATTACTCGGTACTAAACCGGAAAAAACACTGGTTCTTGAGGATTCATCCCATGGTGTGAACGCCGCTTACGCCGCAGGTATACCGGTAATTATGATTCCTGATTTGCTGCAGCCTGATGAGGAGTTAAAAGTGAAAACACTAAAAGTATTGAACAGTCTGAATGATGTACCAACCTATCTAAGCATCTGATAGAAAAAACAGCTCCTTTGCGTATCTTTTATTAGAGTACGAAAAGGAGCTGTTTTATGGAAAAGAAACTATTTATTCACGAAATGCCAGAGGATTGTCTGCCGAGAGAGCGGTTGGAAGCTGTCGGTGAAAAAGCATTATCCAATCAAGAGCTCTTGGCGATTCTGTTGAGAACCGGTTCAAGAGAGAAAAATGTGATGGAACTGGCATCTATTATTTTGAAGCATTTTAAACATCTGTATGAACTAAAAAATGCGTCACTTCACGAGATGATGTCTATCAAAGGAATTGGCAAGGTTAAGGCAATCGAGCTAAGAGCTGCTGTTGAGTTCGGTTATCGACTACAGCAGAGCAGTCCGGTGAAAATGGGTAAGATTTCATCCAGCTATCAAATTGCCCAGGAGCTGATTTATGAGATGAGAGATTTTCAACAGGAGCATCTGGTCTGTCTCTACCTGAACACAAAAAATGAAGTGATTCGACAGGATACTGTGTTCAAAGGCTCGCTAAATCAGAGTATCGCTCATCCTAGAGAGATATTTAAAGGAGCAGTAAAGTATTCAGCAGCCCGAATTGTTTTAGCCCATAATCATCCGAGTGGAAATCCTACACCTTCTCAAAGTGATATCCTGTTTACACGGAGAATGCAGGAGTGCGGAGAAATGATGGGAATTGAGCTGCTGGATCATATTATTGTCGGTCACAGCGGATACATTAGTATGCGGGAAGAAAATTTTTTGAGGGGTAACTAATTACATTTCTTGCAAAAATAAAAAAGCGCGTGTAGAATAAACTTGTAATCTTGTTTGGGACAGTATAGAAGTTTTTATTGATTAAAATCCTCTATCGTAAACGGGCAAAGTTACAATTATTTCAGTGCTTAAGCACGAGGAGGAACAGGTAATGGAACAAGGAACAGTAAAATGGTTTAACGCAGAAAAAGGGTTTGGCTTTATCTCTCGTGAAGATGGAAGCGATGTATTTGTTCATTTTTCAGCAATTCAAGGTGACGGCTTCAAAACTTTAGAAGAAGGTCAAGCAGTAACTTTTGATGTTGAAGATTCAGATCGCGGACCTCAAGCGGTAAACGTTGAAAAACAATAATATGTCCATTCGAAACACCTGATGTTCATTCAGGTGTTTTTTTGTAGAAGAAAAAGGGTACATGCTAAATTGCGGGAAAATAATCATTATAGAACCAAAAAAAATACCGCGGACTCGACCTTTCAGTTGAGTTCGTGGTATTTAAAATTTCTAATCATTAACTGTCATAATCATTGGTAAAATCATTGGGTGACGTTCTGTTTTTTCAAAGAGATAAGGCTGTAACGTAGCGGTAATGGCTTCGCATAGCTTAGCTTCTGTACAGTTACTGTCTTTCAGCGCTTCACGAAGTGCATGGAACAAGAGCCGCTGTCCTTCATTAATCATGTCTCCGGATTCACGCATATAGACAAAGCCGCGGGACAGAATATCAGGACCAGCCTGAATGATTTTATTTTTGATATCAACTGTGGCAACGGCTAGGACAAGACCTTCTTCAGAAAGAATACGTCTGTCTCTCAAGACGATATTTCCGATGTCGCCAACACCATTTCCATCTACATAAACATCGCTGGCATTAAAGTGACCAGCTGAATGAGCACTCTCTGCAGTTAAGGCAAGAACATCCCCGTTTTCCATAATAAAACAGTTTTCTTCGGGAACTCCCACATCCATTGCTAAGGAAGCATGGATTTTCAACATTCTAAATTCACCATGAACAGGAACAAAAAATTTAGGCTTCATAAGGCGAAGCATGAGCTTTTGCTCTTCCTGACCGCCGTGACCAGAAGTATGGATATTATTGATTTTACCGTGAATCACTTTTGCACCAGCTTCTGAAAGTAGGTTAATCAGCCGGTTAACACTAGTTGTATTTCCGGGAATAGGCGAGCTGGAGAAGACAACCGTATCTCCTGGCTGTACAGAAATCTGCCGATGAGTTCCGTTGGCAATACGGCTCAGAGCAGCCATAGGCTCTCCTTGAGACCCAGTACATAGAATCATTGTTTCATTTGCTGGAAGCTGATTAATCTTAGAGGCTTCCACAAATGTACCGTTGGGCACATTGATATATCCCAGACGTTCGCCATTCACAATGGCATTTTCCATACTACGCCCAAATACAGCGATTTTTCTCCCAGTTCGGACAGCAGCTTCAGCAGCCTGTTGTAAACGAAAAATATTTGAAGCAAAGCTGGCAAAGATAATTCTACCTTCAATCTTTTCAAAAATTCTCATGATTGAAGTACCGATTGTTTTCTCGGATTTTGTAAATGTTGGGATTTCAGCATTTGTACTATCGGAAAGCAGACATAGAACACCTTCTTCACCGATTTTTGCCATACGATGGAGATTGGCTGGTTCTCCTACAGGCGTGAAGTCAAACTTGAAATCTCCTGTGGCAACGATATTTCCCGGAGGTGTTTTGACAACAATTCCCAAAGCATCCGGAATACTATGAGTTGTTCTAAAGAAGCTAACTGATGTTTTTCTGAAACGAATCACGCTGTCTTCGTTAATTTCATGAAGCTCTGCATCACGGAGTAATCCGTGTTCATCCAGCTTATTGGTAATCAATGCTAGAGCAAGAGGTCCAGCATAAATAGGAATATTCGCCTGTTTTAACAGGAAAGGAACACCGCCAATATGATCTTCGTGTCCGTGGGTGATAACCAATGCCTTTACTTTTGTCAGATTTTGGATGATATAGCTGTAATCAGGGATAACATAATCAATTCCCAACAAATCATCCTCAGGAAATTTGATTCCTGCATCAATCAGGATAATCTCATCCTGAAACTGTACACCGTAAGTGTTTTTGCCAATTTCGCCAAGACCGCCGATACCGAATACACCCGTCTCATTGTTTTTTATATTCACTCTCATAGGTTAAAACTCCGTTAATTTAAACTCAGCATGCTCTTGCTCATAAGTTAAATGATTTCCTTCAAGAAGCTGAATAAATTCAATGTTGTACAGGGTATTATCTTCGACTAGCTGACGCACTGCCACTTCACTTTCGCCTTCAACGTAAATAGACAATGTATCTTCTCTTTTTGGGTTTCTTGTTTTAGTTTCCTGGTAATAAACTTTAAAAATCATAATTATATTCTCCTCCATACATGCTTATGCATGCTTAATTTATTATTTTTAGTATCTATAAAATTTCGACACAACAAAACGAGGTGGTCCTCCACCCTATTCAGTATTTGCCATCAAAAACATTGAGTTGATGATGAATGGAGTCTAGCCTTACTCCATTATATGTAGAAGAAATTCAACCGTCCTGTGTGTTGTGGGTACAACAATTATTGATATTTTATCATAGAACAATTAAGAAGTATAGAAAGGACGATTATTTTATAGAGAATTTAAAAAAGGCAGCAAGCGATGTCTAAGAACTATGACTGTAGATATTTTCCTAATCTCACTGAAACGTGAAAAGCTGTATCAGAAAAATTAAAAAACAAATGATAAAAGATTAAATCATTTGTTTTAAATATGAAGATTTACCATTGGGTTATTTTTGTGCTATAGTGAAAGCACTGACCTAAAATTTGAATAAGGAGATGATTATTTGAAATTGATGTGGCGCTACACGATGAGATATAAGAAGCTTTTGCTTGCAGATTTCATTTGTGTATTTGGGTTTATATTGATTGAATTGGGGCTGCCGACAATCTTAGCACGCATGATTGATAACGGAATACAAAAGAACGATTTTGATTATGTAAAGCAGCAGGGACTACTAATGATTATTATTACTGTTGTCGGTGTGATTATGAATATCATGCTGGGTTATTTTGGGGCGAGGATTACAACCAATATCATTCAGGATATTCGAAATGATCTTTTTGAAAAAATTCAGTCATTCTCACATAGGGAATATGAAACGTTGGGTGTTTCTTCATTAATTACCCGAACAACCAATGATGCATACCAGATTATGCTTTTTATGGGCAATGTTCTGCGAATCGGTTTTATGACACCGATGATGTTTGTTGTCAGCCTAGTTATGGTGGTCCGTACAAGTCCATCGCTTGGTATTTTTGTTTTAGGAGCATTACCGATTCTGCTTTTGGCCGTAGTTATGATTGCTAAGGTCTCTGAACCTTTATCTAACAAGCAGCAGAAAAATCTAGATGGAATTAATAGTATCCTTCGGGAAAACTTGTCTGGGCTGCGTGTGGTTCGAGCCTTTGTGAATGAAAAGTTCGAAGAGTCCCGCTTTAAAAAAGTCAATGAAAACTACACCAGCAGTTCGAAGAGTCTCTTCCGGTTAATGGCTGCTGCTCAGCCGGGCTTTTTCTTTCTATTTAATATCGTAATGGTATTAATTATTTGGAATGGGACACTTCAAATTGATGCCGGCAGCTTAGCGGTGGGTGATTTGATAGCCTTTATTGAATATATCTTTCATGCACTGTTTTCTTTTATGTTGTTTGCCAGCATGTTCATGATGTATCCTCGGGCTGCGGTATCTGCTCGAAGAATACAAGAAGCATTTGATATGGATCCTGATATCAAGGAAAATCCTAAAGGAGTTACTGAAACACAGCAAAAAGGCTACGTAGAATTTAAAAACGTAACCTTTGCTTATCCAGGCCATGCGCAAAGTCCGGTTATTCGGGATGTGAGCTTTACAGCGTCCCCTGGCGAAACCGTTGCCTTCATTGGAAGTACAGGGAGTGGGAAATCAACCTTGATTCAATTGATTCCAAGGTTTTATGATATTTCTGAAGGTCAAGTGCTGATTGATGGTGTAGATGTGCGGGAGTATAATTTAGCTGCATTGAGAGAAAAAATTGGTTATATTCCGCAAAAAGCACTTCTTTTCACTGGAACAATTGCTGAAAACCTTCGTTATGGTAAGGAAGATGCGACGATGGAAGAGATGGAGCGTGCAGCGGATATTGCCCAGGCTTCTGATTTTATTTCGCAAAAACAACTAGGCTTTGACGAGCTGCTGTCAGAAGGCGGCGCAAATTTCTCTGGCGGACAGAAGCAGCGGTTATCAATTGCTCGTGCCGTTATCAGAAATCCTGAAATCTATATATTTGATGATAGTTTTTCTGCGCTGGACTATCAGACTGACGCTAAATTGCGTGCCCGTTTGAAAAAAGAAACAAAAGAATCTACGGTTCTGATTGTTGCCCAACGTGTGGGAACAATTATGCATGCCGATAAGATCATCGTATTAGATGAAGGAAACATCGTGGGAATGGGAACCCACAAGGAATTACTTGAGAACTGTCCTATTTATTATGATATTGCAGCTTCTCAATTGTCAGAGGAGGAATTGGCATGAAAAATGGGCTTTCTTCCGTTAAACGTTTAGGGAAATATATAGGACCTTATAAAACGCATTTTATTTTGGTCATTATTTTTACAGTCTTAACAGTCGCATTAAACGCGGCAATGCCATATGTTTCAGGGCTTCCGACAACGGAAATAGCTAAAAATATTTCCAATGGCGAATCGATTAACTTCGAGTATATCAAGCAGTGTCTGGTTTGGATTTTGATTGTGGGACTTGGCTATTGTATAACACAGTTTTTATCAGGCTACCTGATGACTAATGTTGTACAGCATTCGATGAGGGATTTACGGCGGGATATCGATGAAAAAATTAATCGTCTGCCGGTTTCATATTTTGATAAAAATCAGCAGGGGAATATTCTTTCACGTGTAACGAATGATGTGGATGCAGTAAGCAATGCCTTCCAACAAAGCTTCATCAATATTATTTCTGCTGTACTAGGAATTGTTATGGCGGCATCAATGATGTTTTATATCAATATTCGTCTAGCGTTGATTTCTATGATTATGATTCCATTATCTATCTTCATATCACAGACAATCGTTAAAATTTCACAGAAATACTTCCAAAACATGCAGAATGCTTTGGGTGATATGAATGGTTATGTACAGGAAAATATGACTGGCTTTAGTATCTTAAAGCTTTATGGCCGGGAAAAGCAAACCCTTGAAGGATTCAAGGAAGTAAATGCAACTTTACAGAATTATGGGTTTAAAGCAACGTTTATTTCTGGGCTGATGATGCCGCTGGTTCAACTGACAGCTTATGCAACGTATATTGTGATTGCTGTTCTGGGAAGTCGGGATGTTATTTTGGAGATTATTGCTGTTGGTCAACTACAGGCAATGATTCAATACATCTGGCAAATCAGCCAGCCTATGGGAAATATCACACAATTATCGGCTGCGCTGCAAAGTGCCTCAGCGGCGACCAAGCGTGTGTTCGAGATTCTTGATGAACCAGAGGAAATCGTAAATTCTCAGGATGTTCCTCTGCCAGCTTCAGTAGAAGGCGATGTGTTGTTTGAAAATGTTAGCTTTAGCTATGATCCGAAAAAACCATTAATTCGTGACTTAAATTTTGAAGTGAAGGCTGGACAGACAGTTGCTATCGTTGGACCAACAGGTGCCGGGAAAACTACCCTAATTAATCTGTTGATGCGCTTCTATGATGTGAATGAAGGGGCTATAAAAATTGATGGTGTGGATACGAAACAGATGAATCGCAGCGATGTCCGCTCTGTTTTTGGCATGGTTCTCCAAGATGCCTGGCTTTATCAGGGAACAATCGCGGACAACATTCGTTTTGGAAAGCTGGATGCAACTGATTATGAAGTTGTTGATGCAGCAGAGACGGCCAATGTAGATCATTTTATTCGTACAATGCCTGACGGCTACGATATGGAAATCAATGCAGAGGGAGATAATGTCTCACTAGGGCAGAAGCAGCTGCTTACGATTGCCCGCGCAGTAATTTCTGATCCGAAAATCTTAATCTTGGATGAAGCGACCAGTTCCGTGGATACGCGATTAGAAGCGTTGATTCAAAAAGCTATGGATAAGGTTATGCAAGGACGTACTAGTTTTGTAATAGCTCACCGCTTATCCACAATTAGAGGAGCAGATTTGATTCTCGTAATGAATCAAGGAGAAATTATAGAAAAAGGTACCCATGAAGAATTGCTAACACAAGGTGGTTTTTATGAAAAACTGTATAACAGTCAGTTTGCAGAAGACGGTGATTATGATTAAAGAATAGAAAAAAAGGTCGCTAAGGTAATCGCACTATCTGGTAAAGCTAAGGTGGTTACCACAAACCTTCGAAGAATGGAGAAGATTCAAAATCCCATTTATGCGGTGCTAAGGACTGAAGTCTAGTCATTTTGACTAGACTTCAGTCCTTTTTTATTTAGAAAGCAAGTCTGGAATTTGCTATACTAGAGTGAAAGAAAGAAGGGAAAATGATGACGAAAGAACAAGGTTTCATTGCAGAAAGTGCAGATGTTTACGGTGATGTTCGGCTGGCAGAAGATGTGAGTATTTGGTATCAAACAGTATTGCGGGGAGATAATCAGACAATTGAGATAGGAAAAGGCAGCAACATTCAGGATGGCACAATCATTCATGTAGATCCGCAGGCAGCGGTGACCATTGGAAGCTATGTAACAATCGGACATCAGTGTATTATTCATGGCTGTGAGATAAAAAGCGGAGCACTTATAGGTATGGGTAGTATTTTATTAAATCACTCTGTCATCGGTGAAAACAGTTTGATTGGGGCCGGGTCACTAGTAACAGAAGGGACTGTGATTCCGCCAAATGTTCTAGCTTTGGGACGTCCTGCAACAGTCATTCGTCCGTTGACGAAAGAGGAGATTGCTAAAAACAAAAGGAATGCGGATCACTATATTGAATTGGGAAAGAAGCATCAAAATGGGGAGTTTCAAGCAGTCAGGAACTAAAAAGATAGGATTGATGCAAACAGAAGCAGACTAATCGGAGAATTTAGGAATAGGTGTTAAAATGGAAGCAGAAGGAGAGGGTAGCGATGTATCTAAAAATTACAGACCAGGCACAGAAAAAACTTTCCAGCTATGTAAACGAAAATACAATAGTCATTCTAGACATGGATGATGGGGCCGGTGAATATTCCAAAGTTGGTTTTTGTTCTTTAGACATGAGCTTTCGCATTCTGATTTTAAATTCTTCACAGTCTAAGAAGGACTATGATGCGTTGGTGGAAAGCAGTATTGGGGATATCTATATAAAAGATTATTCTAAGCGCTATCTTGACGAGGAAATGACACTGGATTTCGATCAGCGGCTGCATACGCTGAATCTTAAAACGCCTAGCGGAACATTGGACAGTAGTGTGCAGATTGTTGACTTACGGCCAGAACGAACAACAGGCTAACAGGACAAAGTGCATGGTGTCTATCATTAGAGTATTTATCTCCGTATTTTTTAGCTTATCTTGCGGTAGTAGTACCATGTGAAGCGAGTGGGACATGACCTCAATGAGTTATATCCTACTCACATGGAATCCGGATAAACAGTGGGAGCAGTAGCACATACCAGCATTAAACTGCGACGAGTAACCGCAGGAGCACATGCCTTACTACCCGTCTGCGACGAGTAACCGCAGGAGCACATGCCTTATTACCATCTGCGACGAGTAACCGCAGGAGCACATGCCTTATTACCATCTGCGACGAGTAACCGCAGGAGCAAGACCTTCGGAAATAAGCCGAAACTCACAAAAATTTGGAGAACACCAGATAGGAATCAGTCGACATCGACTAGCTCACATTCGTGTTTCCTGTCATTTTCGTGAATTTCTTCTTATTTTCTCGGGACTAAACACTTCTGTCCCATCCGCCTATTGAAAAAAGATGTGCCATTTATCGAACGGATAATGGCGCATCTTTTTTAGTTTTATAATAAGCTGTTGTCCAATAACGGGCTAGTACATTTATTATTCAGGTCTAGTTAAGTCAAAAATAGTGCCCATTTGTGTATAGGAATTGCCAGCCAAGCGGGCAACTGGTCGAAATGTCTCCGGCAGGATATACTCGGATTCTTTATCAAAAATTGTCTGATCAAAGTAAAAGTCCGTAACCTCAGCAATAATCATATCAGTCACGATAGTGCCTGTATGATTTTGCAAAGGAATATGCTGATGCAGCCGGGCCTCCATCCTTAACTTGGCTTTTTTGATTGCTGGCACGGAGACCGACTGACTAGGGATTGTGTCAAGCGCATTTACGACCACTTCACTTTGATCAACAGGCAACGAAGCAGCAGTTTGATTCATCACTTCAACAATTTCCTCATCAACAAGATGAATAACTAACTCATGGTTTTCAAGAATATTTCTCGCTGTGTCCTTCATCAGTCCGTTTTTTCTTAGAATAGCCAGACTAATGAGCGGGATATCCGAAGCGGCGGCATTAAAAAAACTGAAAGGAGCTGCATTAACTACATTATTGTCCTGATTCAGCGTTGTTACCCAGGCAATTGGTCTGGGAATAATACTGCCGGATAAAAACTTATATTGTTGCTTTTTTGAAAGCTGATTACTAGAATAATGCAGCATGCGTTTCACCCTTTCGGCTTTATCTTTGTTCGTTGGCATCTGTAGTATCAAAAGGACGGACGAAAGCTTCAATCTCTTTTCTTTTTGGTTCTAGAAATGGTGGAAGGGAAAGCTTTTCACCGGCATTTTCATACGTTTCATCCTGTAAAAATCCGGGGCCGTCAGTAGCAAGCTCAAATAGAACATGTGGTGCGGCCATAAAGTATTCAGATTCAAAATAAAAACGCTCAACAAAGCCAGAGTTTGGAAATTCTAGTTTATTAATTTGGTCAATCCAAAAACGCAGAGCTTCTTCATCAGCAACACGCAGTGCCAAGTGATGCACGTTTCCAAAGCCTTCAGAAGCTTTAGGCAAATCATCACGGTGCTCTACGATAATGCTGGCACCATTGCCGCCTTCACCAATTTCGAATAGATGAAAACTGCCCTCAGCATCGATTAAATGAAAGCCTAAAACCTCAGTCAGAACCAGCTGCATATGCTCAAAATTTTCAACAGTGACAAAGACGGGTCCTAAACCAACAATTGCGTGTTCAGCTGGAACATTACTGTTTTTCCAAGGAACACCAGCAGCTACACCGGTATTCTTTTCATCTGAAATCAGCTGGTAACGCTGACCGTCAAAATCTTCAAACTCTACATAGCTTTTTCCAAAACGCTCCTGAATTTCTCCATGATCAATTTCATGTTGATTAAGCCGATCAATCCAATAAGTCAAGGAAGCATCATTTTTTACACGGAATGAGGTTCTGGAAATGGAGTCTGTTCCTTTAGTTCCTTTAGGGATTCCAGGGAAATCAAAGAAAGTCATATCTGTTCCTGCACTCCCCAAGTCGTCTGTGAAATATAAATGATAGGTTTCAATATCATCCTGATTTACTGTCTTCTTTATCAAGCGCAAACCGAGAATATCAGTAAAGAAGCGATAAATTTTTTCAGCACTAGATGTCATTGCTGTTACATGGTGAATTCCTCTAATTTGTGTATCCATAAATAGTACCTCCAACTGGTTCGATTTTTTTAACTTACTAAAAGTAAGTATAATGGCAAATGAAAATAAAAGCAATAGATAGGTCTTGGCTATTTTATTTCTCGTTAACAAGAAATAAGTGTGCTACGATAAGGATAACAATTGGAGGGATAAAGATGAGATATAGCGCACTCTTGTTTGATTTGGATGGTACGATTACTGATTCTGGTAAGGGGATTATCAATTCTGTTACCTACGCATTGAAGAAAATGGAGGTAGCAGTTTCACCGCAGGATAATCTGCGTTCTTTTATAGGGCCGCCTTTAAAAGATTCTTTTATGACGAACTATGATTTGGACGAAACTGCTGCTGAGAAAGCTGTAGCCTATTATAGGGAGTATTACAGGGAAACAGGAATCTACGAGAATACTGTTTATGAAGGAATTCCAGAGGTTTTAAAGCAATTGAAACAAGCAGGCTGCCAACTCTATATAGCAACGTCCAAGCCTGAGCATTTTGCACGCCAGATAGCAGATTACTTTCAGCTCACCGATTTTTTTGAAGGAATCTATGGAGCAAGTATGGACGGTATACGTTCGAAAAAAGGAGATGTGATTCGCTATGCGCTGAATAACGGGAATATTAATCCGGCAGAGGCAGTAATGATAGGGGATAGAGAGCATGACATATTAGGTGCAGCGGAAAATAATCTTCCAGCAGTCGGCGTATTGTATGGCTATGGCAGCAAAGAAGAATTGACAGTAGCTGGGGCATATAAAATACTCTCTAAGCCTGTTGAACTAGCTGATTTGCTTATCTGAGTATTATAGACAAAAATCCTGAAAGATAATCTCAGGATTTTTTTATGTTCAATAAAATCACATTCGTTATTTTTTTGGAAGTGTTAATTTTTGAATACTTAATAGAAAAAATAGAATTTTTTTGACAGTAGTGGAGCCTTGCTTACGTAAGCGTAACCAATAGTTTGCTCACTAATTCTCAATTTTTTCGATAAAATCTCGATATTTTGATAAAAGTAATCCCTTACATTGAGTTATAATAGAATAACAACCTTTAACATGAAATGGAGGAATTTTTTTAATGACAAAAACAGTTATTGTCGGTACCAATCACGCAGGTATTGCAGCAGCAAACACGTTATTAGACACGTACAAAGATCAAGAGGTCGTAATGATTGATAAAAATACGAACTTGAGCTATTTAGGATGTGGAACTGCTCTTTGGGTAGGACGTCAGATTGATTCTTACGAAAATCTTTTCTACACAAAGAAAGAAGATTTTGAAGCTAAAGGTGCAACTATTCACATGGAAACAGTAGTTGATCACATTGACTTTGAACAAAAGATTGTTCATTGTAAAAAGCAAGACGGAGCAGAATTTTCTGAGACTTATGACAAGCTGATTTTAGCAACTGGGTCGGCTCCTATCTCTCCTGATATTCCAGGAAAAGAGTTGAAAAATGTTGAGTTCCTGAAACTTTTCCAAGATGGTCAGGCCGTGGATGCAGCAATGGCTCAGCCAGGTGTGGAAACAGTAGCAGTTATCGGTGCAGGCTACATTGGTGTGGAAATTGCTGAAGCAGCGAAACGCCGTGGCAAAAACGTTCTGCTTTTTGATGCAGCAGACCGCTGCCTGCCGAACTATTATGATAAATGGTTTACTGATGATATGGATAGGGTATTATCAGATAACGGTGTGGAGCTTCATTACAATGAACTGGCCAAAGAATATAAAGGCTCAGAGAAAGTAGAAGCTATTGTGACGGATAAAGGGGAATATCCAGTAGATTTAGTAATTAACGCTATTGGCTTCCGTCCAAATAATGAACTTGGCAAGGATCATTTGAAATTATTTACTAATGGTGCCTATTTAGTAGACAATCATCAACAAACAAGTGATCCAGATGTTTACGCAGTAGGAGATTGTGCAACCATTTATTCTAATGCTGTACAAGCAACAACTTATATCGCTTTAGCAACAAATGCGGTTCGTTCAGGGATTGTCGGTGCTCACAATGTCGGCGGTACACCGTTGGAAGCAATTGGTGTTCAGGGATCAAATGGTATTTCAATTTTTGGTTATAATATGGTTTCAACAGGGTTAACTGTGCAAGAAGCTGAAAAAGCTGGCTTTAAAGTGAAATATACAGAATTTGAAGATACACAAAAGCCTGGCTTTATGAAAGAAAACAATAAAGTGAAAATTCGGATTGTTTATGAAGAAGAGTCACGTCGAGTGATTGGTGCTCAGCTGGCATCCTATGAAGATATTTCAATGGGAATTCACATGTTCTCACTGGCAATTGAGGAAAGTGTAACAATTGATAAGCTGAAATTGCTGGATATTTTCTTCCTGCCTCACTTCAACCAGCCGTATAACTATATAACAATGGCAGCATTAAGTGCAGAATAGGAACAGATAAAAAGCGGGAGATTATCCCGCTTTTTTATCTGCCCTGTAAAAAAGAATGTTAAAACCGTTTTTTCTTTATATGGTGAGAGTAGACAGTAGGATATTCAGAAGCTTTTTATTTCGAGTTTGGGACATAAGTAAATGCCTGAACTCTTCTTTCTCTAAAATCGGAATAAACGGCGTTCCAGTCTTTGTATGCTTCGAGGATCGCAACAGAGTGAGAACCGTAGACAAGCTTGTAGGAACCTAATGCATTGTCTCGAGAATCGCTAGACTCGTAGAGACAGCAAGCTCACTACACTTTGTTCCGATAGCATCAACTTCTAAGTGCTAAAAGCACTAAGAGTTGAAGTTCTCGGAAATAAGCCGAACGATCTCAAAAATATGAAAAGCTCCAGGTAGGTATCAATCAACAGCTACTGGGTTCCCTTGTAGTGTTTCTTGACAATTTTCGGATAATCCGTCTTATTGCTGTGAAACACAGCGAGGGATGAGCTGATGTTGAACAGTACCTACTTGGTTCTCGGAGCTAAACACTTTTGTCTCGACCTCGGTTGAAAGGCTTTGCGTAAATAGGAGTAAGCACTTATTAGCTGCCGTTTTTTGTAATTTTACAGGTTTGAAAAATGAGAAATATTACTTAAGCGATGGAAGAAACTGCGCCCGCTCTCCTCATAGTTTCACTAAAAGAATCTTAATTTAGAGCTCTTTTACCTAAAAAAGTTTAAATTTCAAAAACTTTCATGTATAATGGTTGGAGTTATAGAAGTTATTTAAAAAGCAAGGAGGATTAATTTTGGCAAACGATAACCAAAATAATCAAGATCATTCTGATTCTTCCTTTAAAGATCAGGTACTGCGTTCTTTGAGAGGTGACAATGTTGAGAATGACAATACATCTTCTTCTGGAAACAACTATCATAGTGAAGAAACTAATACGCATACTGATTATACTGATAACTCATCAGAGTGGGAGTCTCGGCAGGAAGCTCCCGAAAGCTATTCTCGATCAGCGGCTCACGATACCCGCAGTGGCGGCTATCAATCAGAAAATACAAATGAGAGTGGGGATGAAGTACACCGCACTTCAGAAAATAGAGCAGGTTCTAAAGAAGAGTTTAGACGAACTCGAAAGAAAGAAGACAGAATTGTTAATAAAATAGCATTATTAGTTATTTCTGTTTTGATTCTGGTGATTGCTATTTTCGGTTTTACCTTATACAAGTATGTTGATGATGGATTGAAACCATTGGATAAAAGTGATTCTAATCTAGTTCAGGTTCATATTCCTGAGGGATCTTCTAATAAGGAGATTGGGGCCATACTAGAGGAATCAAAAGTTATTAAAAGCGGTATGGTGTTCAACTACTATATTAAATTTAAAAATCTGACGGATTTTCAGGCAGGCTATTATCAGATGTCTCCTGATATGACCTTGGACGATGTGGGCGAGATGCTCAAAGCTGGAGGAACAGCTGAGCCAACTCAAATTGCGGATGGAAAAGTAACGATTCCTGAAGGGTATGATATTGATAAAATCGGAGATGCAATCAAAGAAAATACTTCGTTTAAAAAAGACGATTTTATTGCATTGATGAAAAATCAAGATTATTTTAACTCGCTTCAAGCGAAATACCCTGACTTGTTGGAAACTGCGGCAACTGCAGAAGGGGTTCGTTATCGTTTGGAAGGCTATCTATTCCCGGCAACCTATGATTACTACAAAGATATTACACTGGAAGATTTTGTAGAACAAATGGTAGCTAAGTCAAACAGTGTAATGGAGCAATTCAAGCCAACAATTCATGCAAAAGGAATGTCTAATCAGCAGGTGTTGACACTAGCTTCCCTCGTGGAAAAAGAAGGAGTCGAAGAAAGCGACCGAAGAAACATTGCGCAGGTCTTCTTCAACCGATTGGCTGCTAATATGCCACTGCAGTCCGATATTTCAATACTTTACGCATTAGGAGAACATAAGGAACTGGTAACCTATGAGGATCTGGAAGTTGATTCTCCATACAATCTCTATAAAAATGCCGGATATGGACCTGGACCTCTAGACAGTCCGAGTGAACAGGCGATTTCCGCAGTGCTGAATCCTGAAGAGAACAATTATCTGTACTTTGTAGCGGATATCACTACTGGAAAAGTTTACTTTGCTGAAACATATGAAGAGCATCAGGTTTTAGTAGACAAATATGTGAATAATACAGAAGAAAATAGTGATTAAGTATAATTTTAGAGTAATTTGTTACGAGCCAAACTATTTACGGTGAGGCTCGTTTCGCTTTGATAAATTTATGAAAGCGGTAGATTTTTTAGAAACGAAAAAAAATAAAAATACACAATTCTTATTTACAATTTTTGGAAACCGTGGTAATCTTTTGTGGATTACAAATGCTGTATATTGTTAGAAACAAATACATAACAAATTGTAGTAATTTAGTAAGGGAGAATCATTATGGTGGAAAAAGTATTTCCTATGACACTTGAAGGAAAAGAAAAGTTAGAGCAGGAATTAGAAGAATTAAAAACAGTTAAACGAAAAGAAATTGTAGAGCGTATTAAGATTGCCCGTAGTTTTGGAGACTTGTCTGAAAACTCTGAGTATGAATCTGCTAAAGACGAACAGGCTTTCGTTGAAGGACGGATCACTACATTGGAAAATATGATTCGTTTTGCTGAAATTATCGATAACGGCGGAGTTGATTCAGATGAAGTTTCTATTGGAAAAACGGTTGCGTTTATGGAACTGCCAGATGGAGACGAAGAAGAGTATACAATCGTAGGAAGTGCTGAAGCGGATCCGTTTTCAGGGAAAATTTCCAATGATTCACCAATTGCACAGGCTTTGATTGGCAAATACTTAGGTGATGAGGTTGCGATTGCAACACCGGGCGGCGATATGCAGGTAAAAATTACCCGTGTAGGCTAAAGAATAGATGAAGATGATAACCGAGGATAGGAGAAATAACTCTCCCATCCTCGTTTTGTTGAAAACTCAGGCTTAAGACCTATAGCAAAATCGTACTAAAGCAACTAATATTATTGTGAGAGACAAGGTATACTAATGACAGAAAGAAAGGGGGAGTAAGAATGAATAATCCATGGAGATTTTTTATTATTGTAGAGGCATTATTATTTGTTTGTGCTTTATGGCAGGTTATACATAACACACCTCTTCTCATCCTGTTGATACTAGGCGTTTTAAGTGTGGTCTTTTCTACAAGAAGACCGCGTAGAAATAACTTTAACAGTTTTTTACTTATAATGGGGGTTATCCTGATTCTAATTGGGGTAATTAACAGTCCGGCTGTTTGGCTGATGGTTGTCTTTGCTATTTTATTTATTGGTTTAAAAGGTGTGGAAGTTGCCGGCATTGATATTACACAGCGGGCTCCTTGGAAGAAAAAGCAAATGATGATTATTGAGACAACGAATGTTGAAAGTAAAAATGGCCGCCGCTTCAAACGTCCCTGGTTTGCCAATGAGCGGATTGGCAGCAATGTGTATGAGTGGGATGATATCAACATCAACGTTCTTTCAGGCGACACAATTGTTGATTTAGGAAATACCTTGTTGCCGAAGGATGACAATGTTATTATTGTAAGAAAAGGTTTTGGCCGCACAAGGATACTTGTTCCTTTGGGCGTAGCAGTTCTGTTGGAGCACTCCACATTTTTCGGCAGTGTGACATTTGAAGACGAGAAGTATCATTTGAAAAATGAATCCTTCAAAATTTACAGCGACAGCTATGATGATAATCCGAGAAGGCTGAAAATCATTACAAATACTTTGTTAGGAGATGTTGAGGTGATCCGTGTATGATAGGTGAGAAGATTTCCCGACAGATGCTGGCAATTTATGCTTCGCTCAGTACATTTTTAGTTGTAGTATTTACGCTGTTTTCCTACTTCTATTCAACAAGACAAAAAGATTGGCTGTTGGAGCTTTTCCGTAGAAAAGTTTTCTACATCCCTTTCTTTTTTCATATTTTACTGATTTCTTTGTTGGTGGGTTTGATTACTTTTCTATTGATTTCTATTGTGCAAAAAGCGCAATATGGTAAAATTGAAGAAAAGCTGCGCTTGTTGGCAGCTGGGAACTATGACAGTCCTCTGCTGGCTAAGCGAATCCCCCATCCGGAAAGCGATGCATATGTTGGCGAAATTGACACGGATATGGGAAAGATTCGGGCTAAATTGCTGGAGATGTCGAAAGAACTTCAGTTGTTAAACAGTCGTCCGCAGATTGTAGATGGCGAAACGAGAGAAGAGATTTTAGAAGCAGAACGTCATCGTCTGGCCAGAGAACTGCATGATTCAGTGAGTCAGCAGCTCTTTGGCGCGATGATGTTGATTTCTGCACTAAATGAGCAGGCTCAAAAATCAGAGGCGCCTGAAATGGCAATGTTCAAGAAACAACTGGCGATTGTCGGTGATATTATCAATGCTTCTCAATCTGAAATGAGAGCCCTGCTGCTGCATTTACGTCCAGTAAGTCTGGAAGGAAAGAGTTTGAAAAAGGGGATTGAACAGCTTCTAAAAGAACTGCAGACAAAAATTAAGATTGAACTGACGTGGGATGTAGAAGATGTTTGTCTGAACAACAGTATTGAAGATCATCTGTTTCGGATTGTTCAGGAGCTCCTATCGAATACGCTGCGTCATGCGAAAGCCCATGAGCTAGAAGTATACATGCATCAAGTTAATGATAGCGTCCTTTTGCGACTGGTTGATGACGGTGTGGGCTTTGATACAAATGAAAACGAGAACAAAGCCGGCAGCTACGGCTTGAAGAACATTCGGGAACGAGTAGCCGGTATGGGCGGTACAATCAAGATTATTAGCTTTAAAGACCAAGGAACGAGTGTAGAAATAAAAGTACCTGTGATAAAGGAGGAGCTTGTAGATGATCAAAGTAATGCTGGTGGATGACCATGAAATGGTGCGCTTAGGTGTTTCTTCCTACCTGTCTATTCAAGAAGATATTGAAGTAATTGGCGAAGCTGAGAATGGAAAAATTGGCTACGAAAAAGCATTAGAGTTAAGACCGGATGTTATTCTGATGGATTTGGTTATGGACGAAATGGATGGGATAGAATCTACACAAGCGATATTGAAAGACTGGCCAGAAGCCAAGATTATTATCGTAACAAGTTTTATTGATGACGAAAAGGTATATCCTGCTATTGAAGCTGGCGCTGCCGGCTATTTATTGAAAACATCTACAGCTCATGAAATTGCCGATGCTATTCGGGCAACTTATCGTGGGGAACGTGTACTTGAACCAGAGGTTACAACAAAAATGATGGAGCGGCTGACAAAGAAACAGGAGCCGGTTCTTCATGATGATTTAACAAATAGAGAATTTGAAATTCTTTTGCTGATTGCGAAAGGGAAAAGTAATCAGGAAATCGCTGATGAGCTGTTTATTACATTAAAAACAGTAAAAACCCATGTTTCCAATATTTTAGCAAAGCTTGACGTAGATGATCGGACACAGGCGACGATTTATGCTTTTCAGCATCAGCTAACAGAGTAGTGATAAAATTGTATAGCATTTAAAAGCAGAAGTGCATGGAGGAATAATAACCCCCTATTGTGCTTTTGCTAAATTCATTTATAGGAGCATTGAATATTATGAAGCAGAACTTTGCGGTTATTGGATTGGGAAGATTTGGAGGCAGTATTTGTCAAACGCTGGCTGAGGCAGGACAAGAAGTCCTTGCAATTGACAGCAGTGAAGATCGGGTAAATGAGTACATGAATATTGCTACTCATGCAGTAGTTGCTAATGCGCAGGATGAGATGACCCTGCGTTCTTTAGGTATCCGCAATTTTGATCATGTAGTTGTAGCGATTGGCGAGGACATTCAGGCAAGCATCTTGGTCACATTGATGGTGAAGGAAATGGGTGTACCTAACGTTCTAGCGAAGGCTGTGAACTCTTATCATGCTAGAGTATTAGAGAAAATAGGAGCAGATACAGTGGTTCACCCGGAACGGGATATGGGGGTCAGACTGGCACACAAGCTTGTATCAAAAAATATTTTAGATTATATTGAGCTGTCAAATGAGTTTTCCTTAGCAGAGGTTCGTGTATCTAATCCAAAGTTTTATAACAAAACACTTGCTGATTTAAATTTCCGTCAGCGGTTCGGCTTGACCGTAGTTGCTATTCGTCGATCTAAAACAGAAGTTATTGCTTCTCCTGCTGCAGAAGAAATCGTTCGGGAGAATGATAACCTGTTAGTAATTGGTGATACGGACGATGTTGACTTATTGGACGAGAAAATGAGTCAATAAGCATTTTTCCATGAAACTACTGTGCCGTATGCTACAATGGTTTGGTAGGGAGGAATGATGATGAAACTGACGATAACACCTCGTGCTCAGAAATGGTTTGAAGGGGAAATCGATGTTGCCTCAGGGATGGGGATTCGCTTTTATGGGAAGGTCTACGGGAAAACCGATGTCCATGAAGGTTTTTCAGTTGGGATGTCTGTTGATACCCCAGAGACGCCGCTAATAGAGGTTAATGAAGCAGGCAGACTATACTTTGTTGAAGAAACCGATGATTGGTTCTTTAAAGGCTATGACTTGCTTGTAGACTATAATGCCAAAATGGACGAACCGAGCTACCATTTTGAAAAAAATGATGATTTTGAAGGGTAAGTAGGTATCTATTCTTGCGGACGATTGATTTTCTATTTTGAATAGATGTTAATTCACTTCATTTCAGATACAGAAAATGAGAATGCAAAAAATATAAAGCTCCGAGATTAAACTGGAATTATCCGAAAATAGCTGCTGCTATTTTTGATTGATTCCTGCTTAATCCCACGGAGCTTGCTTTGCTGTCTATGCTTCTTACGACAGTACGTTTCAGGAATATAAGAACAATGAAACGCTATTTAATATTTTTTTAGGACTGGAGCTTAGTCATATGACTAAGCTCCAGTCCTATCTTTACTTTTAAAGTATTGTTGCTGGTGATTTTGGGATAATGAAAGAACAAGAAACGGTTTGTTTAAGTTTCCCTATAATTTACTCAGCCGGCAATAAATTTATTGGTTTTTTCTGTATACTTTTCCTGTAGGGTAGAAAAAAGAATTTTTTGGTAATTTTCCATCTCAGTCAATGTAATTAATTTAAAGTTTCCCTTCCTTCTTACGCTTTTTGGCAGCAGGAGAGGAGAGGTGGCTATGTAGAAATCATAATCCTTTTTTGCAGATGAGGTAATCAAATCGACATCAACAAAGGGGATTTTTGATAAATACTCGAACAGTGATTGAGAGACGATAGCATTTTGAAACAGAATAATACCTACGCGAAGTAAATGATTTTTCCTGCTTCTTTCAACATATGGAAGTAAAAATACTGCACATGTGTAAGATAAATGGTCAATGCAGTTGATAAGCCACTGATACTGTTCCATTTGGGCAGTTGACCTTAGAAAACTTTGAATATTCTTGAATAAAGGTTCAAATAATGGATGATGACCTTTGAACAAATCAAAAGAAAAATCAACAGCAAGGGGTAGTGTATTTTCTCTAATTGCATGATTAAGCACAGTAGTAAAAATGTTAATATGTAGTAGCTCTTTCTCCTCATTAGTGAGAGAGAGATCGCCAAGTGAATGGCTATAGAAAAATTGGAAACGGTCAATCAAGTCATCCAGTGGGTGGTTATCGCTGAGCATATAAGAGCGTACATACGGGATGCGAGGATCATCAAAGTGGAAATAGGGAATCCAGTAAAAGAGCATATAAGACAGAAAATCACATTCTCGTGAGCGGAATTCAGCGGAAACGCCTAACTGCTTCAGCTCATCAAAATAGGAAAGGTTGGTTTCGGGGTAAACCAACTGATCAAATGGTGTTTCATCCAAATAATGAGCCTTTTCAAGACGCAGCCGGTTAATAGAGGTTAACAGAAACCATTGGCGTGGTTCTACATATTTCATCAGCTGTTTATCGCTGAAGTCGAATAATTCTGGTCCACGTTTTTTTTCATCAAGTGCAACAAAAAAATCTTCTCCAAAGGAAGTCAGCCAGAAAAAGTTGAAATATACGATTCGAATAATCGCTTCATTTCCGGTGATTTTCATTTTGGAGCAGTTGATTTGGATATCAAATTTTTTAAGATAGTTAATGAGAGGATTTAGTCTACGCAGAACAGAAGCTCTACTTATGTAATTTTCTTCACAAAAGTCTTCAAGCCGATAATTTTTCTCAAGGATTGCGGCTAATAAAAATTTATAAGCAATGCTTTCCTGGAAAAGGAATTGTTGATAGGGAATTTTTATTAGCTCCTCTTTATCAATTACGACTTTACCATCTTCGGAAAGAAGGGAGAAATCAGCCTGCTGCTGAAAGTCTTCATTCATTTCTGAAAATAAAGAGATTAATCTGGCATAGGAAAACTCTGAATACTGCTTAAAGAAGCGGGGGGAATAAACACCATCATCAAAATCAAATAGTTGATGAAACATTTCCAGCTTTTTTACAGCAAAATCATCTAATGCAATTGTTTCAAGCATATTTATCTCCTTTATAAATAGTTATCAAGTAAATTATTTTTTATTATTCACTACATATATATAATACCCATGAAAACGGATAAATACAACACTTATTTCAGAAAAATTTGTTTTTTATATAAAAATAAATAAATAACAAGCCTATTTATAGGGAAGTTATATCGCTATTTTTTCATTTTATTTAATAATACGCTAGTTATTTAATATGTTGTATTTATCTACGTTTATGGTATGTTATAATAAATAGAAGACCGTTGTAGGAGGAAAGAGAAAATGTTATCGATAGTTATTCCTTGTTATAATGAAGAGGAGTCCATTCCAGCTTTCTTTAAGGAAGTAGAAAAAGTTAGTCAGCAAATCGACCATGAAATTGAATATATATTTGTGAATGATGGGTCAAAAGATAGTACCTTGTCTTGTTTAAGAGAATTGCATCGTTCTTATCCCCAAAAGGTTAGGTACATATCGTTTTCTAGAAATTTTGGCAAAGAAGCTGGTTTGTATGCTGGTTTACAATCTGCAAAAGGCGAACTGGTAACAGTCATGGATGCAGATTTACAAGATCCGCCTGAATTACTGCCGGAGATGATTCGGCTGATTGAAACAGAAGATATAGACTGCGTGGGTACGCGAAGAGCAACGAGGGATGGAGAACCGGCTATCCGTAGTTTTTTTGCCCGCATGTTTTACAAATTGATTAATAAGATTGGCGAAACTGAGATGGTAGACGGTGCACGTGATTTTCGCCTGATGACACGCCAAATGGTGGACAGCATTCTTGAACTGACTGAATATAACCGTTTTTCAAAAGGGATTTTTAGCTGGGTGGGGTTTAACACAAAGTATCTTTCTTATGAAAACAGGGAACGCGTAGCAGGCGAGACATCGTGGTCTTTTTGGAGTCTATTGAGCTATTCGATAGACGGTATCATCAATTTTTCTGAAGTTCCATTGAACATTGCTTCATATGTGGGTGCGTTGTCATGTTTTGGCTCGGTAATTGCGATGCTGGTTATCTTGTTCCGCACATTGATGTATGGTGACCCGACGAGCGGCTGGCCCTCAATGGTTTGTATTTTCCTATTTGTCGGCGGACTACAGCTGTTGTGCTTAGGAATTATAGGGAAATATATCGGAAAGATATTTATGGAGACAAAAAATAGACCTGCGTATATCGTAAAGGAAACTGAGGAAAACAATCTATTATAATTGTAAAAGAAGCAAAGCCATCCAACAGGAAACTGCGGATGGCTTTTATTATATAAGTTGTCGAGTAAAGGGATTAGCAATCATAGTTGTGGGATAGTTTAATAACCTTTTGTAAGGTCGACTTGATTTTTTTCAAGTTTTCCAGCTTCAATAAAACTTTTTAAATTGCTCAAAAATATTCTGGTTAACTTTTCTTTAAAGCCGGCAGTCATACCTGAAATATGCGGGGTAATCAGAACATTATCTAGTGTCCATAATGGAGAGTCTTTGGGTAATGGTTCTTCTTCAAAAACATCCAGTGCGGCAAAACTAATTTGTTCATTATTGAGAGCGGAGAGCAAATCTGTTGTTTTGACCGAAGGTCCTCTTCCCACATTGATAAAAACAACTCCTTTTTTCATTGCATTAAACATAGCTTCATCGTATAAATAATACGTTTCCTCTGTTAACGGTAAAATATTAACAACAATATCCATGTCCTGAATAATTCGACTCATATTTTTTTGTGAGTAACATTCCAAAAAGCCAGATGATGGATGCCCCGTTGAATTGATGCCGTATGTCTGTATTTTTAATCCTTGAGCAAATGCAGCCAGCTGTTGTCCGATTTTTCCAGTGCCCACAATTAACATTTTTTGACCTGAAAGCTGCCGTATTTTACTGGTAGACCGGCTCCATGCGTTTTTCTTTTGATCAATGACTGCACTGCGCAATCCTCGATATTCGGATAATAAAACACCTAATACATGCTCAGTTATGGAAACACTGTGAATACCGCTGCCGTTAGATAATAAGATATTTTTGTTCTGAAAAGCAGCCAAATCAAAAGAATCAACTCCTGCCGAAATAGACTGTACCCATTGGAGCTGACTATGCGGATTCGCTAATAGACGAGGGCCTATTTCCTTGTTCCAGCCGAGCATAATAGCTATATCCTCTTCGTTAAACGTTTGAGAGTCAGTTGACGAATCAAGCACAAGATAGTTTTCAGCAGTTTCTGTGATTCGTTTAATTTGTTCAGGCTTAAGCTTTTCCTGAAGAAAAATAATTGGTTTTCCCATGATAATATCCTCCCCTTCGCTAGTATCATTGTAACAAAGAATAGCGAAAACAAACAAAAAATGCACTCTTCTTGGAAAGAAGAATGCATCTCTATTTTATATTTCTTCACCACGGGCATAGGCTTCAGCTAATAGGTCTACCTCTTTTTTTAGTTCCTCTACCATGATTTCCTCTGGAACAGTTCGGATAATCTTTCCTTTTTTGAAAAGCATCCCTTTTCCTTGACCGCCTGCAATACCGATATCTGCTTCTCTGGCTTCTCCCGGACCGTTCACTGCACAGCCTAGAACGGCTACTTTGATGGGTGCCTTGATTTTTTCGATATAAGCTTCGATTTCATTAGCAATCGGAATCAAATCGATTTCAATCCGTCCGCAGGTTGGACAGGAGATTAGAGTTGCAGCATTACTTGCTAAGCCAAAGGCTTTTAGAACTTCTCTAGCCACCTTTATTTCTTCTACAGGATCAGCAGAAAGAGACACACGACAAGTATTTCCGATTCCTCGAGAAAGAAGAGCGCCCAGCCCGGCAGCCGACTTAATCCCGCCGGAAAACTGTGTGCCAGCCTCAGTAATACCTAAATGAAGCGGGTAGTCAAAGCTTTCTGCCGCCAGAGAATAAGCATCAATGGCAAGGTTCACATCACTGGCTTTTAAAGATACGATGATATCATAAAAATCCAAATCTTCTAAGATTTTAATATGTTCTATAGCACTGGCCACCATTGCTTCAGCAGTAGGATAGCCATATTGTTGAAGAAATTTCTTTTCTAACGAGCCGGCGTTGACACCGATTCTGATTGGAATCCCTTTTTCTTTGCAGGCAGCAACAACTTTTTCAACCCGGTCTTTCCGGCCGATATTTCCGGGGTTAATCCTGATTTTGTCGACGCCCTGCTCAATTGCTTTCAAGGCTAACCGATAATCAAAATGGATATCAGCAACTAAAGGAATATGGATTTGTTTTTTTATCGCACCTAATGCATTTGCTGCTGCTTCATCAGGAACAGCCACCCGCACAATCTGACAGCCAGCTTCTTCTAATTCCAAAATCTGAGCAACAGTTCCTTCTACATCGTGCGTTTTTGTTGTGCACATACTTTGAATGAACAATTCATTACTTCCGCCAATTGTTAAGTCGCCAACCTTTACCGGGCGAGTATTCTTTCGATGAACCATCTTCTTCATGAATCTCTCTCCTTTACCTTGTCTAATGGAATGGGGTGAAGCAGCTGAATCAAATGCTTATGAAACAGACAATGTATTCTAAAATATAGTATTTTCCGTTTATCAATAAACAATAGTAACATATTCCGGCAAAAGAAGAACTATAAAAATGTTTAAAATTGTGCTAAGAAAAAGAAGAAATTGAAGTGATGGCTTATATTTAACTGGAAAAATTGAGTTTTTTTGAGAGGAGTTGAAGTTATTTTTTAGTATTTTTCCCTGTATAGTGCAGGAAAGCAAAAAAAACGTGGAAAAAAGAGTGTTTGTAAGCAATTATTTTGAAGGTTGGCTTCAAGTTTGTTATGCTGATATTGTATAGAGTTTAAAACATTGATTTTGGAGGAGATTTAAGATGACTTATAAACTACCAGATTTACCTTATGCTTACGATGCTTTGGAACCAAACATTGACACAGAAACGATGCATTTGCACCATGACAAGCATCATAATACCTATGTAACCAACTTGAATGGTGCAATTGAGAAGCATCCTGAATTGGGCGAGAAATCGGTTGAAGCATTAATTGCTGATTTAGATAGTATTCCAGAAGATATCCGCGGTGTTGTGAGAAACAATGGCGGCGGCCATGCAAATCATACATTTTTCTGGGAAATTATGGGACCTAATGGCGGTGGAGAACCGACTGGGGATATCAAAACAGCCATTGATGAAGCATTTGGAAGCTTTGAGGCGTTTAAAGAAGAATTCAAAACTGCAGCGACTGGACGTTTCGGTTCAGGCTGGGCTTGGTTAATTGTTAATAACGGTAAGCTTGAAATCACATCAACACCAAATCAGGACTCTCCTTTAATGGAAGGCAAGAAACCTGTTTTAGGTTTAGATGTTTGGGAACACGCATATTATTTGAAGTATAAAAATGTACGTCCTGATTATATTGCTGCATTTTGGAATGTTGTAAATTGGGATAAAGTAAATGAAAATCTAAAGAATGCAAAATAAAAATTAATAAAAAAGAGGAGAAGTAAAAAAATTACTGTTCTCCTCTTTTTTTTTATGGCATACTAGTAGTTGGAGTGTTCTCAGGAAAAGGGAGGTTTCTTAAATTGAATGTGTCTTTGTATAAAGTACATGGATCGGGTAATGATTTTTTTATTTTAGATGAAAGAAAGCTTTCAAAACCGCTGACAAGCTCAGAGATTGAGCAGCTAAGAATCAATCTGTGCGACCGTGAAACAGGGCTTTTAGGCGGAGCGGATGGAATTCTGCTTATAGAAAATGTGAGTAAAGGAACAAGTCTGGCTAAAATGCGTGTTATAAACAGAGATGGAAGCGAAGCAAGTATGTGCGGCAATGGATTGCGCACAGTAGCTAGATACCTCTCTGATAGCTACCAAAAGGAATTCTTTTCAATAGAAACAATGTTTGCTGATTTAAAGGTTGGAAAAACAGACAGCTTTGCAGAAGGCGTGCCTGCTTATCAGGTAGAAATATCACCGGTCAGCTTTGACAAGGATGCTGTCCCTATGATTTATTCCCAACAAACCATAATTGACAAGATGATTCCAGAGCTTTCTAATACTTTGCACTTTTCAGTAGTTTCTGTACCCAATCCCCATTTAATTGCGTTTGTTGATCATAAGGGACTGTATGATGGAGAATTAGAGCGGATTGCAGCTTATGTCAATGGCGAAAATCCAATTTTTCTCGATGGCATTAATGTTAGTTTTGTTGAAGTAGTTGCCGAAAACAAATTGTTTGTGCGGACGTATGAGCGAGGTGTCGGCTTAACCAGCGCCTGTGGAACAGCTATGTGTGCAAGCAGCTTAATGTATGCGCTGCTGTATTCCAGACGCTTTTGTGAAAAGATTACCGTGAAAAATACGGGAGGAATGGTTCAGACCGTTGTCCATGAAACCGGAGACGGAGGTTACTGGATGGAGCTAATAGGAAATGCAACAATTACCCATCGGATTAACGGAACCTTACCAGCATTGCTTGATGAAACCTTTAATAAGCTTATAATTGAAGAAACGGATGAGCAAACGGCGTATCTTGAATTTATAAAAAGTATAATATAGTATGGTAAAAAGTATGAATAAGTGTATAATTTGAGGTTAGAATAAATTATTTTCCGCTAATTAGAAATATTAGCAGTAACCAGGAGGAAAAAATGGAAGAGACAATAAGTTTGAAAGATATATTTAGAATTTTAAGAAAGCGGCTGTTTTTGATAATCTTTGGAATCATCGTAGGAGTTACTGCTGCGGGAGTGCTTACTTTTTTAGTAATTGCACCCAAATACAGTTCTCAGGCGCAGTTAATTGTTCGGTTGCCTCAGGGAGAAATAAATAATGTAAATGATATTAATGCTAATCTACAGATGATTAATACATATATGGATTTAATCACTAGTGACACAGTCTTAAGTGCTGTTCAACAGAAAATGAAAGAAGAATACAATCAGGAAATAACTATTGAAAGTTTGAAAGCAAGTTTACAAGTAAAGCAGTCTCAAAACTCTCAAATGTTTTCGATTAGTTCAACCACGGATGATCCAATTCTATCGGAGCAAATAGCCAATCAGACGTCTACGGTTTTTAAAGACACTGCGTTGAACACATTAAATGTTGACAAAATTACGATTATTTCTAACGCCTCAGCTAATGTCATTCCTGTTTCACCCAATAATAAGTTGAATTTGGCGATTGGATTGCTAGGCGGCTTATTAGCGGGGATTCTATGTGCGTTTCTAATTGAATTATTTGATCGTTCGCTAAAAGATGAACACTTTATTTCTGAGGATTTGGAGTTACCAATACTAGGAGTTGTGCCAAATATGTCGGCCAAAGAGTTGAATGTAAAAATATCGAGAATTACTTCTGAACAGAATGATGAGCTTCAGGAAAATGCACCAAAAGAAAATGGGCAGCAGCCATTACGTAGAACTCGAACAAGATTATAGGAGAAAAGCGAATGAAAAATAATATGAAAAAACAAGATACAGAAAAAGGCGTTAGTCTGATTACTCTAGCAGACAAAGCGTCTCCCGTTTCAGAACAGTATCGGACAATTCGTACAAATATTCAGTATTCCATGATAGATCATGATTTACACACCTTAGTAATCACTTCATCTGGTCCGGGTGAAGGGAAATCGACTACTTCAGCTAATCTGGCTGTTGTCTTTGCTGATTCCGGAAAGAAAGTTCTGCTGGTGGATGCAGATTTGCGAAAACCAACAGTAGCCAAAACATTTAATTTATCTAATGTAAATGGTTTAAGCAGTATCTTAGGAAAGCGGCAGGTGAATATTCAAGAAATTATTCAGAGGTCAGGAGTAGATAATCTTCATATTTTACCTAGTGGACCTAAACCGCCAAATCCTTCAGAATTGCTTGGATCTGCTCGAATGAGCCGCTTGATTGAGGAACTAAAGCATAGCTACGATTTAATTATTTTTGATATGCCTCCAGTTGTAACAGTTACAGATGCTCAGATTTTGTCATCTAAAGCAGATGGAACGATTGTAGTAGCTAGAGAAGATGTGTCCAATCGTGAGGCGTTGAGAAAAGCGAAAAGTTTACTGAATTATGTTGATGCCAATATTTTGGGTGTTGTATATAATGGTGCCAGAAATATGACTGAACAAGGCTATTATTACGGGTAAGAGAAACAAGAACAAAGGTAGGCGAGTAGAATGATTGATTTGCATTGCCATATTTTGCCAGGGATAGATGATGGCGCTCAAACGTTGGAAGATTCTATTGCTATGGCTGAAACAGCCGTAGCACAAGGAATTGAGCATATCCTTTGTACTCCACATCATAACAACGGCAGCTACAATAATCCAGCTGCCCAAGTTATTTTAAAAGTTAGGGAGCTTCAGGGGGTTTTAGATTTACGTGGAATTCCTTTAACTTTATATGAAGGACAGGAAGTACATATTACTGAAAAGTTACTTCAACAGATTCAAGATGGGGATATACTTTTTGCGGATTTGAATGATAAATATATACTAATAGAGTTTCCTTTTGAGGGAATCCCAGAGTACACTGAACCAATTTTTTTTGAGTTAACCCAAAGAGGACATCGTCCAATCATTGTTCATCCAGAACGTAACAGTACTTTTATTGAAGATCCTAACCGACTTATCCCATTTATTCAAATGGGGGCATTGGCTCAATTAACAGCACCAAGTTATCTAGGTGTCTTTGGTAGAGAGATTGAACAAGCTGCTAAGCTGATGGTGGAACATAATCTGGTGCAGATGATGGCCTCTGATGCTCATAATACAAAAAGACGCAGTTTTTTTATGCAACGGGCATTTAAAGCAATTGAACAAGATTTTGGCAAGAGAAAAGTAACTGCAATGGAGTTTTGCGCACGGGATGTATTGAATGGAGACGAAATAGCAAGACCTGCATTTAAGGAGATTAAACGGAAGAAATTCCGATTGTTTTAGAAAGAGTGGCTAGTGGTATGTCGAGAATCCAGAAATTATTGATGCTAGTATCAATAGATTCTATCATCATTATTGGGGCAAATATATTTACGTATTTTTATATGATGCCTTACATTCATATTTCAACAGATTTTGTATTTGTTAGTACATTGTTACAATTGTTTTTTTACATAATATTTGGTTTTGTTTTTAAAATTTTTACTCGAATCAATCGTTTCACTAATTTAAGAGAAATGATTGCGATTTTTTTTGCTACAAGTATCAGTCTTCTTTTGGAAGGAATCATTCTTTTTAGAGAAAGCCGTCGTTTTTTGTTGCTAACTTATCTAATCACCACTTTTATTATTATATCAAGTCGGTTAGTATGGCGTTTATTTATCGAGTGGCGTAACGGGAAGCGTGGTGTCAATCCTAAAGCTAAGAAAACGTTAATCATTGGTGCTGGAGAAGGCGGTCGAATATTGCTTTCAAGTCTGAGCACTTCAACAACTAGCAGAGACATACAAGTCGTTGGGTTTATTGATGACGCATCTGATAAATATAGAATGTACTTATCTGGCGTAAAGGTCTTAGGAAAAACAACCGATATTCCTCAAATTGTTGAGGAGTACAATGTTGAGATGCTGACAATAGCGATTCCTTCTTTAAAGAAAGAGGAGTTACAAAGGATTTTGGATATTGTAACGCCTCTTGGTTTGCCTGTTAATGCTATGCCGGCATTAGAAGAGGTAGCTTCGGGCAATATCACCATCTCTCGATTAAAACAAATAAATGTAGTAGATTTGTTGGGGAGAGAAGAAGTTAAGCTGGATATGAATCAGCTAAAGGGGAAAATTACAAACAAGATAATTTTGGTGACAGGTGCTGGGGGATCAATTGGTTCGGAGATTTGTCGGCAGCTGATGCGTTTTAACCCTAAGAAGCTTATTTTATTGGGGCATGGAGAGAATTCAATTTATTTGATTCATAAGGAGCTTACCAATAAATATCCTAATAAACTGACAGAGATTATTCCAATTATTGCTGATATTCAGGACAAACAACGGTTAGTAGACGTGATGAGTATATACAAACCGGACACTGTCTATCACGCAGCCGCTCATAAACATGTTCCGTTAATGGAATACAACCCGATTGAAGCAGTGAAAAACAATGTGTACGGTACAAAGAATGTTGCTGAGGCCGCCAAAGAGTGTGGAGTTGAAAACTTTGTTATGATTTCAACAGATAAAGCAGTAAATCCGCCGAATGTTATGGGTGCAACGAAACGAATTGCTGAGATGATTGTTACAGGTATGAATGAAGAAGGCTGTACCAAGTTTTGTGCTGTTCGCTTTGGAAATGTATTGGGCAGCCGCGGTAGTGTGATTCCTGTTTTTGAAGAACAAATAAGTCGTGGGGGACCAGTAACAGTTACCGATTTTCGGATGACTAGATATTTTATGACGATTCCGGAAGCTAGCCGTTTGGTTATTCAAGCTGGGGCTTTGGCAAACGGCGGAGAAATTTTTATTCTGGATATGGGAGAGCCAGTTAGGATTTATGATTTAGCCAAGAATATCATTCAGCTGAGTGGTTATCAGGAAGGCGAAATTGAAATTATAGAAACTGGTATTCGTCCAGGAGAGAAATTGTATGAAGAATTGTTAGTAAGTAAAGAGAAAAATTCAAAACAAGTCTATGAGAAAATCTTTATAGGGAATGTAAATGGCTTTTCAATTGAAGAAGTAATGGAGTTTGTTGAACATTTACCAAAAAATTCTGAGAAATTGAGTAAAGAGTTGGTAAAATTTGCCAATGAATCGAGTAAGTGAGGACTATAATGAAAAAGCTTATAATAATAGGTGCTGGTGGGCATGGGAAAGAAGTATGTTTTCTTGTTGAGCGACTTTCTGAATATGAACTGTTGGGGTTTTTAGACGATAATAAAGTTGGGGAAGTAGTGTGCGGTAAACCCGTACTTGGGGGCATTGCTGAAGCTGGCCAATTGCCTGTAGGAACCCATGTAGTCTTTGGAATATCAAGTCCACAATTTAAAGAAGATATATATAACCGATATTTTCGAGAGAAAAATGGAGAATTAGTATTTCCAAATCTTATTGATCCAAGTGTCTTGATGGGTAAGTCTGTGAAATTAGGAAAGGGTAATGTAATCATGGCGTATACAACATTAACAGAAGACATCGTTATCGGAGACTTCAATGCAGTAAATATTGGTTGTACAATTGGGCATGATGTAAGTGTCGGTGATTTTAATTCCATTTACCCTTCTGTAAATATATCTGGAAATGTTAATCTTGATAACAAAATACAATTAGGAGTAGGAAGTCAAATAATACAAAATATAAACATTGGCGAATCAGTTATTATTGGTGCAGGAAGTGTAGTAATAAATGAAATTGCTGATGGAAATAAAGTTGTAGGAGTTCCAGCTAAAGCAATAAGGGAGATGAAGAAAAAGTGACTAAAAAAATTCTTTTAGCTTCACCTCATATGAGTGATGAAGGTTATGAGCAAGCTTTTGTACAAGAAGCTTTTGACACAAATTGGATTGCTCCATTAGGAGAGAATGTAAATAAGTTTGAAGAAGAGCTGGCTGATTTGGTAAATATCGATCATGCTGCAGCGTTATCTTCAGGGACAGCTGCTATTCACTTGGCGCTAAAGGACACTGGAGTAGATAAAGGAGATATTGTTTTATGTCAGTCGTTAACTTTCTCAGCTACTGCTAATCCTATTATTTATCAGGGCGCGATACCCGTTTTTATTGATAGTGACTTTGCGACATGGAATATGGATCCTGTTTATCTGAGAAAGGCATTAGAAAAATATCCTCAGACCAAAGCAGTGATTGTGGTACACTTATATGGTTTGTCGGCTGCCATTGATGAAATTCAAGCAATTTGTGATGAATATGGTGTGACATTGATTGAAGATGCTGCAGAGTCACTGGGAACTACATATAAAGATAAGGCAACTGGAACATTTGGAAAATATGGTATTTATTCATTTAATGGGAACAAAATTATTACCACATCTGGTGGTGGTATGTTAGTTTCAAATGACAAGGAAGCGATTGATAAAGCACGATTCTGGGCCACTCAATCAAGGGATCAGGCAAGACATTATCAGCATAGTGAATTGGGATACAATTATCGCATGAGTAATATTGTTGCTGGCATTGGCCGGGGACAGTTAAAAATTTTAGCTGATCGAGTAAAAAAGAAAAATGAGATTTACCAGTTTTATAAAAAAGAACTTGAAGCGTTTGAACAAGTGTCATTCATGCCAGAAAATGAATGGAATCAGCCAAACTTTTGGCTGAGCTGTATCACGCTTAAAGGAGTTGCTCCGGAAGAAATAATGGATGCACTTGCTGAAGATGATATTGAATCACGACCAATTTGGAAGCCAATGCATATGCAGCCTTATTTTGAAGAGTATGATTATTTTGGTGACAAGGTTTCGCAGACGCTGTTTGAAACCGGCGTTTGTCTCCCTTCAGATACTAAAATGACAGATGAAGATCTTGAACGGGTAGTGAAGATTATCAAGAAGGTGTTGGCTGGTGACTAAACAGGGAGCATATGGAAAATGGGTTAAGCGTTTGTTAGATTGTTTATTATCTGCTATAGCACTAGTAGTGTTGAGTCCTATATATTTAATTGTTGCTTTATTGGTAAAAGTAAAATTGGGTGGTCCTATAATTTTTAAACAGCAAAGACCAGGACTAAATGAGAAAGTTTTTTCTATGTATAAGTTTAGAACGATGACAGATGAGCGAGATGAAAAGGGTGAGCTGTTGCCGGATGATATTCGACTAACTAAGTTTGGCAAATTTCTGCGCTCAACCAGTTTAGATGAATTGCCTGAGCTTTGGAATATTTTCAAAGGAGATATGGCAATTGTCGGACCACGACCTTTATTAGTTGAGTATTTACCACTGTACAACGAGGAACAGTGCAAACGGCATGATGTTCGGCCTGGACTAACAGGATTGGCTCAAGTAAATGGTAGAAATGCAATTAGCTGGGAAGAAAAGTTTAAGTTAGATGTTCATTATGTCCGTCATGTAACATTTTCTGAGGATATAAAGATTATCCTTTTAACGATAAAAAAGGTTATAAAAAAAGAAGATATTAATGCATCAGATCATGTAACCATTGAGAAATTTAAAGGAACAAAAAAGGGTTGTTAATCGGTTATATAGATGGCCAATTTTTTGATTATTATTACATATTATTTCAAGTAAAACAGTGGGTATGATTAATTGAGTTAGTTGAGGTGAAAGTTTTGAAAAATGTACTGATAGTTGCTTCGGCGCCATCAATGATTGGTCAATTTAATATAGAAAACATCTTAATTCTTCAAAGTATGGGATATACGGTTCATGTAGCCTGTAATTTTAATATTAAAGGAATAATGGATGAAGAAAGCTTAAACCAGTTAAGAAGAAAACTGGAAAATTTAGAAGTTATTGCACATCAGGTTGATTTTAAACGTGGTATTGGAGATATTAAAACTAATATTTCCTGCTATAAACAACTAGTGACTATCTTACAAGAAAATAAAATTGATTTTATGCATTGTCATTCTCCAATTGGTGGAGTATTGGGAAGGTTAGCGGCAAAAAAAGTAAAAATTCCCGTGATTTATACGGCTCATGGATTTCAATTTTTTCAAGGTGGCTCTCGAAAAGACTGGCTGCTATTCTATCCAGTAGAAAAATATCTTTCTAAATATACGGATATTCTCATTACTATTAATAATGAGGATTATAATTTGGCTAAGAAATTTAAATGTGGGAAATTATTTAAAGTTTCAGGAGTAGGAATTGATTATGAAAAATACTACAACCCAGTTTCTAGTGAAGTAATTCAAAGTATTAAAGAAGAACTGCGCATATCAGAGAAGTCAAAAGTGATGATTTCTGTTGGAGAACTTACTATAAGAAAAAACCATATCGCAGGTATTCATGCTTTATCGATATTAAATAACGAAAACATAATCTATTTGATTTGTGGCAGCGGTGCTGAGCTTGAAAATTTAAAAGCTGAAGCCGAAAGACTAGATGTTGCATCTCAAGTGATTTTCTTAGGATATCAATCAGCTATTGAAAATTACTACGCTATTTCTGATATTTCCTTATTTTTATCTAGACGAGAAGGTCTTGGCTTAGCGGGATTAGAAGCTATGGCTGCTGGACTTCCTTTGGTAAGTTCAGCTTTAGGTGGCATTAAAGATTATACAGAAGATGGTAAGACAGGATATACTATTGTTGATCCAACAAATTGTGAGGAAATTGCAGGCGCTATTCACAAACTATTTGATAAGAATAGTGAGGAGCTAAAAAAAATAGCAGAAAATAATAAAAATATTGCTAAAGAATATGACAAAAGTAAAGTAAATATACTCATGAGAGATATCTACGGGGCTATGGGAAAGGAAATATGATGGGTTACAAGGTTTTAGTTATAATGTCTACTTATAATGGTGAAAATTATTTGTCTGAGCAGCTTAATAGTATTTTTAACCAATCTGGGGTGGATGTTTCTGTTTGGGTTAGAGACGATGGTTCACAAGATAGAACTATGGAGATACTCGAAGAAAGTAGTAAAAAAAATTCCCTACGATTTTATAAAGATGGGAGTAATTTAGGTCCTGCTCGAAGTTTTCTGAAAGCGTTGAAAGATTCAGGAAATGACTATGATTTTTATGCATATGCTGATCAAGATGATATTTGGTTTCCTGAAAAAATGAAAAATGCTTGTGAGAAGCTTTCAACGTATCCTGTAGATCAGCCAAATTTATATTGTTCAACTTATGATGTTGTGGATAATAATCTTAATGTTCTTTTTAAAAGAGAAATGCATGCACATATACCATTGACATTAGAAGCAACGATTATCGACCGCTCTCCTTCAGGCTGTACAATGCTTTTCAATAAAACTCTAAGAGATATTCTTTGTACTTCTAATCCTAAAAGTATCCGAATGCATGATTATTGGACATTGCTGACTACAGAAGCATTGAACGGAAACATTTATTTTGATGAGAATTCCACGATGCTTTATCGACAACATGAATACAATAATGTAGGATATACAAATAAAAATGTCTTTAAACGAATACGTCGATTAGTGAAAAGTGCAGTTAAGCAAAAAAATGAACGACAGCAGCAAGCAATTTCAGTATATGAGTGTTATAAAGAACGAATTGAGTCTGAAAAGCTGGCGGAACTAAAAAAAGTGGTCTTTTATCGGGACAGTTTAAAAAATAGGTTTCGTTTGGTTAAAAGTAAAAATTTTGTAACAGATACCCACTTAAATACATGGTTATTTAAATTTTCTGTAATTTTAGGGATTTTTTAACTGAGAAGGAGATAATTAATAATTTGAAAATTGAAGTACAAGTGCTGCTTTCTTATTATAATGGCGAAAAGTATATTAAGGAGCAAGTTGAAAGTATTCATCGTCAAGAGGGACCATTCAAAGTTAAACTGCTTATTCGTGATGATGGCTCGCCAGAACCATTTCCAAAGTTTTTGAAAGAGGGAAATCAAGAAGTTATAGCAGGAACGAATATTGGTCCGAAGCTGAGCTTTTTGGAATTATTAAAAAAATCAGATAGTAGCTGTAGTTATTTTGCTTTTTCAGATCAAGATGATTATTGGGAATCTGATAAGCTGGCAGTAGCTGTTGAGAAACTTAAAAAATATGAAGAACCAGCATTATATATATCCAAGACTCAACTAACAGATTTAAATTTAAAAAAAACTGGTTTAGATAATTTTGAAGAGGGAGCCTTTTCATTTGGTCGCATAGTTATCAAAAATAATGGTGTGGGCTGTACGATGGTTATGAATAAAGCTCTAAGGGATACTGTAAATAGTATAAGTATCAAGAGTAACAATTCGAATTTTCTCCATGACCATCTGATCTATATGATTTGTTTGGGGGTTGGAGGGACAGTGATATATGACTCGACTCCTCACATTTTTTACAGACAACATGAAAAAAATGTTGTTGGTGATCGAAGTACCTTGTTGGAAAAAATTACTGATAATGGTTTTTTTGATTCTAGAAAGATTAGATACCATTGGTGTGAAGAACTATATGTTAACTATGGGGAAGTTCTTACTAGCGAAAATAGAGAGTTTTTAGAGGAAATACTTTCTTATGATAAAAAGCTGACTAATAAAATAAAACTTTGTATAAGCAAAAAGTTCGACACTCGGTCTATTCTAGAAAAATTAAATCTTAGTATGCTTATTCTTTTAGGAAAATATTAGTTTAATTGAAAACTTATAAAGGAGATATTATGGAAGAAAAGTTAGAAAACATTCGCTTTGGTAAACGAAGTATTCAGAAGTTGTTAATTAGCTTATTTCTATTTTTTGCTGTCTTTACGCCAGCAGATTCCTTAAACTTAAAATTATTCTTTTTTTCCATAATATTGTTAATTAATATATCGTTGTTTCTTGATTTTTATAGAAAAAAAGAGAATTTATACCTGTTGTTTTATACATTGATTTTCCCAGCTATTCTATTTATAGTATCTTTGATATTGACGGGTAATTTTTCTGACACATTGAAATACTTTTATGTTTTTACCTATCTATTGCTTATTCCTATAGTAGAGAGGTACAAAATTGATTATATTAAAATATTTATGAACTGCTTGAATATTATTTCTCTTACTATAGTACTTAGCTCCTTGTTAGACCTGTTAGGAATATTGAGTATTTATGTGAATCCATTGTTACAATTTTTGAGTACAAATGGGGAGGCGCAGATAAGCCTATCTATGTATGCTATTTTTAAATATGTTCTTTTTTTAAAGGGATCACCGCTCTTGATTATATCTTTATGTTATTATACATGGCATTATAGACTTGGATGGGCAACGGTGTCATTTCTTGGATTAATCTTGTCTGGAACTAGAGCTAATATATATATGGCATTGATGGCTATCGTTGTTTTAGCTTTTATAAATAATAGAAGTAGATGGTTAAAACCAATATTTCTAATTGTTTTAATTTTGATAGTAATTCTTTTTGGTGGGAATTTTATAGATAAAGTTGAAACAATAAATTGGGCAAAATCAACCGGAGATAGTATTAGAGAATTGAATGCTCAATCTATCTTGCTAAGTATGAAATCAAATCCTTTATCTTATTTTATAGGTAATGGGGCTATGTCTGCTTATTATGGATTGGGTCGTGGAGAATACTTGATGACATCAGAGCTTTCATATCTGGAACTATTTAGACAGACTGGGTTACTGGGAATCATACCATTTGGGCTATTTTTACTTAGACCACTTGCTACTTTTGTGGTTAAGAAAAATTCTTGGCTGCTGATAGGCTACAGTTTTTATTTGATAAAATGTGTATTTGATCCGTTCTTATTCACATCAACGGGATTTCTTTTGTATGTTTTAGTTTATTATGAGATGAGAAGAGGACAGGAAAATGATTTATTATCCAATAAAATATATTAGCAACCTATTAATAAATAGTGTAGTAGCTTTTTTGAATATTTTTATAAGAAGAGATAAAGATATTGTTTTAATTGGCGCTTGGATGGGAGAAAAGTTTACAGATAATTCGAGATACCTCTATCAGTACTTACACTACAATAAGCAGTCATTAAAATTAAACCGTGTTATTTGGGTAACTAGAAACAAAGCATTATTAGCGGAACTGCAAAGTAAAAATTATGAATGTTATAAAATGAATAGCTTGAAAAGCCTCTATTTTCACTTGAAATCAGGAGTGCATATAGTTTGTAATGTTCCACATAGTACAAAGAAATACAAAGGAGATATTTTAGGAGAACTCTCATTGGGGGCTAAAAGAATTCAGCTTTGGCATGGTATCCCATTAAAAGGTGTGGGTAATACTATTTCAACAAACTCAGCGATTCAAGCAACCAGCAATCCAATAAGAAAACTTTCAAAATCTTTAAAGAAATTTTATTTATTCAAGCACTTAATTCATGTATCAGGGGGCTGGGATGATTTTCGTTTGTTATCGACTAGTAAAGATGTCAGTAAAAGATTTGAAAGAATTTTTGATATCAGTCCCAATAAAATCATTGATTCATCTTATCCTAGAAACTGTGAATGTCTAGAGTATTTGCAAAAGGAACAGGAAGTTCTTGATAGAATAAGTTCAGCAGA
This sequence comes from Enterococcus sp. LJL51, assembly GCF_054871795.1. Taxonomy (NCBI): domain Bacteria; kingdom Bacillati; phylum Bacillota; class Bacilli; order Lactobacillales; family Enterococcaceae; genus Enterococcus; species Enterococcus sp. LJL51. Next base: position 32,245 of record NZ_JBTXLW010000015.1, on the reverse strand, counting down.
ATTTACCGTTTTATATCTGCCAACTTTTAGAGAAGGAAATATAAAGTTTGCATATCCTTTAGATACAGAAGAAATTAATAAATTGATAGACAAACATTCTATTTTATGGATAGAAAAACCTCATAGTGCAGATAACAATTTTGGAAAAAGATCGAATAATTTATCAAAGTGCACATTACTTTTGGAAAGTGAATTTGATATTAATACAATTGTTCCCAAAGTAGATTTGATTATTACAGATTATTCATCAGTGTCTTTTGATGCTATTTATTATAATAAGAAAGTCATTTACTATATTCCAGATTTTGATAATTATATTTCTAATGAACGGGGACTTTCTTCTGGTTTCGATGAGAATACAGCTGGTTTTATGGCTAAGTCTATTGAGAAATTATCTGAAAGTATCCTATATGATTATTTCAATAGAAAAAATAGTGATGATGAAGAAATGAAATTACAAAGTGTAAAAGAGCTTGTTTTTGATTCTAAGAAAGCAGCTTATAATCAAATTATCCATGATTTGGAATTAGAAGATAGAAAAAATAATTAAACATTTTTGAGTAAAAATATTCTTTTATGCTAACAATGGATGAACCAAATAAATGGAGAAATTGACAGATGAAAAAAATGCTTACTAATATTGTAATGAATGCATTGTATCAAGCATTGATTATACTTATACCAATAATAACTATTCCTTATGTAGCAAGAGTTCTTGGCGCTAGTACATTAGGAAAAAATACGTCAATTACATCAATGTCGCTTTTTTTAGGATATATAGTATTAATGGGGTTAGCTCAGTTGGGACCCAAAGAAATTTCTCAAGCTGAAGAAGAGAAGAGATACGAGGTGTTTAAGAAATTATGGCATATCCAGTTAATGATGGGTATCCTTGTTACGAGTTTGTTTACATGTATCACTTTTTTCTCAGAAGATAGAATTCTTTGGTGGACTCAAATTCCGTATTTGGCATCTGTAATCTTAGATATTTCCTGGCTGTTTATCGGTCTTGAGCAAGTGAAAAAAGTTGTTATTAGAAATACGAGTGTTAAATTGCTTTCACTCGTGCTGATATTTATTCTAGTCAGGCAAGAAAATGATCTATGGCTGTATCTTTTAATAAACAGTCTTAGTGTTGCCTTTGCAAATTTGTTGTTCTGGATAGATGTAAATCATAATTTTCCAAAACATACACAGAAAAATAAAATTGCAATAAAAGCATCGAAGATTTATATTGGGAGTGCATTAATTTTGTTACTTCCACAGTTGGCAGTACAAATATATACGAGTTTCGATAAAGTTCTAGTTGGGTTTATGGTTACTTCAGCAGAGCTTTCCTATTATGATCAATCGCAAAAAATTGCGAGAATTGTTTTAGCAATTATTACATCCATTAGCGTGGTTTTAATGCCCATGGTTGCAAAATTGGATAAAGAGAAAGGTAATACAGAAAAAGTTCAAAATTTACTTAAATATTCTCTAGATTACACTCTTATAGGCGCATTATTGTTTACAGCTTTAATTACTTTAAATGCAGATATATTTGTACCTTGGTTTTTAGGAAAAGAATTTATACCAATGATTCAACATATGAAATGGGTAAGCTTTATTATTATTCCAGTTGCTTATGGCGGTGTTTTTGCTAATCAGTTCACTTTGGCAAAAGGTTTATATAAAAGCTACTCTATTCCTTTTATAATAGGAGCCTTAACAAATATAACATTAAATCTTTTATTGACATCTTTAATGGGTTCGTTTGGTGCTACAATGGCACTCATTATTACTGAATGTATGGTTTGTTTCTTACGTATCTTTTTGATACGAAAACAAATGGAGTTCAAAATTTTTTTCAAGGGACAACTTCAAATAGTTATTTGTTTTCTACTAACGTGTGGTCTATTCTCCCATTTTAGAATTAATCTATCCAATGCTTTGCCAACGTTAATTATAAATGCTATTTTACAATCATTATTTTTCGTGTTCCTGTTATTAATAATAACAAATAGAGTAAAAACGGATTTAGCAAAAATTTTTTCGTTGAAAAAAAAGAATAAATCACAAAAGAAAGAGGGAAGTTAGTGAAAAAAATAATTACGTATGGCACGTTTGACTTATTGCACTACGGACATATAAATCTTTTAAGAAGAGCAAAAGAACAAGGGGACTACTTAATTGTAGCTTTATCAACTGATGAATTTAATTGGAACGAAAAACAAAAAAAATGCTATTTTTCTTTTGAAAAGAGGAAGCAGCTCTTAGAGGCTATAAGATATGTTGATTTAGTTATACCTGAAGAAAGCTGGGATCAAAAGGTTAGTGATATTAAAGAGTTTAGAGTTAATCGATTTGTTATGGGGGATGACTGGAAAGGTGAGTTTGATTTTATAGCAGATGAGACGGATGCTGAGGTAATTTATTTAGAGAGAACACCAGAAATCTCAACTTCTCAAATCAAAGAGGATTTAAATAAGAAAAACTTATAGTTATTGTCATCTTAAAGTATGCATGATGTGAGCGAAGTGATGAGATGATTATCAGTAGACGAATGTCTTAATTAGATATACAATAGGAGACGCTGATACTTATAATAGAAATAGTATTTGTTATGAATTTTGTGGATAATTTGAAAGTTTTGAACCTTAGAATGAAAAGTTTTATATTAGAGGAGAAAGCCAATCATGAATATTTCAGTTTTCGGTCTAGGCTACGTTGGTCTGGCAAATGCATTACTATTATCACAGAATGAGCAGGTTCAGGCATATGATATTGTTGGTGAGAAAATTGATATACTGAATAAAAGAGAATCGCCATTGGAAGATAAAGAAATCCATGAGTTTTTAGATAGAGATGACTTGAACGTGGAATTTACGAAAGACTTTGAAGCTGCTGTCCGTTTTGGCGATTATCTAATTATTGCGACACCAACGGACTATGATGAACAGAAAAATTATTTCAATACATCAACAGTTGAAAATGTGATTGAACAAGCACGAGCAATAAGACCAGATGCTGTATTTATTATTAAGTCAACCGTGCCTGTTGGCTATACACAAGCATTGAAAGAAAAATATGATACCGAAAATATCATATTTTCACCAGAGTTTTTACGAGAAGGCAGAGCACTGTATGATAATCTTTATCCTTCAAGAATTATCGTAGGCGAATGCTCTGAACGAGCTCAGGAGCTTGCAGATATGTTTTTGCGAAATACAGTGGAAAAGAATAGTCAGGTTTTATTGACGCATTCTACAGAAGCCGAAGCAATTAAATTGTTTTCGAATACCTATCTGGCTTTAAGAGTTGCCTACTTCAATGAACTGGATACGTATGCTGAATCAAGAGGATTGGATGCAAAACAGATTATTGAAGGTGTGGGGCTTGATCCAAGAATCGGTTCCCATTATAATAATCCATCCTTTGGGTATGGCGGTTATTGCTTGCCGAAAGACACCAAGCAGCTGCGTGCCAATTATGAAGATGTTCCCAATAATATCATTGGTGCTATCGTGGATGCTAATCGGACAAGAAAAGATTTTATAGCAGAGCAAATTCTTAGCAGAAAGCCAAATACTGTAGGGATATATCGTTTGACGATGAAGGCAAATTCGGATAATTTCCGTTATTCGTCTATTCAGGGTGTAATGAAACGTCTAAAGGCCAAGGGCATTGAAGTAGTTGTTTATGAACCCGCATTGGATGAAGAGGAATTTTATCACTCCAAAGTAATCAAAGATCTTCAGGAGTTTAAAGAACTATCTGATGTGATTGTCTCAAATCGATTTGAAGACGACTTGGCTGATGTTGAAGAAAAAATTTATACAAGAGATTTATTTAAACGGGATTAAGCGTTATCCCGTTTTTTCGATGTTATTGTTTCTTAAACTATGTAGAGAACCACTGAGTCGAGAAAATTTGGATTTCTTATGTTCAGTATTTTACAATTGTGTTAAGATATCATGCCAATTTTTCAAAAATATTGCTAGCCCGGGGAATTTATGAGAAAATGATTGGGTGTAACGATTCTTGTGTAAATGAGGAAGTGTCTTATGAATCTATGGAAAAAACTGGTACTGTCATTTTTAGGACTGGTATTGATACTGATTGCTGGTGTTTGTGCCTACGGTCTAAAAATGTATTCAGATGCCACTGATACAGTAACAGATGTTTATGAATCGATCGAAAGAGTATCTACAAAGCGGGAAACAGCAGTGAATATTGATGCTCAAGAGCCTTTTTCAGTTTTATTGATGGGAATCGATAACGGAGACCTTGGGCGAGCTGAAGAAGATGGCGGTCGTTCTGATACCTTAATGGTTGTAACCGTAAATCCGAAAGAAAATAAATCAACAATGATTAGTTTAAGTCGAGATACGTTAACTGAAATTGTAGGAAATGATACAAATGATAAATTGAATCATGCCTATGCTTATGGCGGAGCTAAGATGGCGATTGAAACAGTGGAAAATCTGCTGGATATCCCAATTGACAGCTATGTTTCCATCAATATGAGAGGTCTAAAAGACTTAATTGAAGCAGTCGGGGGCATCGATGTGGATAATCCATATGCAACAGAGTTGGATGGTATTGAACTGCCTAAAGGACCAATGACATTGAATGGAGAGACAGGTTTAGCTTATGCTAGATACCGTTATGATGATCCAGAAGGAGATACTGGCCGTCAGAAACGGCAGCGGGAAGTTGTTGAAAAGATTGTCCGAAAAGTAATGAGTTTAAATGGTGTAACTCAGTATAAAAGTATTTTAAATGCTGTGAAGGATAATGTTAAAACTGATTTAACCTGGGATGATATGATTGATATTCAGAAGAAATATATGTCGGCATTCCAGACGATTGATTCATTGCAGATAGAAACAACTGGCGAAATGATTAATGGTGTATCTTATCAAATCATGAATCCTGATAACCTGTTTGAAGTACAGACAAAACTTCGGGAGCAGCTGGGTTTGCCTAAAAATGAAGAAATGCTGGCGGAACTGACAAATAAGTTATCTATTTACTCATCAAATGCTGGGACAGCGGATAGCACCTATTATGAAGATCAGGATTATTATGATCAAAATACGTATGTGGACCCTAATGCTGCTAACCAAACATATTATGGAAATGATCAAACTGGTGCTAGTTATAATCAGGGTTATCAGGCACCTGTTTATAATGAACCAGTGACTCCTGCTGAAACAACGCCTCAATATGAAGCTCCTGTAGATCCCAATACGGGCGTTGATGGAACCGGCAGTACAGACACTGGTGCTGGAGTTCAGCCAGAGGCTCCTGCAGATGTACAAAATGCAGAGGATACCTGAATAATCTGAAAAAAAAAGTAAGAGATTGAAAGCAGAAGCACTGTCAGAGTGTTTCTGTTTTTTTCTTTTATCTAATCTTTTAGGTAGAAATTTGAAAATAAAAGTGGTATAATTGGACTATACCAAATACGAAAGAAGTAAAGGAGATTGTCATAAATGAAAATCATTCGTGTAGCAAATGCAGAAGAAGGCGGAAAAAAAGCGTTTGAATTGATTAAAGAAGGCATGGAAAAGGGAGCAAAGGTTTTAGGCTTGGCAACTGGAAGTACACCGGAAACACTTTACCATGAAATGGTAGGGAGCGACCTTGATTTTTCTAATATGGTTTCTATCAATTTAGATGAATACGTTGGCTTAGGCGGAGAAGATGAACAGAGCTACCGCTATTTTATGAATCAAAAGCTATTTAGTAAGAAACCGTTTAAAGACACCTATGTACCAAACGGTAAAGCAGAAGATTTAGATGCAGAATGTGCGCGCTACGAAGAGATTATTGATAGCCATACAGTTGATATTCAAATTCTAGGAATTGGTCAAAATGGTCATATCGGTTTCAATGAACCTGGCACTCCTTTAGATAGCCTGACACACGTTGTACAACTAACAGAATCTACAATCAATGCAAACAAACGTTACTTTGATAAAGTTGAAGATGTACCGACAACAGCTGTTTCAATGGGGATTGGCTCAATTATGAAAGGTAAGAAAATGATTTTAATGGCATACGGCGAAGCAAAGGCTGATGCGATTAAAGGAATGGTAGATGGACCTGTAACAATTGATATGCCGGCAAGTGCTTTACAAGACCACGAAGATGTTGTTGTAATCATCGATGAAGCAGCAGCAAGCAAGCTGTAAAAGATAGGAATAATTAGAAGAGCTGAGTTTTTACTCGGCTCTTTTTTCCATTCCAAAGAAACATCTGCAAAAAAATATTATCCACAGGCGTTCATATTTTTTTGATATTAGTGCTATAATTAAGAAATACAAGGTTTATAGAAAAAGGTGAGAGAATTGAGTACATTGGAATTAACAGTGCCGGAGATAATTCTGCGTCTGTCTATTTCTTTGGCAATCGGCGGTATCATCGGATTTGAACGGCAGTACAAGAATCGACCGGCTGGAATGCGCACCCATATATTAGTTTGTATGGGCGCAACGATTATCGCATTGATACAGGATCAGATTGCAATCTCTGCATTGAAGGATGCAATGACATATCCTGAGTTGAGTGGTGTGATACGATCGGATCAGGCCAGACTGATTGCACAGGTTGTCAGCGGTATTGGCTTTCTAGGAGCTGGAACAATCATTGTAACAAAGCGTTCAGTTACAGGACTAACAACAGCAGCATCGCTTTGGGCAGTCGCTGGTTTGGGAATAGCAATTGGCATGGGCTATTACTCAATTGCTTTGACTAGTTTTGTTGGAATCTTTATGGCGTTGACATTAGTCAAAAAAGTAATTCATGTGCCCAGCATAAAAAAACTTGAGGTTCGATATATCCATAAACAGGAGACAAAGGAATTTATTACTCAATATTTTACAGAGCATGGTATTGAAGTCAGTGATGTCAATTTCGATGTAGACTTAAGTGGTCCAGCAAGAATCTATACGAATATTTATACCATTGAGCTGGCGAAGGGAATGACCTACGCGGAAGTAATAGAAGATCTTTCTATCTATGAAAATATCACTAAACTACGTTTAGTAAGTCTTTAGGGAGGTAACAATGAAACTTGCAAATTTTAGAGAATTAGGCGGCATCAAAACAAAAGATGGAAAACAAGTCAAACACAAGCGGCTACTTCGCTCTGGGGAAGTGTATCAGCTGGATGAAAAGAGCTTAAAGGTGCTGGAGGCTCATGAACTGACTAAAATTATTGATTTACGAGGAGAAAAGGAAATTAATGAACGTCCGGATGATCAGCTGGCGAATGTTTCCTATCAGTGGATTGATATCATGAAGGAAGTTCACCATAATGCTAGCATGGAGGACTTGTTTGATGTTTCCGATATTGGCGCTGTGGATCAGCATATGATGGATATTTACGAGAATCTCATTTTAAATACAGGTGCTCAGCAGGGATACCGGGAATATTTTCAGCAGCTGCTTTCGACGGAGCAGGGAAGTGTACTGTTCCACTGTTTTGCAGGGAAAGATCGGACTGGTGTTGCAGCTGCCCTGACATTGGAGTTGTTGGAGGTATCAAAAGAGACAATCTATAAAGATTATTTAGATACAAACATTCAACGTCAAAAGCCTAACGCTTTATTTTTAGCAGAGGCAGCTTCACGAGGGCTGACAAAAGAGCAGCTGGCAGGAATCAAAGTGGCAATGGAAGTCAAAAAAGAATATTTGGATTATGCCTATCAGCTGATTGATCAGAATTTTGGAAATGTTTCTGAGTATGCAAAGGATATCTTAAAGCTAAGCAGTAGTGATGTTCAGCTGTTGAAGCAGATGTATGCTGAATAGGGAAATCGGTTGAGGCAGAAGCGTTAAGCTTTGCGAACTAAGCAGATACTGAGAAAGATTCGCTCATACCTCACTTTGTTTTCTCAGTAATAAGAAGGACTTTCTTAGGGTAACTATACAAAGTTTAAAGAAAATTTGGCTTATTTCCGAAAACTTCAACTCTTAGTGCTTTTAGCACTTAGAAGTTGGTGCTATCGGAACGAAGTGTAGTAAGTTGATTCTGAGCCACCGTTAATTTGAATTTTAGAGAAAGAGGAGGTTGGGGATTTAGTTATGCTTCAATCTCTTTTTTATAAAGTATTTTTTGCGAATGAAAGCATAATTTTTTATAAAGTATGTAGAAAATACTGAAAAAGAATATTTTGTAGAAGTTGATAATGTTAAAATATGGGTAATTATTGTTTTTTGGGAAAGGGTTTTGGTTGAATGGGTTCTTTGTTTAAGCAGTCCAAATTATTATTTTGGACAGTAGAAATAGTTTTAACGATTATCGGTATTTTCTTTTTAATGAGGATGCCAAACATTTTTACACCAGTTTTGGGGATGATTTCAGCTTTATTTTTACCACTGCTGATTGCGGGATTTTTCTATTATATGTTTGAGCCGATTGTTGTTTTTATGGAGAAAAAGAAGATTCCAAGGCTGGTAGGTTTCTTTATAACATTGATCGTATTGATGATATTGATTGCTCTCATTGTGATGAATGTAGTACCACAGCTTGTTAATCAATTTTTAGAATTAAGTCAGTCTATTCCGGCTTATGCAGAGGAAATCAATAAATGGCTGGTGGAATTAAGTCAACAGGAGGCTTTGAAGGGATTTAATCTTCAGGAAGAATTGTCTCAAGCAAACATTACTGTCAGTAATATCCTTAATATTGCTATTGTTGGCGTGACAAATAGTTTATCGAAAATTGTCAGTGTGCTGATGCAGTTTTTCATTCTTTTATTCACAGTTCCATTTATCCTGTTCTTTATGTTTAAAGATGGCCATAAATTTTTGGATGCTGCCTCTCATTTCTTTCCTAAAAGTATTCGTAAAGAACTAAGAGAAACTGTTCAGGAAATGAATCAAACGTTGTCTGCATATATCAGCAGCACGATTCTAGATGCGCTGATTATTGGTGTGCTGAGCTTTGTAGCTATGACGATATTGAATCAGCCTTACACATTGCTGCTAGCTGTATTTTGCGGCGTGACGAATATCATTCCCTATGTCGGACCCTTTATCGGAGCTGTTCCGGCAGTTTTAGTCGGTGTATTCGTTTCACCATGGCAGGCTTTATATGTTGCTTTAGCTATTTTAATTATTCAGCAGCTTGATGGTAATTTGATTAAGCCTCTTCTTATGGGGAAATCGCTGAGTATTCATCCATTGACTATTATTTTAATTTTGATTGCTGCAGGAAGTATTGGCGGAATTATCGGGATGCTGATTTGTATACCTGTTTATGCAGTAATTAAAACATTAGTGCTGAATATCCGCAAAATTTATCTTCTAAAAAAAGAAACTAAAATAGAGACTGATTTGAATAATTAAGTGAGATACTTTCTGCATCCGTTTTAAGTGATGCGGGAAGTATTTTTTATTATACTCACTAAAAATCAAAACATTTGCTCATTTTCTGAAATAATTTAAGAAAATTTCAGGAAATGAGCAATATTGTTTGAATTATTAAAATAGGATGAGATAATACTTTCCAGTTAAATAAATCCTACTAAATAAATGAGAAGCTATACTGAAACGCTGGGAAAGGCGATAATAGCTACTCTGAAAGCTAAGTATCTCTATTAAAGCAAGCTTATTGGATAAACAATTAAGTAGGATTTATCTGACATCAAAAAATGGAAAGAAGGAAGACTGTTATGATTAAAGGAATAATATTTGATATGGATGGCGTGATTGTTGATTCAGAATACACCTTTTTAGAATCAAAAGCAGAGTTGCTGAAGGATGTAGGCTTCCCTCTTGGTATCAGCTATCATTATCAATTTATGGGAACTACGTCTGAATTTATGTGGAAAAAGATTAAAGAAGACTTATCGCTTCCCGGGTCTGTAGAAGATTACATCAAAGAGATGACTGCACGTAGAAAAGAAATTATTAAAAGAGATGGATTGAAGCCCATTGAAGGCGTAGTAGAATTTATTCATCGTCTAGCAGAAGAAAATGTACGGTTGGCAGTTGCCTCTTCTTCTCCAAAGAAGGATATTATTCATAATCTGAAGGAATTAGGTATTCGGGATTGTTTTGATGCATTAGTCAGCGGTGAAGAGGTTAATCGTTCTAAACCGGCCCCAGATGTTTTTCTAGAAGCAGCTAAGCAAATCGAGATTGCTCCCGCAGAATCTTTGGCATTTGAAGATTCTCATAATGGAAGTATCGCTGTAAAAAAAGCCGGAATGTTCTGTGTTGGAGTAGAAAATGATAATTATCCTCCACAAGATTTAAGCCAGGCTGATCAACTAATTTCAAGTTTTTCAGAGGTCGAACTAAAAGATTTAAATCGATCCTTTATTAATAATAAAAAATAAAGCTCTTCAATCTTTCGAATGTATCAGCTTGTTCTAACCGATACATCGAAGCTCTATAGCTTTGTAATACGCTGTGCTGGTGGAAACCTCTTAAGGAAAATCCAACCAGCACTTTTTAATTAACCAAACGTAAAGAAGGAATACCAAGTGAAGGAAATCATCTCAAACCATAGTCCATTAAAAAAAGGCTTGTCTGTTGGTAAAAATGCTAGAGTATTCATAGACATACAAATAGACAGCTCTTCTTCGAAATAAAAGAAGAAATAGAAACAGTGATTTCTGCTTTTTATTCCAAATTCCAAGTTTTCATTTAGTTTTTATTATGCTAACATAAATTGATATAGAGATATTTTTGCTTTCATTCCGGATTCTTCAAAGTAAACGAGTGTTTAATTCAATCAAAAGTCATGAGATAATACGATAGAAAATAAAAAAGAATACGAATGACGGGAGAACCAGGATGATTAAAGGGATAATATTTGATATGGATGGTGTATTGGTTGATTCTGAGTACACTTTTTTAGAGTCCAAAACTGAAATGCTGAAAGATGCTGGCTTTTTGAAAGATATCAGCTATCAGTATCAATTTATGGGAACTACTTTTGAATTTATGTGGCAGAAAATGAAAGAGGAGCTTGGACTGCCGGATTCAGTTGAATCCTACATCAAAGAAATGAATAGTCGCCGAGCGACGATGATAAAAAGAGATGGAATTCGTGGAATTAGAGATGCAGTACCATTGGTTCGTCATTTAGCAAAGCAGGATATAAAAATAGCCGTGGCCTCTTCCTCGCCTAAAAAGGAGATCCTCTATAATATGAAAGAGCTTGGTTTACTTCCTTGCTTTGATGCCTTAGTCAGCGGAGAAGAGGTGGAAAACTCTAAACCAGCGCCAGATGTATTTTTGGAAGCGGCTAAACAGATAGATGTTTTGCCGGAAAACTGCCTCGCCTTTGAAGATACAAAAAACGGCAGTCTGGCAGTAAAACGGGCGGGTATGTTTTGCGTAGGGTTTAAGAATCCTGAGTACCCGGCACAGGACCTTAGTCAGGCGGATCAGGTTATTTCCAGTTTTTCAAACCTCAGAATGTCGGACTTAAAGAGGTGGTTTTCTGAACAATAATCAACGCATCACCAAAAAAAGCGTTTGAGACATAATTAAATGTCCAAACGCTTTTTAATTAGTCTAAGCCAATCAGATAGTCATCGTCTTTCATTGCTTCTACTTGCCCCAGCAGGTAGCCGTTTCCTACTTGGGAGAAGAAGTCATGATTACTAGTTCCAGTAGATAAACCATTCATAACAATTGGATTCACATCGTTGGCAGTATCGCCAAACATTGGGTCCATCCCCAAGTTCATTAAGGCCTTATTGGCATTATAACGCAGGAAGGTTTTTACTTCTTCAGTCCAGCCGAGATCATCATACAATTCTTCTGTATAACGTTCTTCATTTTCATATAATTCATAAAGTAAGTCGTACATCCAAGCTTTCATCGCTTCTTGTTCATCTTCGGCTAATTCATTGAAGCCAAGCTGAAATTTATAACCGATGTAGGTTCCATGAACGGACTCGTCGCGGATAATCAACTTGATAATTTCTGCAACATTGGCCAGTTTGTTGTTGCCAAGATAATATAGCGGTGTATAAAAACCAGAGTAGAATAAAAATGTTTCTAGAAAAACACTGGCAATTTTTTTCTCTAAAGGTGTTCCATTTTTGTAGATTTCATTGATGCGCTCTGCTTTTTTCTGCAAATAGACATTAGTATTTGTCCATTCAAAGATATCGTCAATTTCTTTTTTTGTATTTAAAGTACTAAAGATAGAGGAATAACTTTTTGCATGGACAGATTCCATAAACTGAATATTATTTAGTACAGCTTCCTCATGAGGAGTCCGAACATCTTTGCGAAGCTGGTCCATACCGCTTTCAGATTGAACGGTATCCAGTAATGTCAGTCCGCCAAAGACATAGCCTACTGTTTGTTTTTCTAGCTCAGAAAGTGTACGCCAGTCATCTAAATCGTTAGATAAAGGAATACGGGTATCCAGCCAAAATTGCTCAGTCAGCTTCTCCCAGGTTGATTTGTCAATGATATCTTCAATTGCGTTCCAATTAATCGCTTCATAATAAGTTGCCATAGTTTTCTTCCTTTCTGCCTAAATAATCAAAGTAAACCGGCTGAAGCAAGATAAGAGGAGCGTTAATCAGCACGTTCTCTCTAATAACTTTCTATTAGACCATGGTGCTTACTGGAAGCATGCCGATGATTCGCAGTCCAAGGTTGTCCAGTTTGCAGCCGGTTGTAGATCATTAGGTTGTCCTAGATGACACAGCTTTCACATTGATTACTACCAATTTCTTCAGAATCTTCAGTGAAAGTCCGTACGTAATAAATTGATTTGATGCCTTTATGGAAAGCATAATGGCGTAAAATATTTAAATCTCTGGTTGTCTGTTTCGTTGTTTCTTTCCATTCATACAGACCTTCTGGAATTTCTGAACGCATAAAGAGCGTTAAACTCATTCCTTGATCCACATGCTGCTGAGCAGTAGCATAAACATCAATTACTTTACGCATATCCATGTCATACGCTGAGGTGTAATAAGGAATCGTATCATTAGCAAGATGAGGTGCAGGATAGTAAATTTTTCCGATTTTCTTTTCCTGACGTTCCTCAATCATACGAGTAATCGGGTGAATACTGGCACTTGTATCATTGATATAAGAAATTGATCCGTTTGGAGCGACTGCCAATCGGTTTTGGTGATACAAACCATCCTGCATAACAGCATTTTTCAGTTGTTCCCAATCTTCCGCTGATGGAATAAAAATTCCTTTAAAAATTTCTTTTACTTTATCAAATTGAGGGGTAAAATCACCATTGATATATTTATCAAAATATGTGCCGTCAGCATAAGCTGATTTTTCAAAGTTATGGAAGGACTGATTATATTCTTTAGCGATTGTATTGCTTTCAGCCAACGTCCAATAATTTAGGAGCATAAAATAGATATTTGTAAAGTCCAATGATTCTTCCGAACCATACTCCATGTGGTTTTTGGCAAAGAAGGTATGGAGCCCCATTGCACCTAAACCGATTGTGTGGCTGAGCTTGTTGCCGTTTTGAATAGTCGGAACAACATCAATATCAGATGAATCTGTTACAAAGGTCAATGCACGAGTCATCGCACGTACTGATTTTCCAAAATCGGGACTTTCCATTAAATTAACAATGTTTGTAGAGCCTAGGTTACAGCTGATATCAGTTCCCATAACCTCGTACTCCTGCTTGCCGTTAATAACAGAAGGTGTTTGTACCTGTAGGATTTCAGAACAAAGATTGCTCATAATGATTTTTCCATCAATCGGGTTCTGTTTATTTGCTGTGTCAATATTAACAATATAAGGATAGCCTGATTCCTGCTGCAGCTTGGAAATTTCATTTTCCAAATCTCGTGCTTTGATTTTTGTTTTACGGATATTCGGATTGGCTACCAAATTATCATATTCCTCAGTAATATCTACATAAGAGAAAGGAACACCATATTCCCGCTCCACACTGTAAGGGCTGAAAAGATACATTTCTTCATTCTTACGAGCTAGCTCATAGAATTTGTCAGGTACTAATACACCTAGAGAAAGAGTTTTTACACGAACTTTTTCATCTGCATTTTCTTTTTTTGTTGATAAGAACATTTCAATGTCAGGATGGAAAACATTCAGGTAAACCACGCCGGCACCTTGCCGCTGACCAAGCTGATTAGAATAACTGAAGCTATCTTCGAAAAGCTTCATAACAGGTACTACACCGCTCGCTGCGCCTTCGTAGCCCTTGATTGGAGCACCGCCCTCTCTTAAATTAGAAAGAGTGATTCCAACACCGCCGCCAATTCTTGATAACTGTAGTGCAGAGTTGATTGAACGGCCGATGCTGTTCATATCATCTGTGACTTGAATTAAGAAACAAGAGACCAGCTCGCCACGACGTTGTCTGCCGGCATTTAGGAATGACGGTGTGGCAGGCTGGTAGCGCTGATGAATCATTTCATCTGCAAGACTTATGGCCAGCTCTTCATTTCCATCAGCAAAATACAACGCATTAAAAGCAACACGGTCTTCATACGATTCCAGATACTCTGTCCCGGCATTATTCTTCAATGCATATTGAGAATAGAATTTGTAAGCAGCCATAAAAGATTTAAACTGGAAGTTTTGTTCTGCTAGAAACTGATACAAACATTCAATAAATGCTAAAGAATATTTCTTGATGAATCCTTTTTCAATATAATCATTCTCAGTTAAATAGCTGATTTTTTCTGATACATTAGCAAATTTTTTAGTATTAGGTAAAACATTTTCATTAAAAAAAGCCTTCAGGGCTTCGCCATCCTTATTTAAAGGAATTTGTCCGTTGACAGGACGATTGATTTCGTTATTTAACTTGAAATAGCTAACATCTTTAATTTCTTTTAAACTCAATCTCACTCACTACTTTCTTAAAGGATTCGACATCTTCGGTTGTTCCGCTGAATTCAAAGGAGAAAACTAGCGGTACATGATAATCTCTGGCAATGTCTTTTGCCGTATAAATAAAAAGCTCAGCGAAGTTACGGTTGCCGCCTCCGGCTACGCCTTGTAAAAAGTCTTTATTGGATTTGTAATCCAGAAAATCATTAACAACTTCAGTAATTTCTATATCATAAGTAGGGACAATCAAAACAAACGGCTCGTTTATCTCAAAAAAAGGATTCGCAGGCTCAATTTCATAAGCTGGCAAATCCAATTTTTTTATAAAGCGTCTGGTCTGTCCGGTCACACTAAAATAGACTATTTTCATAATTAATTTGCCAATTGCTTCAATTGATCAGGACGGAACCCGACAACTGTAGTGGCATCAGAAGTAATCACTGGAACGCTTTGATATCCTTGTTCCTTTAACCAGTCAATCATCTCAGGCTGATTATCGATATTTACTTCCTCAAAAGTAATGTTATTTTCATTTAAAAAGCGTTTTGCCATGTTGCATTGGATACAATTATTTTTAGAAAAGATTTTTACGTTCATTTTTTTTGCCCCCTTGATTAATCTACATTCACTAGTATAAATCTCTTTAGGAAAAAGTCAACACTTAGGCACTACATATTGTGGTCGTTTTTTTGTTAGATACTATGTTTTGTGTTTTTTTAAGATTTATGAAAACCAGTCGCTATGAGAGTTTTCCCGAGAAAAAGAGGTTTTTTATCTTTATAAATTGACGAAAATAAAAAATTTTTGAAAAAAATTTGCTGTCTAAAATACAAGATATAGTGGTCAGTTTTTTTAGAGACACTATTTTTTAGACGAAAAATAGGATTAGCTAAAAAGTTACTTTTTGTGTATAAACTTTATAAAAATATTCAATGCACGAACCTCTAATCTTATAAGTCTGTTATTTCAGCTTCGTTAAATGAGCTCCTATAGTAAATAGGCAGGCAAAAGGAAACGCACGTTAATCTACTAAAATTCATTTTTTAAAGATATAAAATTGGCAGGTTATCGTTAATATTCTGAGGGTTTTAAGTGGTGTAATATTGACAACTATATATAGAAGGAGTATTCTTATTGATAATGATTATCAATCCCAATGAAGCTGGAATTGAAACTTTTTCACAAAAAAAGGAGGAACTTAGATGCTGACTTTAGTAGATGCTGAAATCAATACGGTATATATAGTAAAAGAACTCACTGTCTCTGACGAAACAAAAAAACACTTAAATAACCTGGGATTGATTGTAGGCGGTAAGATTGCACTGGTTAGCTATTCTAATGGAAATGGCATTATCCTCCTTCATAACAGTCGGATTGCCTTGAGTAAATCAGTATTAGAACAAATTATAATAGATGAAGAAATTCTGGAAGAAGAGAGCTGGTTGTCTTTGGATCAGCTAGAGGTTGGAGAGACGGCAACCGTTATTAGTGTTCATGGTCAGGGGGCAGTTCGCAGGCGGTTGATGGACATGGGGATAACTAGAAATGTCGAATTACTGGTTAGAAAGAGAGCTCCTTTAGGAGATCCGATTGAAATCAATCTTAGAGGGTATGAACTGACGCTTAGAAAAAATGAAGCAGAGCTGGTTTTAATAAAGAGAGTGGGGTAAGAAATGAACGAGTGCCAAATTGCATTAACAGGGAATCCGAATAGTGGAAAAACGACAGCCTTCAACGGACTAACGGGTGCCAATCAATATGTTGGAAACTGGCCGGGAGTGACTGTAGAGCGCAAAGAAGGAAAATGGAAACAGAAGAAGAATGTGCTGATTCAGGATTTGCCGGGTATTTACTCGCTCTCACCTTATACACCGGAGGAAGTAATTGCCAGAGATTTTCTGCTGGAACAACAACCGGAAGCCATCCTTAATATAGTAGATGCAACGAATCTCGAACGAAATCTATATCTGACGACACAACTAATCGAAACAGGTATTCCTGTGGTTGTCTGTCTAAATATGATGGATATTGTTGAAAAAAGTGGAAAACAAATCAATTTTCAGAAGCTGGCGTACAGTTTAGGAACCAAAGTCGTTGGAATCAGTGCGGTCAAAAAAAGAAATTTGGATGAGGCTGTGGAAAAAACACTGCAGCAAGTTGAATCAGCTGAGGAAATAAATTATCCTCAATATGATAAACGCCTAGAGGCTGCATTAAATGAAATCACTGGTGTTTTAGGTACGACGGTTTCGAAAAAACAGGCGCGCTTTTATAGTGTGAAACTTTTTGAAAGAGATCCTCAGATACAAAAAACACTGCGGCTAAATAGTGAGCAGCAGAAAGAAATTGAAGAAATTATTAAAATAACAGAAAAAATCTTTAATGATGATAGTGAGACGATTGTGATTAATGAACGGTATGATTTCATTGCTCGTCTTACTGCTTTGTGTGCAATTGAGGAAGATGAACTGAAACTAAAATTAAGCGATAAAATTGATCAAATTGTGACTAACCGCTGGTTAGCCCTGCCAATATTTGCACTAGTTATGTGGCTTGTCTACTATCTGGCAATTCAGACCATAGGTACTCTAGGTACTGACTGGGTCAATGAAGAGCTTTTCGGTTCGATTATTCCTAATACTGTTCAGTCGTGGCTGGATAACTGGCAGGTTGCTGGCTGGATGCAGAGTCTGATATTGGATGGAATCCTTGCTGGTGTGGGAGCAGTCTTAGGGTTTTTACCTCAATTAGCTGTGCTGTTCTTATGCCTGGGCTTTCTTGAGGATTGTGGTTATATGGCAAGAATTGCTTTTGTGATGGATCGAATGTTCAGAAAATTTGGCTTATCAGGAAAATCGTTTATTCCCATGCTGATTGCTACTGGCTGCGGCGTCCCGGGTGTGATGGCTAGCCGGACCATTGAAAATGAAAAAGACCGTCATATGACCATCATGGTCACAACCTTTATGCCCTGCTCAGCTAAGCTGCCAATCATTGCACTGATTGCCGGCGCATTTTTTCCAAACAGCAGCTGGGTATCTCCGTCAGCTTACTTTTTAGGTATTGGAGCAATTATTCTTTCGGGGATTGGCTTAAAGAAAACCAAAATCTTTGCTGGTGATCCAGCTCCCTTTATTATGGAGCTGCCGGCCTACCATTTACCCCAGCTGAAAAATGTTATCCGCTATTCATATGATAGAAGTAAAGCATTTGCTAAGAAAGCGGGAACCATTATTTTTGTCTCTAGTATCATTATTTGGTTTACCTCCACCTATACCTTCACTCTTCAGGAAGCCGAAGGCGACCAAAGTATTCTAGCAGCAGCCGGTCGTCTAATTGCACCAATTTTTGCGCCATTAGGCTGGGGTAACTGGCAAGGGGCGGTTGCGACAATCACTGGATTAGTAGCGAAGGAAAATGTGATTGGAACTTTTGGGATTTTATTTGGACATGTAGAAGAAGTATCTGAGAACGGTCAGGAGTATTGGCAGGCGCTGCAAAGTGCTTTTACACCAGTAGCTGCGTATTCTTTCCTTACATTCAATTTGTTATGTGCGCCCTGCTTTGCTGCGATTGGAGCTATTCGCCGGGAATTGCCAGATTTGAAATGGCTGGCAGGGGCAATCGGCTATCAATGCGGATTGGCTTACGTCGTTAGCTTTATCATTTACCAAATTGGTCATGTGATTTTTGAAAACGGTACTTTGGGATTTGGCACATTGCTCGCTATTATCTTGATTTTCACAGGTATTTATTTATTAATTAGAAAGCCAAAGAATTTAGGAAAGACACCAGTAGGCGTTCTTCCAATCACGGAAAAGGGGTAGGAATATGGCAACGATTGTTTTAGCTGTTATCATTTTCGGCAGCGCCGGCTATATCGTCTATAGTCGAATGAAAAAGGGACAGGACTGTACAGACTGTCATACAACTTGTCCAGTGAAGAAAGAACAGGAATGAGATAGAAGGATTCTCTGTCAGTGTAAAACTGGCTGCTGACAGAGAAGGGGTTGATTGTTTCACGCAATTTTAAACAGAGAAAAATAGTGAGTAGAATCTTTCAAATTTTAATAGAGATTTCACTTGAATAAGTGAGACTGTGGTGCTACAATAGTTAAGTATTGTTTGGGCCGTTAGCTCAGTTGGTAGAGCAGCTGACTCTTAATCAGCGGGTCGCGGGTTCGAGCCCCTCACGGCCCATTGGGTGCCAAACCCACGAGAATGGTATTCTGTCGGCGTCTTCGGACGTTTAGAAGATGGAGTACGCATTCTCTTTTTTTGTTTTGACCACATTTTGACCTCAATCTATTTATTCGTCTTTAACGAGTTTGATAATTTTAGAAATGTCATCAATATCCAAAGCATCTGCAATTCTTTCGATATGAGGTAGATAGATTTTCTCTCTTTTTCCATTTGCTAACTTGTTAATGATTGATGGTTCAATATCTGATAAACGAGCTAATTCTCTAAGAGATATTCCTCTTTCCTTAAAAAGTTCTTTCAAACATATTTTTACTTTTCTATCCATAAGTATCCCATCTTTCTTTTTTATTGTTGTCTATAGAGACATCGGATAGTGAAATGAGAATACAGGTGGTCACCATTAGTAAAAATAAGTAGAATGCTGATGGATAGTATAAAAACGGGTATCACTAGAAATAAACAACCGATAAAAGAAATTAGTTATCAAGGTATTCATGAAATTAGTGATTTGTTAGAGCGATTGAGTTCTTGGGATTAACCTCTTAAAATTTTAGATGATTTTTTAGTGAGAAAAGTAATCCAGTCAATAAAAAGAAGATAGTAAAAGAATATCATGCGTGCTCTCAATTATTTCATGCGTTCCATTTTGAGTTTGGCAATTCGATACAAAGGACTGAAGGACAGATTGAAGAGTTGAAGAATCGGAAAAAGGCATGAAAAAAGAACAATGATATCATGCTGGGTATCATTGTTCTTTTTATGCTATTTTGATTCCGTGTTCATTAATTGTGCAAATCGTTGTACCGCTTGTTTATTTACTTCTTTTGTAATATGAAGATACACCTTTCTCATTGTTTTAGAATCTTCGTGTCCGATTCGTTCTTGTATCGCTTGTAAATCAATACCAGCATCTAGGAGTAAGCTTACGCGGTGTGGCTAAACTTGTGAAGCGTAAGGGGGTTACTATTAACTAATTTTTACAGGTATCTTTTTAGACAGAAACCTATTGCTCTTCTTGATTCCGGATAACCGCAGAAGTTCCCTTCTAGCTTGGTAAAAACAAAATTTTTATCATGATAAGCAGGAAAGATTTTTTTAATCTCTTCTTGCTCAAATTGCATAACACTTAATTGTTCTAAAACAACCTTATCCACTAAAATAACTCTGTTAGACTTTTTTGTTTTTGGAGTAGTCAAGTAGTATACCTGTATGAAATTCAACATGCTTTAGAAATTTCA
Source organism: Enterococcus sp. LJL51 (assembly GCF_054871795.1). Classification (NCBI taxonomy): domain Bacteria; kingdom Bacillati; phylum Bacillota; class Bacilli; order Lactobacillales; family Enterococcaceae; genus Enterococcus; species Enterococcus sp. LJL51. Next base: position 11,993 of record NZ_JBTXLW010000015.1, on the reverse strand, counting down.
ATAACTCGTTTTTTGTAAAATAAAGATCTTCTAGAGACTGTTCTTTTTGCTCTTCAATAGTTTTGGCTGGTCGGGAATGCGTATTTTTTGTTTAAAAATCTGTTGTATCTATCATGTTAGTCTGATATTCATTGATTTCGGGATTTAGTAAACGATTTATTTCACTTTCCATCTGTTCAGCCCATAATGTTTCTCCCATATTTTGCAGAGTTTCAACAAATGTTCTAGCGACTTTTTGGTAGTGATACTCTTTTGTGGTTAAGTACAAATACATATTATGTAAATATCCAATGTTTAGATGATAGTGGTAATCCTTTACACCAGAATCCATAGATTTCGCTAGGTCAATATACCTCTCAGCCAACAAATAATTTCTCTCAAATAAATACTTTGTGATTATATTAGTTACTCCATTAAGAACAAACAATCTAGTTTTCTGATTTCTTAAATGACAATATTTAATTGGATATGCCGCTTTTGAAAGGAGGTCAATCTGTGTATCGTCAAAAATGAAAATGGTATCGCTTAGTAAAACATAGTCAAAATGAGTAAAAAAACTTTTATTTGATAGGTAATGGTATATTTTGTGCATATCTTTTTTTGATAGAGGAGTAACTTCTTTAAAGCGATGGCCCAAATGAATCTTTATTGATACAAGATTTGAGTATTCCTGTATGTTAAGATTGCTCCGATTATTTAAATCATAATATATGGAAAGTAACTTTTCTTTTGACTGCAAATCACTTGAATTAACTGAACAATTATAAAATAGCAACCGAAATTTATTCTGTTCTTCGTCAAGCTCAACAACAGAAAAAAATTCTTCTTGGCCAATTCCTGCCTTCTTTAAAATATCTCTTATCTCTTCAAAAGGCACTGTTTGCTTGCCGTTTTCTATTTTTGAAAGAGTGGGTTGTTTCATATAATCAGGTCGGACACTTTTTTGTGTCAAGTTCATGTTCTTTCTAAAGAAACTTAAGGCTTCTCCAACTTTCAAAAAAATCCCCCTTTTTTATAAAAATATAACTTACAAGAATAAATTTATCAGGAAAATGGCGAATAATCATAAAAATGGGAGTATTGTTAATAATATGTATGTTATTTTATTCTAATTTGTTATAAACACTCATCCTCTATTTATTTTCCTTTAATGATTTGCTACAATCCGAATATAGCAATATAAAAAGGAGGTTTTTAGATGGATGCAATTATGGTTTTAATCAGCAGGGTACCATGCATCATCGGAGTAAGTCCGTAGACACGAAAAAACAGGAGCACATTCACAGATTGACCATCATGTAAAAGCACATAGCTAGTGCTGCTCCCGCTTTGTAGAAACCTACGTTTAAAGTATGTCAGATATCTATGGAGCAAAACACTGAATATTAATTTAAATAAAAAATCCTGTTATTTAACTAAGCCCTTAATCATAAATTATAAGGGGTTGTTATCATGAAACTGAGTAATGAAAGTAACTCAATGTCTGAGAAAGAATATGTTGAATATATTATAAAAATGCTTTATCAGATAAAAGATATACATTTAATAAAAAAAATCTATACTATTACTAGTTATTACTATAAACAGGCTGATTAATCAGTCTGTTTTTTTGTTTCTGCATTTATCTTGTCAATCATACTTTCAAGCGCATCCCATTCGGATTTATCAAATTTTGAAAAAGCTCGGAATAGATTTCTATGGAATTCATTATCCCCAAAGTTAACCTCATCAAACAGCCTCATTATTGCATCTTCTGATTCAGAAAACATATTTCCTTTTCCAGTATCCAGCCATAGGGGGTCTACATTGAACTCCTTTATCATCAAACGACGTGTGGATTCTGGGATAATCCGCTTCCCTTTCTCCCAGTTTGAAACAGTTGACTTAGTTACTCCTAGCCTTGTACCAAAATCTTCTTGGTTCAATCGCAAAGATTTACGTAACTCAATTAGTCTATTTAGCATTTCATCATCTCCTTAGTAAATATTTAAACAGAAAAAGTAAACTTAGTCAACTTTTGTATTGACAAAGTTTTCTAAGTCGATTAATATGTTGTCAAAGGCGATATGAGTCTGGAGGTGAAGAACATGACAAAAGCAACAATTGAGCAAATGAAACAAACAGCACAAAAAGTTTACTTCTATGGATGTGGAAGTTTAGCAGTTCATTATGGGCTATATAGTTGGACGGGCTAGAAGCAAAAATATAAAGGAAAAGATGCTTTGATAAAAGAAATGTTCAATAAATAAGCAGCATAGGAGGAAAAAGTGATGTTGCATTATTAACAATCCGCTGATCCTTCTTATTGTTGTGAAACAAGTGAGGGACGAGCTGATGTTAAACAATACCTACTTGGTTTTCAGAGCTAAACATTTTTGTTGCAACCTCACGTAAATATTTTGAAGAAAAACAGGGCACAATTTTAAAGCCGTTAGTTACTCTTCGTTTTCTTGTGAAATTTGATTATGGAAATCCTACATTCAAAATCGATGAGAATCACCTTTGTGGTTTGAACACAGGAAAGGACATCATTGGATTTGGAAAAGAATCGAGTATCTAGAGAAGGAAGTAGCAGAATCTAGAGAAGGTTGTTTGAAAGGAATGAGAAATGCAATCAAACAAAAAAACTTGTCCGAAAACAAGGTTTTCGTAGCAACCCAGCGAGAGTTGCTAATCTGAATTCGTACTTAGATTATAACACTCCCAGAGGCTGGTCACAACGAATGAAACGCTGTAGTATCAACATTTATCACCCTCGTATACTGCATTAACATTCTGATGTAACAGAAGTAATTGGTGAGGGAGATAGGGAAAGCTGTTATTCATTAGAGAAAAAATAATAAGGTGTGGTGGATATGCTGAAGGAGATATTATTCTCCACACAGGTATAACAGAGAAGACTGTTAGAGACAGACGAGGAAAGCGAAAGAAAATATCTAGGTCTAGCCAGAATAAGGTGAACGATAAAAATTCATCAAGATATTTGACAATGGTATGTAGGGGGATTGGAGAATGGAACTTTCTAAGAAACAACAAATGGCTTTATGCTTCGCAATTGAAGAACATGATTATAAAGAAGTGCTAGATAGTATTAGCAGCATTTACTATTCGTCATATCTTAGCCCACTGGAGACAATAGAGGTTATTAGAGAATATTTGGATTTTGTAAAAAAAGAGGTTTCCAATCTGGAATTAAAAAACATAGAAGGAAAGTAAGATGAAGAGTCATCGAAAGGGGGTATAAATTTGACAGTAAAAAAGTAGTTGAGTTTTCAGATGAGCAGCTTAAGGAACTCGCTGAAATAGTTATTAATCGTCTAATAAGCTTTTTCCTAGCTGCAACTTGTGGAAATAAGATTATGCAACAGTCAACCTAACATTGATAATTAAAATAATGTTTGGCTAGGAAGGCATTACGTAGAAAATGACAGACGGATGGAACATAACTAAATTCCCAGACTTTTCGTACGCTTAAATCCGCATAAATGGTGAGACAGTAACACATATGGGCACTGAATTGCAACGAGTAACCGCAGAAGCAGCTTTTTCGACAATAAGCCGAAATTTAGTAAACGTTTTTGGCGCACCAGATAGGAATCGGTCAACATCGAATGGTTTACCTTCGTGTTTCCTGTCATTTTCATAATTTCCGACTTATTGCTTTAAATCACTGTGACTGCTCACTGCGTAAGTAGAACAGATGCTGAAAAGTATCTAATTGGTGCTTGAAGCTAATCGTTTCTGTCTCAACCCCCGTTTGCTTTTGTTTGAAAGGATAAAACGAATAGACCACATTGAAGAGATTAAAAAGATAAGAGAAGAAAAGCACCTGGATCATATTGCTGCCGCAATAGAAGAAGTAATACGTATGTTATCAAAATAGAAAGAAAGCAGGCTTGAGTTTTTAAGTCTGTTTTTTTATCGGAAGAGTTGCCTCAGTGTATTGAGGAATATAAACGATTTAAAGCTTTAGGTCTGTAACAATGTATGTTCGCTTGAATAATTGTAAGGAAAATGAAAGTGTAAAAGTTATCCTTAGTAAGTTGGGTTCTATAAAGTTCTCATGTATAATAGAAAAGATATGAGTAAGAGAAACTAAATTAATTGAGATTAGCTGGTAGAAAGTATCTGGTGAAGAATATAAATCAAATAGGTTTTAATGATAGAATTTGACATACTTATGAGAGGTTTTTTATGAAGCACAAGAAAGAAAAAAGACATAGTGAATGGTACGAGCTTTTAATTAGCTGCGGATTGTTCTTGTTGGGTGGAATACTTTTTGGGTATTTGTTGTTTAATAATTTGGATTATCAAGAGGAGGCAGCTTGGCCTAGTCATGAAGGATATCGGCTTTCGAAAGAAGAGATTATCCAGATTCCGATGCTTATCTCTGAATCTGCGGGCGATGATGAAGGAATTAGTGTAAATCCTAATTATCAAGAGGAGTATCTGGAAACTTTATTGAAAGAGAAAACAAATGGAATAGGAATAAGCTATCCTAACTCAAAGCCTGTTTTCCAGTTAGTAGATATAGGTAATGGTCAAACGGTCTATCGGATAACGGCAGAGCTTTCCAGTTTGCGTCAAATTGATTCGGTGCAATTCCCTGTCTGGGGTGAACAGAATGGTCAGAATGATTTGCAGCTCTATGATGCAGTTTATGATGCTGAGACAAAAAAATGGCAAAGTGATATTTTAGTTGAGAATCATCAAGAAGCTGGAAGCTACTATGCAGATATTATTGTGAACAAAAAGAGCGGACGCATTGAGCAAACAGAGTTAGGGAAGTTTAAGGTGGATAAACCCAGCATCACGGCGGAACTTGATCCAACACGTACAGACAAAGGTCAATTCGATGTAAGAGTCACAGTTGATAGTAAAGCTCCTGTGGCAGAAATCAAGGTTTCTGTCTGGTCAAAGGAAGACCAAAGTGACCTGAGATGGTATGAGGGAAAACGGCAGGATGATGAAACCTATCAGGTTCGGATGGACTACGAAGATTTTGACTTTAGCAATGGCGTGTATACAGCAGAAGCCTATCTGACAAGCGCAAATGGTTTACAGGCTCATGCAGCAGCTGGAACTGCCGAGATTAATATGAATTATCCTGTCAGAATCCGTGTTCAGGGGGATACTGCATTGTTCAAGGACAGACAGTTGACAAATGAAATAAAAAAAGTTTCTTCGAATAGTATGGCGTATATCAAAGGAATTGTTTACAATTCTGAACAGAAAATTTATAGAACGGATTCCGGCTATATCCCAGCTGATGGACTTCAGGTAAATGAGATGATGGAAGATATTCGTTATGTAGCTCATCGGGGAAATCATCAAGCAGCCCCGGAAAATTCAATTCCATCTTTTGAGCAAGCAGATACGTGGGGCGTGGAAACAGACATACGTTTGACCAAGGATAAGAAGTGGGTTGTAATGCACGATGGTACAATTGATCGAATGACTAATGGTAAAGGAAATATCAGTGATTTAACCTTGGAACAAATCCGAAGCTACAGAATAATATCCGGCTCGAATGTTTCTACTTATAGTCAGGAACAGCTAGTGGTTCCCACTTTGGAAGAGTTTCTCAGCATCATGGGCAGCAAGCAAGGCATTCCATTTATAGAAATTAAGACAGAGAAAGTAGCAGCAGCAGACTATGATCACCTTACGCAATTAATTGATCAATACGGCTTCTCTGAAAGAGGTGTTGTCATTTCTTTCAATTATGAAAATCTAAAAGAAATGAAGAGCAGACTTCCACAACTACAGGTTCAACTGTTAAGTGAAAATCTGAATGTAAAAATGATTGAAGAAGCAGCTGCTCTAGGTGTGAATGCTGGACTAGATATCAAATATAATCCTGCAGTTTCAACAGCAGATTTAATCGCAAAAGCACAGCAAAAAGGTCTATCTGTTAACCTTTGGGGCGTACCGCGGGATAAATTTCCACAGATGGAGGCTTTAGGGATTGATAATTTAACGACAGATTTTGATTAATCAATTATTTAAAAATTACTGATGAAGTTCTGATATGCGGGAGCAGCTATTGCATGTCAGAACTTTTTGTAGCTGTGTCCAAACAAATGCCTTTCTTTTTTCTAAAAAAAAGATGTGTGCTATCCTTCAATTAAAGATAAACTCTATTAAAAAGTGAGCGAAAGGACTATTTTTTCTATAAAATGTCATTTTGCAGGATAAAAAAATTTTTATAGAATTTATTATAGAAAAAACAATGGAGGGAACACCATGAAAGAGTATTTTTGGTTTGAAAAAAAAGATGATGACTTCCCTTTTTACAGGAATCTTCCGTATAGCGTTGCAGGTTGGCAATGGTTAGTTATGCTGCTATTTCCTTTTTTAGGATTTTTGTCTTTAACAGTGGTTTATATACCAAGCCTTTCTATCTATGAAAATGAGCTTTTTAGTGGAATCGTTTTAGTTCTATCTGGTTTCTTGGGGTTATTTTTAGCAGTTGGTAAAGACTGGAAAAAGCTATTTAGGAGAATTTATCCAAAAGAAATCCTGCTGGTCATAGGTTATGTGCTGGGGGCGATTCTTTTTGCTTCTTTACTTGGAGGTATTATTGAACTGCTGAGTGGCACTTTGGCCGATAATCCAGCAGCCACAAATTCAGAAGGTAAAGCAGCTCTAATGGAATATTTACTTCTAAGATTCCAGGAAATTTTTCAGTTGTTCGGTGAAGAATTTCTAGCAATCATCCCTTTTTTAGCAGTCCTTCATTTAATGGTTGCTCGTTGGCAGTTAAGGAGGAAAACAGCAGTAATTATCGCTTGGATTGTTTCATCCGTAGTCTTTGGATTGCTTCATCTGCCCACGTATGATTGGAATATTATTCAATGTGTGTTTCTCATAGGCGGCAGCCGTATGGTGTTGACATTGCCTTATATCCAAACGAAGAATATTTGGATTTCTTATTTTGTTCATTATTTATATGATATGCTCATCTTTACAGCGGCATTCTTGAGTTAATACGTTTTAGTTTAGGAGGAAAAGTCATGAAAAAGAATTATTTACTAATAGGCAGTTTAGTGTTTTTGACTGCGCTAATTGTTGGATGCAGCAATTCCAATGATAAATCAAAGGATTCAACCGACAAAAGCAGTAGTGAGACTAGTTTAACAAGTAGTAAAGAGTCGTCTGAATCAGAAACAAAGCAATCAACAGCAAAATCAGGGAGTACTATAGAGGGGAGTTCTCAAACGAGTGAAACATCCGCACAGGCAAATGAAGCTACTCCGGAGGACCAGGCGAACAGTATATTAAATAGTCTGACTAAGCTGTTTCCAGCTGATGCACTGCCTTCAGAGATTTTAACAGCGAGTACACCAAACTATGTCAGTGCAGCCACAACGCCATCGGAAGACCAAGCAAACTACCGAATTTTATACTATGCTGAAAATCATCCGATTGGACTGAACAGCAAGGAATTAAACGAGCTTAAGCCGATTGCTTCTTTTGAAAAAATAACGTTTGGTACGAACGAAGAAGCAAAAGCCGCGGTTGATAAGCTTAGTGATTCAGGTGGAAATCCAGTCGATCTTGGCTTTGGTTTGACGGGATATATGCAGGGAGCAGCTGGATCCAGCTACTTGACATGGGCAGAGGGGAATTGGAATCTTACTGTAAAAGCTTCAAATATTGAAGGGGAAGATCCTGTTTCTTTAGCGAAAGAAGTTGTTAACTATTTGGAAAAGAATGCTTTGCCAGCACCAGATACTGATGGGAAAATCAGTTTAGAGGTTGGTGAAAACGGCGACTATCAGACCAACAGTGTCATTTGGCAAAAGCAAAACGTTGTCTATAAAATATATCACTTTAACGCATTACGCGCTATACAAATGGCGGTTTCAGCTCGTTGATGAAAAAAGGAATGGAAGACTAGTCAAACTGGCTATTTTCCAGTTCTTGAAAAGCAAATAAACAGGGTCTTAAAAGCCCCCCTATCCAGCTTGCCAGTCAAATAGGGGGGCTTCGCTATACTTCTTTTACTTACTATTGCGTAATTCTGCTTTTATCTGGCTGAGAATGAGCTAGACGACTGGCAGCTGAAGCGGCTATAGCGCCTACAATATCATCAAGAAATGTATGAACAGAAACGCCGTCATGAGAATTCAACTTAGCCAGAATACCAGGCTTCACTTTATCGATATAACCGTAGTTGGTAAAGCCGATTGAACCATAAACATTTACAATAGATAAAGCCAAAATTTCGTCAATTCCATAAAGTCCTTCATCATCAGACAAAATCTGCTGAAGGGGCTGGAGTAGTTTTTTCTCTTCTGCAAGTATATCCAACTGAATCCCGGTGATAATGGTGTTGTGCACTTCTCGTTTCGATAAAACTGCTTCGACATGTTCAATACAGGTTTCTATATCCAGCTTGTCTACATAGTCTTTTTGCAAAAACATAACTAAATCAGCAATATCTTCTATTTCCACACCTCTCTGCTTTAATAATGCACGAGCTGTTTCTTCTAATGTTTTCCCCTGAATAACCATATTATTTCCTCCAACGTGATTTTTTTACTATAATACAACAATGGTATACTAAATATATCCTAAAAAGCAAGGGAAGAACAATGAATCCATTAATTGAGTGCTGTGAACAAAACTTGGCAAAAGGCGGATCACTGCTGCTGGAGAATCCTTTTATAAATGAAAATAGCGACCTCATCACTTATTCCTGCATAAATGAGTGTGTACTATGCGCGCAAAGCTTTTATGTATTATTTGAGGGAGAAAGAATTAGCGGACAAACACCGGAAGAGCTGTTAGAGAAAGTGAAAGAGGCTATTTATCAATGGCAGAATGAGATGATGTAATAAAGCTAAATAAAAATAAACAGATAAAGATACCTGCTAAAAGGATCTTCATCTGTTTATTTTTGTAGGATTAGCCTGAAAAAACTTCAGGATTAATTTTCTCAAATAGACTGGTACTATGCATCGGTTGAGTCCGTGCGTCCGGCTGGATGAAATGCAGTGCGTTGTTAACCGCAGTCGGTGCTTCGCCAAAACCAGTGGCAATCAATTTTACTTTTCCCTTATAAGTAGAAATATCCCCAACCGCGTAAACTCCGGGAATGTTTGTGGACATATCAGACTCAACATTAATTGAATGACGGGATATATCCAATCCCCAGTCTTTTAAGTGATCTAAAGAAGAAGTAAATCCATAATTGACAATTAAAGAATCCACTGAAAGCCTACGCACCTGCTTCTCCTTCGCATGTTTTAGCTGAATACCGTAAAATGAACCAGCCTCAAGCAGCAGCTCGTCAATGATATAAGGGGTGAGAATTTGAACGCTAGAGCTTTTTAGTTTCTCCACACTATGTTCATGCCCGCGGAATTCTGGCCTGCGATGAATAATTGAAACTTCTTCAGCAACAGGCTCCAGCATTAAAGCCCAGTCAATTGCAGAATCACCACCGCCGGCAATTGCAACTTTTTTACCGGAAAAAGTACTTAAATCCTTTACGAAATAATGGATGCTTTGATCTTCAAAAGTATCTGCCCCATCAATAGTCAGACGCCGGGGCTGGAAGGAACCATTTCCGATAGCTAAGATAACCGCTTTGGAGTAGTGGGTGCCTTTATTGGTTTCAATTTCAAGGTGTCCTTCTTTTTGAGTGAGGTTTGTGACCTCTTCCTCTAAAAAAATATCATGGTCAAATGTTTCCAACTGTTTTTCCAGGTTAGCGACCAAATCGGCTGCTTTTACTGCTGGGTATCCGGGTACATCATAAATGTATTTTTCAGGATACAAAGTTGTTAATTGTCCTCCTAATTGAGGTAAACTGTCAATCAGTTTTGTTTTAGCTTGTCTCATACCGGCATAAAAAGCAGCAAAAAGTCCGACAGGACCGCCGCCTATAATTGTTAAGTCATAAATCTCAGTTGTATGGGTCATTACATTTCCTCCAAATTCATCGAACAAATTATCGGATAAAATAAACAAGTTACGTTTCAATCATTTTTCACAAAATAGCATTTGTACAGGAAAAAAGCAAGTAATAGTTTGTGAATAAGAAAAAGTTTTAAAGATTCTAAGAAAAGAAAATGGTAATTTTTGCTGAGATTAGGTATGATAAAACAATAATCATTTTTAAGGAGGAACTACTTGTGAGTGAATTTCCACAGTTGAATTTAGAAAATGTATCAGGACCAAAAGCGGTAGTAAAGACGAATAGAGGAGATATTACTATTCAGCTTTTCCCGGAACAAGCACCTAAAACAGTAAAAAACTTTGTCGAGTTAGCAAAAAAAGGCTATTATGATGGTGTGATTTTTCATCGAGTAATTCCAGACTTCATGATCCAAGGCGGCGACCCAACTGGAACAGGAATGGGCGGTGAAAGTATTTACGGCGAAAAATTTGAAGATGAATTTTCAAAAGAAGTCTTTAATTTACGTGGTGCTTTATCCATGGCTAATGCTGGACCAAATACTAACGGTAGTCAGTTCTTTATTGTAAACAAGGTTGAAATGCCGGCAAATATGTTGGAGCAGCTGGAAGGCGCTGGTTTTCCAAAAGAAATCATCGAAGCCTATAAAAACGGTGGAACACCATGGCTTGATTTCCGCCATACTGTATTTGGTCATGTAACTGAAGGCTTGGATATAGTGGATGAGATTGCTGGTGTCCAACGTGATGCGCAGGACCGTCCGACATTTGATGTTGTAATTGATACGGTAGAAATCACCGACTAAAGATAAAGGGAGTGGGACATAATCCACTCTCAAAAAGAAAACAAGCTCGATTTTGATGATGAATGTCAAAATCGGGCTTGTTTTTTCTTCTTCCCTTCTCTTTCTCTCCATATATTTTCCTAATTTTCTTAGATTTAGTGCCATGAGAGCTAAACCAACATCAATCTTCGCTCCTTGTTTTCCACGTAAATGGAAACGATGGAACGCCAAATGAGCCTTTAGATGTCCAATGTCTCCTGACTTCTGAATCGATTAATGGTGCGATAGCTGACTTGTTCGTGGTTCGCTAACCAGCGCATACGATAGCTGTCATCCAACAGAAATTCCATTTTCCGACCAGAAAAGACACGCTGAGTATACGCATACAGAATAATTTTTAATAGCATCTTCGGGTGGTAGGCCGGTCGGCCTAATTGTTCTTCTAATTTATTAAAGAGTGTTTGCGGCATGGCTTCGACTAAGGCATTAACCGCAAAAGCGACATCTGTTTCGGGAATAAACTGTTCCAACTCTAATGGTAAAATCGTTTGATTGATGGTATAATTTTTAAACATAAAAGCACGCTCCTTTTGATTGGGTTTGGTCACTTTAATCATACAAGGCTGTGTGCTTTTTGTGTACCCTAAAATTAAAAAAGTGAGACAATAATCAGATTTTCTTCTGACTATTGTCCCACTTCCTTATATTAAGACTATAGGCTATTTCTAAAACAGAAGAATATCTGCAGTCCTGCTATCACAATTTTTATAATAGTTTTTCAATTGTTATTTTAGCCCATCATTCATGAAACAGGCTTGATTCCTGAAATTTGTTCAAGTCGTATATGCCAAGGTACAGATGAACTAAAGTGATACTCTGGCATCGCTTTTCCATTATTATCCATATAAATGGATTTTAAAATTTTAATTTGATCCAAATGTCCCAAGTGCTTCGATACACTTCCATCAAAATAATAAGCATCCTCTTGTCCAGGTACTCCTGCACGTGGTTTCCAATAAATACATTGCATAGTCGTTTCTCCTTTTCTTGTAATTTCACTACCACTTACGGGTGTGTTAAATAGACTAATTTCTTCTTGACGACGGCGCCGTAAACCTTCTTCAAATTCTGATCCTGCGTTGATATAATTAGGGAAGGATTCCGTAATGTAACTATCGGAAGCATTTCTATCCCAATTATCTACTGTAAAAATTCCAGTACCACAATTATAGGCAAGACTTACCATCGCATCGAATTGATTTTGATTAAACGAACGAGTAA